>CAZETM010001618.1:0-1820 GCA_964514885.1 uncultured Polyangium sp. | reverse complement strand
GGGGCTCCACCTCGCGCCCCGTGCCATCGAAATCGCCCTCAATGGCACAAGCACCGAGGGCCACGCCAAGGGCTGCAAAAGACAACGCCAAGGTGAACCAGCCAAGATGAGTCCTCGAATTCATGAAACCCTCCAATGTTTCTGGGGCTTATGGCAAAAGGCATGCCCAAAGCACAACCGCGTCAATGCCCGCTCAATGTATCAAAACACTGCTCCTGCGCGCTGGCGCAGGTTGGCACAAATCGAGCAATACCATGATCGCCGCTTCGTCGCGAGGACATCTTGGCGTAAACCAATATTCAACGCGCTAGCTGCGCAGGTACCGCCAATCGAATGGCTCCTCGCGGCACGCCGAATTCAAAAAACGCACCTCGACGATCTGCCATTCCCATTCGAATCAGACCATCACCTCGCACGAATGCATAGGGCGCTCGTGATTGAGGCTCGTCCGCTCCCGCAGGCGCCACGAATACGAGGACATCATCAGTGCCCGTGATTTGCGGCGAAGGACGCACACACTGGAGGGCCACTTTGGCACTGCGGTCCTCACTCGCACAACGCGCTAAAGCTCGGCGAGTGGGCTCGGCCATCGGATTTTTTGCAGCAGACACGCGCCATAAATAATCCGCCGCGGAAAATCGTACGGCTTCGGATCGATCTCGAACCAAGAGCGCCTCGATAAGCCCCGCATCACACCGCTCACTCGCAAGCCCCAGCGAGGTCAATGCATTGGCCCGAATATACGGCCTGCCATCCGATAATGCCGCACACAAGACCGGACGCACGTCCGCGCCCGCAGCTTCACGCGCCGCAATGCGACCAAGCGCCCCCGCGGCATTGCCTGCGACCGCTACGTCCGGATCTGCGAGCAGTTTGGATATCGAAACCACCGCGTCGCGTTTGCCTACCGCTCCCAGCGACCACACTGCGTTTGCCCGGACAGACGGATCCGCATCGCCCAACATCGATACGAGCAGCGAAGCAGATTCAGGATGACCCGCTAAGGCTTCAGCCACCTTGCGGCGATCGTCGATGCCGAGCAGGGCAAACCCACGCAAGACCTTGCCACTCGCCTCACCACGCATACGCCCGAGGCCCTCGAGCAAACCATCGCGCGCCGTGTCGGGTGTGGAAGGTAAAACCTTGGCCACTCGCTCAGCAACCGCTGCATCCGTCGTGCGTGAGAGCGCGCCGGCTAGCCCCAGTGCAAGCGCACCACGATCCTGCTCCGCTGCGACAGCGAGACGTTCGAGCAGCTTGATCGCCACCGCCCCGCCTCCACCTCGCGCAAGAGACGATGCGGCCATCAAACGCACCTCGGGCGATTCGTCATCGAGCGCGGAAAGCAGCACCGCTTCGACCTCAGTGCCAAACGCGCCCGACGCTCCCAACGCTTCGAGAACGCCCATACGCAAGGTGTGCGACTTGGTGCTCGCAAGCGACCCGAGCACGGCTTGTGCACGCGGCGAGCCGGTTCGTCCAAGCAAACGCACGAGCGAGATTTTTTCATCCGTGGGCGTTGCTGCATCAAGGAGCATCGTGCGTGCCGGATCAACCGCGCGACCATCCGGACGCGTCGGATCGAGCAGCTCCGTGGCCGCTCGAATCGCCTCACGACGTACGGTGGGATCAGGATCGGAAAGCAGTTCGAGCACTGCGGGCAACGCATCGGGCGAGCCCATCGCAGCAAGCGCTCGCAACCCATATTCGAGCGGCAAAACACCACGTTGCATCGCGCGGACCGAGGGCTCGAGTCCCTCCTTCGCACGAAGAGCACCAAGCACGAGCGCTGCGCCTGCCGCCATCGTGGACGATGGAGA
>CAZETM010001617.1:0-1821 GCA_964514885.1 uncultured Polyangium sp. | reverse complement strand
GCGGGTGGTGCGCCCGAACCGGTCGATGCTGCCGGTTTGCCTGTGGCTATGGAATTGGATCCGGTGGGCGTGCCCTGGCTGGTGACCGAACGTCGAGTGATGCGCCGATCCGGATTGGGCGCGCCGCGGTGGGGCGTGTATTACGAGCATCCAGCCGATGCACCGCCACTCGTCGCGATTGGTTTTACCACGATGGGCGCGCGACTCATCGATGCCCAAGGTGGCGGCGTGCTGCTCGAGCCGCAAGACATCACCGCGTGGCGGCATTGAGTGCCCTCGGCTGATTCGAGAATGCGACGGCGATCCTTTTCCCAGAACGAACGGTGAACCGCATGGAACCCTTGACTGCAATCGTAACATTGTCGAAGTTGTTGCTCAAATGCATGGACTTCGACACAACAACGCCTGGAAAATCCGTCTTGAAGCTGGTAAGCGAAAGCGGTCTCGTGGACACGCTGGCAGGCGCTTTGTCGCCGAAGCAAAACAATCCGTCGCTCGTGGCCAGACACTTGGCGCTGGTCACGTTGTCGTTTGGTCAAGCGTTTCGTATGCATTGGGCCGGGTCGGAACGGATGGTGCCCACGTCGAAATGGCGTCCATTTGCATCGGATATCGAGGCGCGACGGCGGCGCGAAATCGAAGCCCGGATGCACGTAGCCGGCGGCACAGGCGGGGAAGTGGGCTGGTTGCCGTCGGGCAAAGGTGAAATAGCACTGGTCGATGAGCTTACCGGCAGCCCGCTCGATACGTCGTATTACCGCGCGTTGTGGAACGTGTTTTCCGCGCAGGAATCCTTGCTCGCGGATGGCAGGGGCGAGGACCAATTGATGCATGTGACGGATACGACGCGTCGCCAATTCGAGCGGCACTTTCTGCTGATGTATTGGGAAGCGTTGGCCAGCGCGGAGGGAGAAGCACTACGCACGCAAGTACGCGACATGCGAATGTATCGGCAGCGCGTGGTTCAAGAAATGCTGCTTGGGGATATCGCATCGTTTGGCGCGCGGCATGTTTTTGGCAATGTCCCAGCGGATCGAATGGCCCCGGGCAGTTCCTTGCCGTTTATGCCACTCGACGAGGTGTACGTCGAACCGGAAGCGGAACTCGTGAATTGCGGGCCGGGCGAAGCACTCGACAAATCCGGCCCGGTGTTATCGCTGCTCGAGGCAGGTCTCTCCCAATCGACGAACCGAGTGACGGCGGTGATTGCGGATTTTGGGTGTGGAAAGTCGCTGACGGCGCGCAAGTTTTGCCAAATGCACGCGGAGCAATGGTTGAAACATCGCGGGCACGCGTCGGATGTGTTTTTGCCGGTGTATATTCGCTGTTCCCCCGACTTCCGGAGGGATTCGTTCGACCTTGGGAGCATCGTAAGTCGCGCGTGGAAGCGACAAGCGGATGACTTTGGTTTGTCGCTGAAAACAGACGACGACGCATTCACGATGCCGGATCAGAACCAACGAACGGTGTTCATTTTCGATGGACTCGACGAGGTATTGTTTGCTCCAGGAGAACTCGACAAACTATTTGCACGTCTGCGTGACGAAGCAACGGACAAGCATCGATTCATTTTATTTTCGCGTCCTGGTGCATTGCCTGCGGACATGGCGGAGAACGGCATTCACGTTTTGAAGCTGCTCGGGCTTCAGCAACGTGGCGGCATGACGTCGGCTCCAAGAGCGGTGGTCAACCAAATCGACATTTGGCTCGAAAAATGGAATTTGTTTGCGTCGCGTTCGGCCGACAATCGCATCACGTTCGAAGACATCAAGAAGAACAACCTGGTCGAGATTGCTCGAACGCCGATTTTGTTGTTGATGA
>CAZETM010001616.1:0-1821 GCA_964514885.1 uncultured Polyangium sp. | reverse complement strand
CGCCGCCATCGGAAGCAGTCTCGTCCGCCACCGATTCCGCGGTCAATATCCCGCTGCCTCAAGTCGGCGACGTCGTAGGCAACGTCTATCGGCTCACGCGGCTTTTGGGCTCGGGCATGTTTGGCAAAGTGTACGTCGCGCAGCGCGAGGACGTACCCGAGCATCAAGTTGCGCTCAAGCTCTTGCCCCGCTCCCATTACGCGGGCCGCAACGTCGAGCGCGAGCTCGTCATGCTCGCGACCGTGGGTCATCCGCACGTCGTGCAGCTCAAAGATCACGGCACGACCAGCGACTACGTGTGGCTCACGATGCCTGTGTACGAAGGCGAAACGCTCGACGCGCGACTTACTCGCAAGCCTTTGGATCTACGCGAAGCGTACGAAATTTTCACCGCCGTCGCCCGTGGTCTCGAAGCTTTGCACGCAGCCGGCTTGCGCCATCAAGACATCAAACCGGAAAACATTTTCCTCGCGGTTTTCGGCGGTCGCGTGCATCCCATCCTGCTCGATCTCGGCGCCGCAGCAGAACTCGAAGCACAGTTTGTCGCGGGCACGGCTTTGTATGCATCGCCGGAACAACTCGCAATGCTCCGCGGCGAAGTCGACGTCTCGCTGTCCGAGAAAATGGACACGTACTGCCTCGGTGCGACGATCCTCGTTTCGCTCATCGGTGAGTCGAAGTTCCCAGGAACTGACGCAAACTCGCTGGAAGAGCTCATCAAGTCGCTCAGAACTCGCGCGACGGTCCCGCTGCCTGAAGGCACGTTGCTGGAAGCCGAGGGTGAACCGCGCGAACAGATCGAGGACGCTCTGCGACGTTGGCTCGCGATTGACCCGGCCAAACGTCCCACGATGAAGGCCTTGGCCAATCAGCTCGATGTACTGCGCGAGCCCGAGCGAGAAATCGAACGCGCGGAAGTGCGAGCCCGAGAGCGTCAACGTGCATCGCTACAGCGATTTCGCGCCGCCGTCGTCGTGCTCATGATCGGCGCAGGAGCCATCGCGTTGTGGTTCTTCTCGAAGCGCGAAAAGTTGCGCCTCATGAGCGAAGTCGAAAACGCGAGAGCTGCAGGCGCAGAAACACTCGGAAACCTCGACACCTGCATCGCCTCGTACGTGAAAGCGCAGAGCGACACCGACAAGTGCAAAGAGCAACGCCGTGGCGACAAAAAAGATTACGACGAGCGAATCGAGACGCAGACCAAGCTGTGCAAAACCGGCGGGCAGCAAGAGTGCGTCAACGAGTTGAACAAGATGCGCGATCAGCATCGCGACCAGTTGAAGGCTTGCAAAGAGGACACTGACGAGCTGAAAAATCTTTACGACAAACTCAGCGAGACGTGTGGCCAGGACAAACAGAAGCTCACGACCGAGCGCGACGATCAAAAAGCCGTCGTCGATCAGAAGCAGACCGAGCTCAAGACGCTGACTGACGACTTGGAACGCGTGCGTGCTGACTACGCGGGTTGCAACACCGAACGAGAAGACCTGCGCAAACAGCTCGAGACTGCAAAACGCGTAGTGCCGGCGCCTGGACCACTTCCCGGAACGGCAACACCTCCAGGAGTCTCGACCGCATCTCCTCAGAATCCCCAACCGCCGAGCCCTTCGCCGCCTGCATCCCCTGGTGGCAGTGGCGACGATTACCAGTAAGTAGATTCGTCGATCACGAACGCACCGCTTGTCGCCGCGCGCGGGTCTTGCTAAGAAACAAATCTTCCGATGCGTAACATTTCACGCCGCGAACTGCTTCAACGTTTGGGTGCGGCGGGGCTCGTGCTTGGTGGGGCGGCTGCTATTTCGCGGTTGCGCTACGACCAGG
>CAZETM010001615.1:0-1821 GCA_964514885.1 uncultured Polyangium sp. | reverse complement strand
CCCATGGCCGCAATCAAATTACGCTGCACGTCTTCGAATTCGGTCGGACGAGCTATCAACTTTTGCGCTTTCGTCGTGTATTCCTCAATGGCGAGCGGCGAGGATTGCTTGAGTCGCGCGCACACGTGACTCGATAGCGAGCGCAGGTGCATCCGCCGCTCCATGGGCATTCCGAGCGCTGCAGCCTCGTTATCGAGCGCTCCTACGATCCGCATTCCCAAATCCGGATCGGCCTTCAATGCGCGACCAATGTCCGCTCGTTCGGTCGGCGTCAGATCGAGCATCGCTTTCTGCGTGCCCATCATCGCCTCGTCCATTTCCGTCATTCCATCCCAAATGCGCGATTGCATTCCTGGATAGGCGCGACCTTCCTCGGGCAAATCGTGAAAGGATCCCACGAGCAACAAGGAACGAAGATTTTTCCGCAATAAAGCGTCCCCGTCTTTGATGACCGGATCCGTCATGTCGAATTTTTTATCGGGAAACAGCTTGGGAACCGGCGAATCGCCCGTCGCAATGACGTTCATCGACCGATCGAGCTGTGCCAAATAGGCGTCCATGTCGTCCGCCTTGAGGGAAGACGAAGCAGGAGCAATGATCAACCCCTCCCCACGTCCCGCACACCCCACCACGCCCGCACCAACGCCCGCGAGCGTCGAGGCCTTGAGAAAATCGCGTCGTCCTACCATCGCGTCGCCCTCCGATATTCCCTCATATCACAGAGGCAGCAGTGCCCACAATGCTTTTTTAACATGCAGGCCCACAAGCGATCAGGGAACGATACACCCAAGCCGCGTGAAGAACACGTGCTGCTTGCTCTCGCGATCGTCCCGGAAAAGAATGCCCACATTCCCGTCCGGACCAAACATCGCAATCGGGTACAAACTGTCCCGCTTGGCAAACGTGATGCGCCGCTCCTGGCTTAGCGGATCGAGCTTCTGATCGAGCATCAGCGTGTAAAGCTCATACCCGTCATTTTGATCGCGGTCGTCCGAATACACGAGCAACGCGCGATCGCCGAGCGGTTTGATCGTCGGATATCGCGAACGGAATTGCCCCGGTTTCGTCAGCACCTTGGGGGCAACGATGACCTCTCCATCTTCATCCACCACCGCACCGTAAATCGCCTTCGGGCTCGCGCTCTTGTCGTACCACACGACCAAATACCGATCCTGATTCCACGCCACCGTCGGGTACACCGAATCGGAGTTGCCATCCGTCAGCGAAACCGGTTTGCTCCGCGGCGTCAGATCCTGATTGAACACCTGAAAGTTGATGAAATGCGAGGACGCATCACCAGGTGACCAGGCCAAACCAATCGTGGACAAACCTGCCGTTACTTGTGGAGCTTCATTGCCCACACTAAAAGCCTGCGTGAGCTTGACGTTTTTTTCAACCAACGCACCATCGATCGAAATGCGCTGGCCATAAATATCGAAAATCCCGTCGCGTTCGTCTTGCCAAACTGCAATGAATTCGGTTCCCGACCACGTGAGCGTCGTGTTGATCGAAAATCCAAACGCATCGGTGAGCTGAGTGTCCGCCAGAACCTTGGCCCCGCTTTCGTCGAACAGCGTGAAGTAAACCTCGTAATCGCCATTGCGCCGATCTTGCCAAGCTACGCCATATCGATCGCCAACCCACACCACGGGCCCGCCTGCATTGTCACCGTTTTGAAAGACAATCGGGCTCTCCGGTCCAAGCGGCTCGCCCGTGGGCGCAAGCATCGACAAACGCATCGAAAAACCATCGTCCGTGCCCGTGTATACCGCTGCATACGACGTGCCGCTCCATGCCAGCCCACCCGGTCCAGCAGGCGTG
>CAZETM010001614.1:0-1826 GCA_964514885.1 uncultured Polyangium sp. | reverse complement strand
CGTCAATGGCCGATCACACCCACCCAAACGGCACGGTCGTCACGCGCACGCCGTCTTGCAACGCTTCACCTGCATAAGGCAACAACACCGATTCATCGTCGACCGGGGCAAACACCACCAGCGTCGATTGGGTAAGCCCCAGCTTCGTCGCATACCGGGCTGCTTGTTTACGGTAATCTTGCAGCTCCCATACTTCGCGAAGGCTTTTCACTTCAATGACGGCGGTATGGTCTTTCGTTTGCAACACCAAGTCGACTTTACCATTGCCCGTCGGAAATTCAGGACTCACGGTGCAACGTCGCCCCACCGAATTCTGCAACCACGCATAAAGATGAAAATGCCCCACGGCTTCGGTGAAATGCAAATCCGCTCGTCGAGGCTGACCTACCCACGGATCGATTCCCTTCGCTTTCAACCGCTTCAAGTACCCGCGATACCGTTCGAGCAACTTCGGCGCGTCGATTCCCTCGGCCGTGAAAACGTCTTCGAGCGTATCACCCATTTCGATCGCCAAAATCGGGCCCTTGTCGCCGAACATGTCACGGGAAAACCTCCGATACAATCGATCTTGCACAAAGGGACATGAAAATCGGCAGACGGCTTTCTCGCCCGGAGTGCTCTCGACATCCGGAATGATCACCTCATCGATGATGCCATTCATATAGAGAAAACTGCACCACTCCTCCTCCAAGGCAAACTCGACATTGGGATCCGTGAATAGCCTCATGACGTCGGCGCGGTAGGGCCCTCGAGCCTTCTTGCCGAGGTTGAGCAAGGTGTTGTTCCATTCGACTTGCATGGCGCGGTAGTACACGCGATGCCATTCCGACATCGTGATGGGTTTGTCTTTGCCCGGGTTGTACTTCTCCGTGAGCAATTCGCCAAACCAGCCAATAAGACCCGGTTGACCACGCGTGGAATCGAAAAGAGCTTGAACCACCGCAGGATCGACGACCTGGCCGCTCTCCGATTGGTATTGCTGAAACATCTCGACCACTTCGTCCTGCGTCAGGTTCGGGATTTGCAGCGAACGCTGGACATTGAAGGGCGAACCACGAGGACTGTCCACGCCGAGCACAGCGCGAACGCCGATAAGGGCCAAGCCGTGGAGCACATGGTTCTCACGCGCCAAATAAATGTCGCGGAACATCGTCACGAGTCGATCGATGGTGGCGGGTCGCAGGCTGTCGAATTCGTCAATGAGCAAGATGATCGGTTTGCCTTCGAATATGCCATCGGTCGATGAGAACAGGCGCCGCACATCCGACCAGTCGACGGGTTTGGCAATGCGTAGATGAAATGCATCGCGAAACATGTCGGGAAGGTACTTGAACAACGCCTCGGGAGGTTCGTGGTCGTCGATGATGGCGCCCTGCATCGACATTTTGCCGACGAGAAACCGGTCCCCGAACCGCTCGCGAATTTCCTCGATGGCCCGACGCATGATCCACGTCTTGCCCGTCTGTCGCGGGCCCCAAATCGTAAAATAGCGACCGCCTTTGGCCGGATTCGTCCCCACGAGTTGCTCGACACACTGAGCGAGCAGCTCGCGGCGTTCGACGCAGAAATGCTCTTCGGGATCAGCGGGACCGTACGAAGTGAACCGACGCATGGCGCGCACCGTAGCACGATCCGGGGTGGAAGGGGCAAAGACGAACCCCTCCGATTGACCCGATCCACCCATCGACCCGCCCATCCAAGCTGCTCCGGGGAGACGACGACGACTGTACGGACGCTTATTGACGATTGTTCGAGGGCTCTTCGGTGCCGATTGAGCTTCGTCGCAAGCTGCTCGCGGGGTTGATCGGCCTCTTCGCCTTGGAGCG
>CAZETM010001613.1:0-1829 GCA_964514885.1 uncultured Polyangium sp. | reverse complement strand
ATTACGACCCGGATACGGGCGCGTACATCAGCAAGGATCCGATTGGGTTGGCGGGAGGGCTGGTGGAGTATGGGTATGTCGAGGATCCGATGGGGTGGATGGATCCGCTTGGATTGGCGCCGTTCAAAGGTCCTGCAAGGTTGTCGACAAGGTGGCAACACATTTTCGACGAGCACTGGCATGGGAGCCCACCGCAGATTCGTGGTAACAACGATGTTTTTGGGACTCTCGAAAAAGACGAAATCATGCAAGTGGTTGATGAAGCATGGAGTAAACGAAAGCGCGTCGGAACGCAAATTTCTCCAGGACAAACGCAAATCAAGTATATCGCTCACGTAAAAAACAGACTCTGGACCGGGCCGCCGATTGAGATGTGGCTGCAAGTAGAGACGAAAATGCTAACGAGCGCATATCCCAAAGGTGAAAAAGGAAAGAAACAATGCAAGTAGAGAAGATAAAGATACACGCCAGCTTGCGGCCCACCGAACTTGAGAAAGAAACGCCTTCTGACTGGATTACCGGTATTCTCTACCTGCAAGTCGGAGACGAATTTTTCCCTGCCCAAGGCGGGGGCGATTACGTGCTGATCAATTTGGCATCGTGGATGGACAATGCACATCGACTTGCACTGCCAGACTTTGAGGTAACGAATGGTTTCAGGGAAAATACATCTACATTCGTCCTTACCCGACCTCCACACAGTGAGCAGATCCAAATGAAACTGTTCGACAAGGACGGCAGCTTGATCTCCGAGCACCTTGTTAGCCTTGCACGCTATCTCGCAGCACTTCGAGGTACCGCAAAGATTTTGCTGGGAGAAATTGAGGTTCACGAGCTGAGTAGAACTGGATATGGCTTTGCACTTCGTGACAGCCTTGCCCATCTTGAGCACCTTGAGGAACGCATCAAGACCCAAGGGTTGCCTTGAGTTACGGCGGTGCACACGCCGAACGGAAAAACCGCGCGGTACGTGTATCGAGCGGACGGCGTTTTGCTTGAAGCAATCAATGAATCGGTGCACGTGAAAATGGAGCGCGATGCATTGGGAAGGGTTGTCCGCGAAGAACAAGGGCCGCATTCGATTGAGCGGCGATACGATCTTTGTGGACGCGTGACTGAATTGTCGTCGTCACTTGGTTTTGATGCGGCATTTTTGCGCGACAGAATGGGCGCCGTCGAGGCGTTTGCCATGGGAACGGGTGTCGACCGTTGGCAAATGTCGATTGAACGGGACAAAGCGGGGCTCGAAAAACAGCGGCGTATGCCGGGTGGCATTGCCGTACGCACGCAGCGCGATCGTGCGGGGCGCGTAAAGGAAACGTCGTTCCTCGATAAGACGGACGAGCTGCGCCGCATTCGGTATTTGTGGGAGCCGGGCGATCTGTTGAAGGAGCGCGACGATTCGAAGCGCGGCAAATCGCTTTACTTCCACGATCAGCGCGCTCGATTGACGGGATCGGACGAACCAGGGCTAGGGCCGGTGTGGCGGCGGCCGACGCCGTCGGGCAACATTCAACAAGCGTTCGAAAGCGATCCACAGGAGTATGGGGCAAACGGCGCCCTGTTGAAATCGGACGGCATTGAATACCGCTACGATTTTAATGGGAATCGCACGATGGCGATTTACCCGAACCACACGCGCGAAGTGTACGCGTGGGACGAATTCGGGCGCCTCATCGAAGTGCGCGCCGTCGATAACAGCGTGGTCAAGTTCGCGTACGATGCGCTCGGGAGGCGTATTCGGAAAACGTCAGCAAAGGACGAGTGCGTCTTCGTGTGGGATGGCGATGTCATTCTGCACGAGCTGTCGCTGCACGAAGCGCCGATCA
>CAZETM010001612.1:0-1832 GCA_964514885.1 uncultured Polyangium sp. | reverse complement strand
GCGATCGCGTTCTTCGACTCTTGCTGAATCGTTTTGATGAGGTCCGAGATGTCCTTGGTGCTGGCGCTCGAACGATCGGCAAGCTCTTTGATTTGTTCTGCAACGACTTGGAAGCCTTTGCCGTGCTCACCAGCTTGGGCCGAGAGGATGGCGGCGTTCAGCGCGAGCAAGTTCGTTTGTTCGGCGACTTCGTCGATGGTGTCGAGGATCTGACCGATGGCTTCGATGCGGAAGTTCAGGTTCGAAATAACGCTGACGGCTTCCTGGCTCGATTCCTTGATGCGGTAAATCTCGCTGATCGTCTTGAGAATCGCTTCGGCGCCTTTCTCGGCGTCCATGGCGACTTCTTCGGACAAACGCGCCGTCTCGTTCGCGTTCGATTGCACCTGATCGATCGAGACGTCCATCTGGTTCATCGACGAGCTGGTCTCTTCAGCAGTGAGAGACAAACCGTCGACGTTCTTGGCGACTTCGCGAATCGAGTACGCCATCTCTTCGATCGAAGAGACCGTTTCGCGCACGCTTGCGGCGAGCTCACCAACGTTCTCGGCAACTTCGTCGCTCGTCGCGGTCATCTCGAGGATGCTCGAGCTGGATTCCTCCGCGCTCGTAGCAAGCATCTCGATCGACTGCGCAAAGCCCGAGAACGACGAGTGAATTTCGCGTGCGCTCTGCGTGGCTTGCTCGACCGAGCCCATGACCGTACCGAGGCCATCACCAAGGCGCGGCAAGTACTCCTCGATCACGCCGAGTACATCACCCAGCTCCGAACGGCGCTTCTGTTCGCGCTGTTCGGCGAGGGCCGTGCGCTCACCGAGCGTGCTCAGTTCCATGAAGATGCGTGAGACTTCGGGCTTCGCACCGGCAGGAGCACGAACGCGTTCGCCCAACGCTGCACGACCGACTGCGTCGACGATCTCGCCTTCGAGCATGTGCATCGCATCGGCGAGATCGGCGCGGCCTTTGTTCGCCTGTTGCTCGGTTTGCGTGAGCCTTTCGCTGATTGCGGAGAGTTCCAAAAAGATGCGAGCGACTTCGGGTTTGGCGCCCGACGGCGGACGAACTCGCTCACCCAAGACCGCTCGTTGCACGCCTTCGATGACGTCTGCTTCCACGTTGGCGAGCGTGTCGGCCAGCTCGGTGCGACGTTGCGCTTCGCGCTGTTCTGCGGCCACTGCACGCTGCTCGGCAGCACTCGAGCGCTGCTCGGCCGACGCGATGGTTTGCTCGGCCATCATCGCGCGCTGCTCGGCTTGCGATGCACGTTGCTCGAGCGTATTGAGGCGCAGCTCGGCAGCGTTCACGCGTTGCTCTGCGGAATGCGCGCGCTCTTCAGCAACGAGCGCTTTCCTTTCGGCTGCACTCGCGGCGTCACGAACGATCTCTGATACGCCCGACAGTTCGGAGTAGATCCGCGCCATCTCGGGCTTCGCGCCGGCCGGCGTACGCACGCGTTCGCCAGTTGCGGCGCGTTGCATGACGTCGAGGATTTCGTCGACGTTGATGCTGCTCGCTCCGCCGCCTTCTTCGAGCTTTTTGACTTCTTCGTTCAGCTCTTGAGTGCGTTTGGCGAGACGAGCGACCTCGTCATAAACCTCGGCCAACTCGCCCGAGGCTCCCTCGGGAATGCTGGGTTTCTTGCCTCGCGCAGCAGACTTGATCGCATCGATCAATCCGCCGAGACGAACGGCTGCACCTTGCGACGAACTCGCGATGAGTATCGCGATCGCGGCGACAAGGCCCACGAGGTAGAAAAGTTCGGAGGTGTAGTCTCTGAGCAGAGACTTGGATCCCATGCCGAAAAGGACTGCGGCGATGAGAACGACGGCGGG
>CAZETM010001611.1:0-1833 GCA_964514885.1 uncultured Polyangium sp. | reverse complement strand
GTTTTTGCTAAAGCAAAAACACGGGCCGACTGCTCTGCCCCCCATACCCCCCGGGATCTAACCGAAACCTTTAAGGAAAATACATCTCCACCGTCAGCGCTGGCGATCCATCCACGAGCACTCCACCCATGATCGCCAACGTCCCGTTCGGTGCAGGCACGGCCGTCGCTCCAGACCGCGACTCGCGCAAAGGTCGTTCGACCACCAAAGGTTTGTCTACGTCGACCTCGAAGATCCGCACCAGTTTGTCGCCCGAAACCTCACGACCCACCACGAGCACGCGGCTTCCTCCAAGCGAAAATGCTCGCGTACCGATCAACGCCACCGGTAGCTCAGCGTCCGCAATCTCGGTCATCGCGCAAGCCGACATGCAACTCGGATCCCACGTGCGCGTCGGTGCCGCCAAGCTCGTCGGATCGACACCGCCAATCAGCACCATGCGACCTTGACCCAGCGTCACCGCTGCCGCGCCCACCGTTGCATCCGGTGGCATGTCGCGCGTTACGAACGCAGTTTGTCCCTCTGGAACCACCTCGAAACCAGCTCCCGTCGCGCTCCCACCCACCACGACGAGCCCTACGCCTGCTGCCCATGCACTCGCCGCACCCGTTCGCGTAACGACCGTCGACAACGCCGAGACCAGGCCATCTTTTCCAAAACCGAGCACACCTTGCGTCGCACCTGTTTCGCGTGCCGCACCCACGACGTAACTCGTGCCCGAAGGCGACTCGACGACGAGGCCTCCCGCGACATCCGCGTACGAAGACAAACCCGAAGGAACCTGCGCAGAAACTTGCGATCCATCTGCACCGATGAAGCTCGCTCCAGCGTCACCCACGACGAGCATTCCATCGATACGCCCGACGAGCGATCGCGCAGTTACCGGAAACGTGCCCGAACCTGCGCTGTTCCACGCGAGCAAATCGTAGAAGTCACCATCACGAGCATCCGCCACGCCGCCTTCATCCGCCGCGGAAAGACCACCGGTTGTCGCGACGTACCTTTCGCCCAACACACACGCAGGCGCATCCACATGAGCGCGATCGAGCCGTCCCGGAGGACGCGCCCACGTGCCCAAACGTTGCACGAAAACGGGGATGTCCTCGCTGGCAAATGCACTCGGTAAAACCCCCGCAAGCGAACGACCTCGAACGACGACCAGGCCATCGGCTGATGTTCCTGTCACTTCGATCCCGAGCGGCTCATCGATCGGAAGCTCGCCCAGATCGAACGACCCACCAGGCACAGCGTCCGCGGCAAACGTTTCACCGCTCGCTGTCTTCACTTCGATCCGCACTTTCGTCACTGCCGGCGACGCCGTAAACGTGTCGGTTTCGAGCCCCGTTACGATGCGCAAAGTCCGCTCGAGCGGTTCTTCTTGGCAACCCGAGCACATCGCCACGAGCCCCACGGACAACGCAAAAGAACGGTGCTTCATGCGCGAGCAAGCTATCGCGACGATCTCGCCGACGCACATCTCGACGCGTCGTGCTAGCAGCACTCGCCGTGCTGGTTGGCCGAGAACTTCCGCTTGCCCCTGATCCACTCGCGATCGCAGCTCGTTTACGCGACCAAGGTGCCGATCGTCTCGCGCTTCTGCATGCGTCCGATCGCACGCCTGGAACGTTCGCGCGCTACTCGTTCGTCGCGTGCGATCCTGATCGGCAAAGCCACGCGCTCGATCCGCTTCGAGACGATCCCGAGTTGGCAACGACGAGCGAGCTGGGCACCTTTCGAATCGCGCCGCGATGGGTCGGCGTCGTCCCGTACGACGCGTTTCGACACCTCGAGAGACCAGGCTGGACACGAAAAGATGTTCGCCCGCCACCACTT
>CAZETM010001610.1:0-1834 GCA_964514885.1 uncultured Polyangium sp. | reverse complement strand
CAGGAGTCGTCAGTCGCTTGCGCCCCGGAGCACCGATGCTCGTCGGTGATCTTTCCGGAAAACATGGCGGATTCCGCACCGGACATCGATCCCATCGCACCGGTCGCGACGTCGATCTCTTGCTCTACTGCACCACACCTGACGGACGATCGATCCCGAGCCCTGGGTTTGTCTTGTTCGGACCCGATGGTCTCGCCGAAACGCCGTCGGGCATGTTCATCCGCTTCGACACCGAACGAAACTGGCAGTTTGTCAAGGCACTCATCACCTCTCCCGCAGCCGATGTCGAGTGGATTTTTCTCGCCAGTTGGCTCGAAGCGCTCCTCATCGAGCATGCTCGTGCTCGAGGTGAAGACTTGGACTTGATTTGGCGAGCGGAGAACGTGCTTCTTCAACCTGCCGACAGCGCTCCGCATGATGATCACTTTCACCTCCGCATCGCGTGTACCCCGGACGAACTCGTGCATGGGTGCGATCTGCATGGGCCGAAGTGGCCCTGGCTTCCCGGGCTTCCGGTGCTTGCCGAGATCACGGACGAAGAGATGATCATGGCGCTGCTCGAAGGACTTTTGCCGGATGCGAACGGCGTCGCCGAGGTCGCATCTCCATGAACATGCTGGGCCATGGCGATGCGGTCGACGTGTGCGGTTTGCTTCCGACCGATGTGCGTTTCGACCTTGTGTACCTCGATCCTCCGTATGCCGTCGGCACGTCGTTTACGGCGCGAACGGCGCCTGGGGAGACTCGAGGCAAACGCACGCGCACGGGCGGACCTATCGCGTACGACGACAAGTACGATCCGGATGCGTTGGTCGCGATGTTGATTCCGCGTTTGTCGGCGATCCGGGACCGAATGAATCACGGCGCGACGATGTATGTGCATCTCGATCACCGCACGGTGCACGACGTGAAAGTGGCCGTGGATCGATTGTTTGGTCGCGGAGCATTTTTGGGTGAAATCGTTTGGGTACCAGGCAATGGCAATCGCGGAGCGCGAGGCTTTGCGGTCACGCACCAGACGATTTTGATGTATGCGCGTGCGGCATCGGAGCGAAAGTCGGTGGTGTACAACGCGGCGGATCCGCTGTTGCGCGAGCCATTTGCGACGACCAGCTTGTCGATGCATTTTCGGCAGCGAGACGAGCACGGTCGGCAGTATCGGGAGCGAGTTATCGGGGGCAAACCGTATCGGTACTATGCGGACGAGGGTCGGCGGCTGGGCAGTGTGTGGACGGACATTCCGGCGATGGTCGCGAACACGCCGATCGTGGATGAGGGGACGGGTTATCCGACGCAGAAGCCGGAGAAGTTGCTGGAGCGAATCGTGCGGGCGTCGAGCGTACCGGATGCAGTGGTAGCGGACTTGATGTGTGGCAGTGGGACGACGATGGTGGCTGCGGCACGATTGGGCCGTCGATTTGTCGGAAGTGATCAAAGCAACGTGGCGATGGAGATCACGGCGAAGAGATTGACGGCACAAAAGATATGCTTTTCTTGGTTGGGCGATGTATCGTCGGGATTGTATGAGTCGGACGAACAGCCTTCTCGGCACTCGCCGCCATCCTCTGGAATGCCCAGCGCGCAAGACTGAAGCAGGCTTTACGCGGTTTCTTGATGGAGTGGTGGTGGGTGGGATAACGATGAGGCTCGAATCGTTCGCGTTAACAACGAGGAGAGTAACGGCATGAATTTCGTAAAGACATTGGGCAGCGTAGCGCTTGCAATGAGCGCGCTGGCGACGACGGGCTGCGGCATTTCGCCAGGCGAATACGAGATTTATCGGGTAACGCCTGCCGTGACCGAACTAACGAGCGGGTGTTATCATCCCAAAACG
>CAZETM010001609.1:0-1835 GCA_964514885.1 uncultured Polyangium sp. | reverse complement strand
CGTGACCGACCAATCAGAACCGTTTCAGACAACCATAGGAGATCCAAAAATGAAGACGCTAACAGGCCACCAGATCAACGAATGCAACCAGGCGATCACCGTTGAGGTGGATGATCCTGATGCGAAGTACGGCAATGCCAGCCACGAATACACGATCACTCTACACAAGCGAGAGGGCGACGAGCGGTTCGGGCTGCCATTCCAGCGCGGACCTATCAAAGAGGTGGGCACGAACGGTATCACGCATGAGGTTTTGCTAGCGATCCTCGTCGATCGCCTTGAGGGCTTCCAGTCGGGCGCGTTTGCGTGCGCCGAAAACGCGATCACGCTGCAGTTGCTCAAGACAGCGCAGGAATCGCTTCACCTTCGCACCAAGCGCCGAGTCGAGCGCGGCGTCGAGGGCACGAACGTAGTCTAAGCAATGACCCGCCCCGCCCCACTACGCGTCACCGTGCCAATAGACGTCGTGTGCACGATCTGTAAATGCGTCGTGCCAGAGGATGACGATCTCACTGCTGACTTGATGGGGCGGCAACAGGACGACGAGGACTTTTTGGTTGTGCTGTGTGACGACTGCTCGACCAAGCACGTGTTTTCGGAAGGCGGTGACGCATGAACGACGACGCCAGACAGCGGCTCCACGACCTGAGGCGAGCGCTCGCGCTACCCAATCGCGTGCGTGATCTCGAGGATTGGCGGCAGATTGCCATGGACATGATCGAGTACTGCGGTGACGACATCGTCAAGCTCGAGGAGCGCATCGATGCTCAGGACGAGCGGGTGATGCGACTCGAGTTGGCGATGGGCATCGTGTTTCGGACGACCGAAACGGAGGGGTGATCGTGCGGCAGCGAAGCGTGACAATGACATTCCACGGTCGCACGATGACCCTGATCGACTGGGCGAGAACCGTCGGCATATCGGTCGCGTCATTGCGCACGCGTCGCGCGCTCCACTGGTCGGACGATGAATGCTTGGGCACGCCAATCAGATCTGTGTCCTCCGCCAAACGAGGCATGCCGAAGACCCGTCGTGCGCCGTATCGGTGGGTGTGCCAGGCCGAGAGAGACGCGACGCTGAGGGCCGAGCGAGCTGGCGCACGCCGGCTAGGCGCGAAACCGCCGCGCGAAATGTGGGACGTGCCGATCGAACTCGACCCGTGGGGCAAGGCCGCGATCGATGTCGCGACCGAAGATGGCGGGCTCACGCTGCGCGAGGTCGGCGAACTCATGGGCGTATCGCGAGAACGCATCAGGCAGATCGAGTCGGTGGCAATGGCGAAGGTACGCGCGTGGTGTCGCGAGAATGGAACGGACGTGGCTGGGCTACTGGGCGAGATCGATGCGCTGCGTGGGGAGCGGGTGCCGCGTGTGGATGACGGGTGGTGTTTGTGACCAAAAGGGGGATGGGAATGGTCAAGTTTACAAAATACAACATGGCCGGGGCGGGCGCGGGTGACGTGTTCATCGCGCCCTCTAATTGCCATCACGGCCTACTGGTGGCCATGGGCGGTCCACCCGCCGCAACGATCACAGCCGTGGACCGTGACGCCGGCACCATCACGACGCACAGCGGTACCGAGTCCTGGTGGGAATACGCGAACCCTTCACGCGTCGCGGATCAACTAGTCCGCGCGGGCGAGGACCCATGACGACATTCCGCGACGTCATCGATCAGCACTATATGGCCCGCGGCCTCGGTGTCACTGCCGCCCTCGGGATCGTGTGGACTCACAGTGGCGTGAGTTTGCCAGCGCTCTGGAACGCCTACCACGGGCGTCGGGTCACGGGCACAACGGCACAGGTGCTCGCGCGATGGGCGCTGACGACTCACCG
>CAZETM010001608.1:0-1835 GCA_964514885.1 uncultured Polyangium sp. | reverse complement strand
CACGACCGCAGCCGTCGCCGAACGACATGGGCCCCGAGCTTCATCCGCGCCTGGTCGGCGTCAACCTGAAGCAGCTCATCAATTGTCGAATTTCGATGATGGGCTGGAGCACGATTGCGATTTGCTTTGCGTTTGCGCAATGGCAGCGGCATGGCGTGATATCGACGTCGATGGTGGCGGCAGTGACGGTGCTGGTGGTATACCTGTTCAAGTTTTTCTGGTGGGAATCCGGATACTTCACGTCGCTCGACATCATGCACGACCGCTTTGGGTATTACATTTGCTGGGGCGTGCTCGCGTGGGTTCCGTCGGCGTACGAGATTCCGTTCATGTATTTGATCGACCACCCGATTCAATGGCCCGTGGCTGTTGCGGCGGGAATGGTAGCGCTCGGCGTCTTGTCGATTTGGATCAATTACGATGCGGATGCGCAGCGCCAGCGTTTTCGAGCTACGAACGGAGAAACGACGATTTGGGGGAAGAAGCCGGAAGCGATACGAGCGTCGTATACGACGGCCGATGGACAGAAGCGTGAAAGTTTATTGCTTGCGTCTGGTTGGTGGGGCGTGGCGCGGCATTTTCATTACGTGCCGGAGCTTGCGCTCGCGTTTTTCTGGACGGTGCCGGCGGGCTTTTCGCACCTCTTGCCCTGGTTCTATTGGATCTTCCTGACCATTCTGCTCTTCGATCGCGCGGTGCGAGACGACCGGCGTTGCGCGGCGAAGTATGGCGATGCTTGGGACAAGTACAAAGAGCGCGTGCGGTATCGGATCATTCCGTACGTGTATTGAGGGGTTTCCGTACGAGCGGGCAGCGTAATGTCGCTTGACGCGCTGCCCGCCATTGCCGACGAGTGCCGCTCAATAATGCCAGGGGAACTTGCCGAAGTCGGGCTTGCGTTTTTCCAGGAACGCATCGCGACCTTCTTGCGCTTCCTCGGTTGCATACGCCAAACGAGTGGCTTCGCCTGCGAATAGCTGCTGTCCAACCAATCCCTCGTCGGGCAGGTTGAATCCGTATTTCAACATGCGCATGGCCGTCGGGCTTTTGCCATTGATGAGCTTTCCCCATTCGAGCGCTACGTTTTCGAGTTCGGCGTGTGGCACGGCGGCATTGACCATACCCATGGCTGCCGCTTGGTCGGCCGAATAATCGAGGCCCAAGAAGAAGATTTCCCGCGCCTTTTTCTGCCCGATCTGACGCGCGAGGAGCGCGGAGCCATAGCCGCTGTCGAAGCTCGCGACGTCCGGATCCGTCTGTTTGAATTTCGCGTGTTCTTTGCTGGCGAGCGTCATATCACACACGACGTGCAAGCTATGCCCGCCGCCTACTGCCCAGCCCGGTACGACCGCGATTACCACTTTGGGCATGAATCTAATGAGCCGCTGCACTTCGAGAATATGGAGTCGTCCGAGGCGTCCGGGATCGGGTTTGAGGGCTTGGTCGCCTTCGTATTTGTATCCATCTTTGCCACGAATGCGTTGATCGCCTCCAGCGCAGAATGCCCAGCCGCCGTCCTTGGGCGAAGGACCATTTCCGGTAATGAGGACGCAACCCACGTCGGACGTCGTGCGGGCATGCTCCAGCGCCGTGTAAAGCTCGTCGACGGTATGCGGCCTGAATGCATTACGAACTTCGGGCCGATGGAATGCGATGCGCACCGTGCCTTGGTCCACTGCGCGGTGGTAGGTGATGTCCGTGAAGGAAAAACCTTCGACCTGGGTCCACTTTGTCGGATCGAAAATGGCTGAGACGGTCATTTGAGCAGCATGCCTCCTGTGGCGGGCGCGAAGGTACACGCCCACGGGTCAGGTCGCAAATTCGTGGCGGGTCGA
>CAZETM010001607.1:0-1836 GCA_964514885.1 uncultured Polyangium sp. | reverse complement strand
AGGAGTGATGATGGCTGAGAAAGTGACAATCGGGAATTGCGAACTGTGGCACGGCGACTGCCGCGAAGTGCTGCCGCTGCTCGCGCCCTGCGATTTGATTTTGACCGACCCGCCCCATGGAATGACGTGTTAGAGGGCCGGTAACTATGGCAACGGTGAGGCTTACCCAACTGGACGGAGCGCTGCCGAACTTGGCACTGATGAAGCTCGCCCACTGGCACCGGGCGCAGGGCGACGAGGTTGTGCTGACGCGGACGATTGAGCGTGACCTGTTTGAACCGACCTACGATAAGGTGTATGGCTCGGCGATCTTCGGGTTTTCGCAAGAGCGCTTGATGCTGTTTCAACACCAGTGGCCGGGCGCAATAGTCGGCGGCACCGGCACGCCGTTCGCGCACACGGTTGAGGACTTGATCGGCAGCGAGTATGAGCACCACGACTACGCGGATTACCCAGACGTGGATTACTCGATTGGCTTCACGCAGCGAGGGTGCCGGCTGGCATGCAAGTTCTGTGTGGTGCCGAAGAAGGAAGGGAAGCCGCGCAGCGTGAATACGATAGCCGACATTTGGCGCGGCAAGCCGCACCCGAAGAAGTTGAGCCTGCTCGACAATGATTTTTTCGGCAACCCGGATTGGCGGGCGCGTATCGCCGAGATACGCGAGGGGAAGTTTCGAGTGTGCTTGTCGCAGGGTATTAACACGCGACTCATTGACGATGAAGCTGCCGAGGCTTTGGCGACTATTGAATATCGAAACACCAAATTCAACGGGCGGCAACTATACACGGCGTGGGACAACCTCAAGGACGAGGGGATTTTCTTCAAGGGCGTTGATCGACTTGAAAGAGCCGGAATACCGTCAAAACACCTGATGACGTACATGCTCATCGGATACGACAAGAACGAGACATGGGACAGGATTTGGCACCGATTCAATCGGATGGTGGAGCGCGGAATCATGCCGTACCCGATGGTTTTCAACAAGGCGCGCAAAGACCTTGTGGCGTTTCAGCGTTGGGTAATCATGGGGCTATACCGGATCGTGCCGTGGAACGAGTACGAGCGGGAAACGAAGTCGCCGGAAAGCATGGCGGCATATGCGAGGGTGGCTGAACATGCTGCCCTCTAACGCAGAGCTAACCGGCGCGGCTGCATCGCGTCCGTGTTGAGCGCAGAGTTAGCAGGCAAACGGTAAATAGGAGTGACTATGTTTGAAGAAGTGACCATCGGTGAATGCTGGTTGATCCTCGGCGACTGCCGCGAAGTGCTGCCGCTGGGCACCAAGGGCGAAGCGAAGGCGCGGCGTCTTGGTTTGACGCCTAACGCAAAAAGTGAGGGGGCGAGCGGCCTTATCGCGAAGCTCCCTCTCGACTGACGGGTTATGTGACTTTGACGAAAGGGTGGGAAAGGTATGACCGATGCGTTTGATCTATGGGCAAAGCAAAACGGATGCTGTACAAGCTCGGCACAGAGAGCGTGGGACGAAATAACTCTGCGAAAGAATACTGAGATCGACGCACTACGAGAGGAACTCAACACGGCGCAGATGGATGCCAGAGATGCAAACACAGCAGCGAGAGAGTCTGCGCTTGAATGCGAGCAAGCTCGCCTTGTGCTGCGACGTGCGCATTCCTGCACGGGTGGGGCGATAGGTGGGCTTTGCGGAGACTGTAGAGCCAAGATCGAACGCTTGCTTGCCTTACCGAAAGTCGGCTTCGCCCACAAGATTGCTGAGATTGAACGGGAACGCTGCGCGAAGATTTGCGAAATGTTTAATTCTGAGCCGGTAAGCCACGCGCATGTCGCTGTGGAAATAAGGAGCGCCAAACCATGAC
>CAZETM010001606.1:0-1837 GCA_964514885.1 uncultured Polyangium sp. | reverse complement strand
ATACGCATCGCGGAAAACCGCTGGCTGGTCACCGCGGCCCAAGGTTCGATTTTGCGCGAATCTTCATCCTGGGCAAACGGTATGCTCAGAAAAACCATGGCCCGCGCGCGAACCGAAAGCTCGGCCAATAAAGGCGCGTCCCGAGCCACCAAACGGCTCTTGGTAATGATCGAGACCGGGTTTTGGAACTCCAGACAGACTTGGAGACACTGGCGCGTGATCTCGTAGTTGGCCTCGAGCGCTTGGTAACAATCAGTATTCCCAGAAAAAACGATATTCTCACCATTCCACGAAGGCCGCAAAAACGCTTCGCGAAGCAATTGGGCGGCGTTCATCTTGACCACGATTTTGCGGTCGAAGTCGGTCCCAGCGCCAAAACCGAGGTACTGGTGACTGGGCCGAGCATAACAATAGGCGCAGGCATGAATGCAGCCGCGATACGGATTGAGGCTGAAACGAAACGGCAAATCTGGACTGTCGTTTTCGGAAAGAATGCTCCGCGCTTGTTCCTCGAACACCTGCAACGTGGCGTTCGGCGGCTCCTCGAGCCACTCGACGTGCGTGGAAGACCAGGGATTGGGAGGATTCTGAACGGGGTGGGGCACGAGAAGTGCCTTAGCACATTCCGCTAGGTTTGTCTGCTCGAATGTTCAGGATGCGTGCTCGCGCAAAAACTCCACCAACGGTCCATTGACCACTTCGGGATGCGTGAGGTTCGGCGCGTGGGCTGCGCCTTCCACTTCGACGAGCCCTTTGCAATGCGGCAGCTTTTGCTGCATCAGCCGTGCGTGCTGAACACCAATGGCGACATCCGCCGTACCGTGAAAAATGATGGCGGGCGCGGTGATTTCACCAAGTCGATCCACGACATCATCGCGATCGAGCAAAGCCAACGTAGGATTCACCAATGCGTCTTTGGGCAACGTCGCCCAATCCGAAAACCAAGGCTCCCACGTTTCCCGAGCGCCCAGAATAAGGCCCGCCAAAGTTTCACGCAAAGGCGCAATGGGGCCGTGCTCGCGCCACATGCTCAACATCTGACGATATCCCGCAATCGTTGCGGGATCATCGACACCAGCTTGCGTAGACATCAGCACGATGGCTTTGACTCGGTCCGGATAACGAAGTGCGATGCGGAGCGTGACGAACCCGCCTTGCGACATGCCTCCGAAGACGGCTTGTTTGACGCCCAAATAATCGCAAAGGCGCACGGCATCATCGGCGCAATCCCAATACGTGAAGGGTTTGCCGTCGGTTTCGGTTTTCCCAAAGCCGCGCTGATCGTGACGAATTACGCGGTAATGAGGCTCGAGCGCGCGGACCTGCGCATCGAACATGGTATGGTTCATCAAGAACCCGTGACCAAGCACGATGGCCGGACCTTCCCCGCCAGAGTCCTCATAGAATATCTTTTGACCATTCAATTCAACGTGAGGCATGACGCGCGAGGCAACCAGGTTCCGTCGCCTCTGTCAAGCGAATCCGTACGGTTATCGTGCGCTTGGCGCATTTTCGGCCAGTCCAAGCGCCCGACGAGCCACTTCGGCATCCAGAAGAGCACGCCGACCCGAAGATAACACCTGCTCGGTCTCCGGACCTCGGCCAGCAATCACCACCACGTCGTCGGGACGAGCCCGCTCGAAGGCCGTGGTAATGGCTACTTCACGGTCGAGAATCGTGAATACCGCAGGATGCTCGCCAATGCCACGACGAATCGCTTCAGCAATGATCGCGGGATCTTCTTGACGAGGATTGTCGTTCGTCAAATAAATCCGATCCGCGATCTTCGCCGCTTGCCCCATTTGCTCGCGCTTGCCTCGGTCACGTCCACCGCCCG
>CAZETM010001605.1:0-1838 GCA_964514885.1 uncultured Polyangium sp. | reverse complement strand
ACGTTCCAGGGCATAGCGGGCAGGATCCGCCGCAATCCACGCCCGTCTCGTCGCCATTTTTCACGCCATCATCGCAGCGTGAGCAGACATTGCCGGACTCGCACGTGTGACCCATTGGGCAATGCGCGTCTTCCAGGCATTCGACACAGTAGGGCTCAGCGGTGCAATATCCCTGCTTGCAAGGCGCAGGTGGCGCGCAGGAATCCATGGTACATGAACTCCCGACCGGAAAATCCACGTAGTGACAGGTGCCGTCACAATACAGCGCATAGCAACCATTTGGAAACTCACCGCACTCCAGCGCCGACGTACACGGGCACCCCTCGCCACCCTCAATGCATTTGGGATCGGTGCACGAAGGAATAGCTGCAAGCACGGACAAAACGAGAGCGACGGCGCATAGCGCAACAAGCCGGCGACGAGCCATTTAGCGGTCTCCTTCGCTTCGTCATGCACCGATTACGCGCTCTTGTCCAGAACGCACGACAGGGGGCAAGATTGGCGTCGAGCAAAGACTTTCGCGTCGCCTCCGCGGCGCCCGCGCACCTGTTCTGTTGCGTTTGCGTTGCCCCCGGGGCAGCCGCGCACCCGTTCTGTTGCGTTTGCGTTGCCCCCGGGGCAGCCGCGCGCCCGTTCCGCTACTTTCGCTTCGCCTCCGCGGCGCCCGAAAACCGTTCCGATCTTCTTAGAACACTGTCGCGACCGTCGCTCTGGACAACCGCTCTGCACACCCTGTATGCTCGCCACCCGCGCCAACGCTTTGGCGCGAACGGAAGGACATTTCGAGTGAGTAAGAAATCAAAACAAGTCGACAATCGCCTGCAATCAAGCGGTCATGTCATCACCGCCGCTACGACCCATCGCACGGAGATGGCCGAATCGCTTGCTGCACGAGCGATTGAACCGCAGGGCGCGAACACCCTCGTCACCAAGGAAGTCATTTTGACGGTCTTCGATTTCCTTACCGATACGCTGGGTCAATCGGCTCAATCCATGGACGAGGCCGAATTGCGTCTCGTCGCCGAAAAGGCCGACGATGTTGGCTTGCGCGAAGATCGCGATTCCAAAACCGCCAGCTTGCTCGCCGCGTGCGTGCGCGTACGCTCGATGGTCATCGACGCTCTTGGCCCCACGGCATTGAAGACGTATGGGCTCACGGGTGACACGCCTCGTATTCCGACGCAATTGGCCAGTCACGCGCGCACCGTCGTCAAGCTATTGCAAGAAGCCCCATTTACGGTCACCGTCGACGGCGTTTCTTTCGATAGCGCCGCCATGGCCTCCACGCTGCAAGCCAAAGCCGTCGCGGTCGAAAAGACGCTCACCGACGCGCAGCGCGAGGAGCAAGAATTAGGTAATGAGCTGGGCAAGCGCGACGCAGCAATCGATGCTTGGACCGAGCGTCATCAAGGGGTCGCCGATACGCTGGTGGGGCTGTTTCGATTGGCGGGGCGAAAGGATTTATCCGAACGCGTGAGGCCGTCGGCCAGAATGCTGGCGGGCGACGAGGTCGCGTCCGTTGAAGCGCCGCCCGTCGAAACGCCGAAATAAAGCGGCGGGCAAAACGCGCCCGGGGCGGAAGTCACTACCGCACATGTTCCACGCATCCGCCGTCAGCGATACCTCACGCCATTTCATTGGCCCTGCGCATTGATCTTGACGCGCCCGGCATCGATCTCGCGAGGACTGGCTCGAGCAGACTTGGCCGCATGAGGACCAGCTCAGGGACGAGCCACACAAAAGGGCTGGCGACTGTTTGACAGAGCCCGGACCCAACAATCAATCCGCACGAATTCAACGCTGATCGGACAGCTTATGTCATAGGTCGCAGATAGTTT
>CAZETM010001604.1:0-1841 GCA_964514885.1 uncultured Polyangium sp. | reverse complement strand
TTGGCAATTTACCGCAGGACCATTACACGCAGGTACGTTCGGACCGGACGAGGTGGATGAAACCTTTGGGCCGGAAGTGAGTTATCGCAGCGTGGCTCCGGGCGCCGTCGAATATCAGCCGCCGACGGCAGCTACGCAATCATTTGGCCTCTTGCAGGTTGACGGCAAAACGGCGGGGCTGCGAGTATCGCTGCATGATGGAAGTGGGTTGCAAATGTGGGCGGTCGAGCTGGAGGCCCAGGGCATTCGCGGCTCTTGAAACTGCGGTCGCAACAGTTGCGGCAATGGTGCAAAGCTCACGAAGGATAATCACAACGTGAGCTTGTCGAAGGTTGGGACATTCCGTCATCCGGGCATAACCGAACCTGCCAAACTGACATTCTGCGCAGATTTCTGCGCGCATTCGGGAACTCGAGTGCGTGCCAATACCGTCCATATCCTGCACGAGGCGCTTCCATTTCGTCGCGACACCAGATACAAGAGGGTTCGCGCGCCTGGTGCGTGGCGGTGGTTTAGGTATCGGTGGAAAATTCTTCGCAATCGCGATCATGTCATGATCGCTCGTTTGTGTGAGTCCTGGCGTGGAGGAATGATGAAACGCTCTGTACGGTACGCCTCGGTTTTGGCAACGTTGCTTACGGCATCAATGGTGCGTGCAGGTTCGCACGACATTCCTGATTACAACGCGTATGAGGATGCGCCTGACGCTCTGCAGAGCCCGCTTTCGAGTGGGCATTTGCCGCCGCAGATGTTGGCGGGTGTGGCGAGTATTGACGAGAAGCGGGGAGTACCGACGGTGTTTTGGGCGCCGCAAGACGGGCCGATTGCGCCGGGAGCGTTCATGTCGCGGCCCGAGGCGTCGGCGCGATATTACTTGGAGCATTACGCGTCGCTGTATGGTCTCGGGTCGGGCGCGCTTTCTGTTGCGAAAGTGGGTCAAGTACACGACACGGGTCGTGGCGGAATCATGGTGACGTTTCGGCAGCAGGCCGAAGGGATCGATGTTTTCCAGACCGAGATCAAGATTTTAATGACGTCCACGCAAGAGCTGGTGGCGATCATGGGTAATTTGCATCCGCTCGCGGCGCCGAAGATGGGCCGGTCGGCGAAGTATTCGCTGTCTGCGCAGGATGTGATTGCTCGAGCATTCAATGATTTCTTCATGACGAAGGTGCCCGCGGGCGCATTCGTGGACACGAAGAACCCGGAGCATGGGTATTCGTTCTACAATCTCGTGGCTAATGCCGAGACGCTTGCGAAAAACGTTGGTTTGGGAAGGCCCGCGCGTGTCAAGAAGGTGTATTACGCCATGCCGGAGCAATTGGTTCCGGCGTATTACATCGAGATCTGGGGCTGGAACAAGACTGAGCAATCGACGGTACTGTATTCGTACGTGATTGCGGCGGATGACGGCCGGATGCTCCAGCGGCAAGGTCTGACGAACGATGCGACCTATCGCGTGTGGTCGGATGGCTCGCCGAAGCTCACGCCGCCCGATGGTCCGCAAGCGGATTTCGCGCCGCATCCGACCGGGTTGCCGGATGGCTCGTCGCCGGCTTACACGACGCCCATTTTGGTGACGGTCGACGGATTCAATACGAACCCACAAAACACGTTCGACCCGTGGCTTGCCGCGGGCGCGACGCAATCGACGGGCAACAACGTCGATGCGTATGCCGATCTGGACAGCAACAATGCTCCTGACTATCGTGCGACCACGACGTCGCCGGGCGTTTTTGATCGCATCTACAACACCGCGCAAAGCCCGACGGTGAGCCAAAACCAAGTCCGAGCTTCGATTACGCAGCTCTTCTTCGACAACAACTACCTGCACGATTACT
>CAZETM010001603.1:0-1842 GCA_964514885.1 uncultured Polyangium sp. | reverse complement strand
GGCGCGTCTTTCCCGCATGATGACCTCGAAACTTACGGACCCACGGCATCCTCTCACCGACTGGGAGCTTGTCTATCTGGGCTCGGACGCGGAAGCCGTGCGTTTTCGATGGACAATGACGGCATTGCAGAATCGCCTTCTGGGAAAGAGCATTCCCGAAAACGAGCGGATTGAAATCGAGGGGATCGATTCCGCTGTGCTTTATGCACCCGCGCAGCCGACGCTCGACGAAGTGGTGACGGCATTAAAAACCGTTGCTCGGCAGGATGATGCGGGGCTCGTCGAGGTGATGAAGGCAGCGAAGGACGAATTCGGCGTTGATTTCGACACGCTCGCCAATTTCGTGCTGGAGGGCGTGAGGTTCAAATGAGTGGCCACGCCAAACAGCGCAGCATCGGCGAGCTAAAGGAAGAGGTCGCGCGTCTCGAACAAGCGGTGGAAGGATTCGAACGCAGAATCGAGCAGGCTCGGTGGATCAACGCGATGCTCGACCGAGCCAAAGCACCTCACCCGCGATTTTCATTTTGGGAATGGGCGCACAAGAATTTTCCCAGCGAAACGGTGCAGCGTCGTGTCGAACGCGTGATTGGGGAATTGTATGTGCGCGTGTTGGGCACATGGGAACCGGATCCCGAAACCGATCGCGACATTCCAGGCGTACCGTTGGAACTTCTCTACGCCCCCCATTCGATTTCCGTCTGGATACGATTCCGGTTAAGGACGAGCAGGGAAAGGTCCTTCGAGAGGACAGGATTGTGCGCTTTTCCCGAGACGTGGTGAACGGCGGGACGACCTCCATCGTGGACAACATCAAGATTTCGCGGGGCGAGGAGAATATCTTCATCTGGTGCTTCTTCCTCGCCATCGTCCAACTGGCGATGGATGACGACGGCACTGGGCCGTATAAATGGGTTAAGAATATTTACATCGACGACCCGATTTCATCGCTAGACGAGCACAACGCCATCGTGGTCGCGAATCATCTGGTGCAGCTCTTCCGGGAAACGCCGAACCGCCTAAAGACGGTCATCTCCACGCATCACATCCTGTTTTTCAATGTGCTGAGCAACGAGATCAAGAACCTGCTGAACACGCGGGATTCCCCGCAATATTGCCCCGTGGCGTGCAGTTCCGAGGGACAGAATGTGTTGTTTCGCGGGCAGAGTGGTGTTGGAAAAACAATGCTTGCGCAAAACCTCGCGTTACGAGCCATTGAGCAAGGCCATACCGTCCGTTTCACGACGTTTGCGGCGGCGCTTCTCGACTTGCTCAAACAGGAATCATTACCGACCGTCGAACGGCGGCTCCGCCGCTATACGACGCCCGATCTGCTGGTCCTTGAGGAGATTGGATACTTGCCTTGCGACGCCCGGTCCGCCGCCCTTTTTTACAACATCATCAGTCGACGCCATGAAAAGAGATCGACGGTGGTGACCACCAACCTCGCTTTCAAGCAATGGAACACGGTATTTTCCGGCGCTACTTGTGTCGTTGCGCTGGTTGACCGCTTCGCTCAACACTGCCACGTCTTCGATATCGACGCCGACTCGTGGCGCCAAAAGACGTCGCTCAAGTCGTCCCCAGACCGCGCAAACCGTAGTCGCTGATCCTCCCCCCGAAGCCGCCCTCGCAATTCGCGTCCGATTCTACGCATTTACAGGGGCGGTTACAACTGTCCGATGTTCGCCCCCTTTTCTCCAAGTAAGCCCGGACCTTTTCGCTGTACGCATCGCCACTTCATACACATCGTCTTCGCTCGGACGAGGCAATCGCAAAAATCGCAGCCTTTCGCCATTTTCACTTTTCACGTAAACACCATCCAGCACCAACGTGTGGAAGTGG
>CAZETM010001602.1:0-1843 GCA_964514885.1 uncultured Polyangium sp. | reverse complement strand
ACCACTCGCATCGAGCAGTGGACAAGGCTCTTCGTCGACCAAGCCGAGCCGGCGTTTGTCTTGTTGCAGAGGTGCAGGAGCTTTGCCGAGCGCACGAACTCCGCCACGTCGAGCGATCGCGCGTTCGACGAGCGCGGATTCGATCGACGTCACGTAGGGCTCGCGTCCCGTGATGGCAAACCGACAGCATTCGGTAGACGCAGGGCACGAGTCACTGGACAGAGCAGTGTCGACGTCGCGATACACCGCTTCGAGTTCGCCAAAGAGTGCGTTTTCAGCATCGCGATCGGCGTGTTGTGGATGCGTGCGAGACGAACGCTCACGACTTCGGGACATGATGTTGGCGGAGACTATGCCGAAGTGGTTGAAGGCGCCAAACGTCACGGCGGCGGCTTCCGTCAATGACGAAGGGCGAGCTTCTGCACTACACGCAGTGTGTCGATCCAGATGAAGGATCGATCGTGAGTCACGCGTCGCTGGGATTTTATCGGAGAAGTGAGAAGCAGGGCGGGGAGGGAAGTCGGATCAGATTCGCGTGGGCGAGAACTTGCGCCTGGCGATATCGAGCCCGAGGCGTTCGGCTTCGCGATAGATGGCTTGTCGAGACATGCCGAGTGAGCGCGCAGCGGAAGCAACGGAGCCGTTCGCGCGTGCGAGTGCATCTTCGAGACGTGCACGAGCGAGCGAAGGATCGGTAGCGGGCGGGAGCGAAAGCTTCGGGCGATTGGCGCGCGCGAGCGTCGAGGCAACAGCGGAGACCTCGATGGGCCCCGATGCATCGGTTGCATCAGCAGCAGCGACGAGCGTTGCTTCGATCTGCGGCACGCCACCGGGCCAACCAGCACGCACGAAAGCATCGAGCAAGTCGGACGTGATGCGCTCGAGCGCGATGCCACGACGAGTGGCGATGTCTTGCACGATGCCGGGGATGTCTTCGCGACGATTTTCCAGGGGCGTGATCGTGATGCGTTTGCCCGAGAAGAGCGAGGCAAACCACGGTGCGAGTTTGCCATCACCAACCGCGCGATCGAGCGGTTGACTGACGGTAGCGATCACGACGACGCCATTGGTGCGACCGACGGCGTGGGCGATTTCGAGTTGTTGTGGTCGTGGGAGTTTGTCCGCGTCGAGGACGACCCACGTCATCGGACGAACGCCGGCGGGCACGGTTGGTTTGCCTTCGGCCGATCCATCGACGGTAACGATGTCACCGACGCCTTCGCGCACGGCAGCAGCGAGACGCGCCATCGTGCGTTTGCCCGTGCCCGGAGCACCTTCGATGCACACGCACGAGCCGTTCTTGACGAGATCGAGGATCGGGTCGATCCAATCCTTGCGTTGACGAGGTCCGTGCACGAGCGCGCCTGTGCGCGTGATCGGACCTGCGTAAGTGCTCAAGTCACGCTCGACGAAGATGCCGAGTGTTTCACCAAGGCGAACGACGTCGCCATGGCTCAGCCCCATCCGTTTTGCACGCACGCCGTTGACGAACGTGCCTTCGGGAGCGCCGAGGTCGTCCACGTAGCAGCCATCTGCACGCACGTTCACGCGTACGTGTTCACCGGCGATACCCTTGCCCTCGATCTGAGCGTCCTTCGACGCAGTTCCGACGACTGCGCCATCGGTCAACATCACCGGCCGCAACTCGTCGTTGAAACCGACGAGAACAATGCCCCACCCGCTGCCGTCGCGTCGCCCTTTGGCGAAAATCCCAGAACGGTGCTCCTTCTGGGTTTGAGTGAAATGCGACGCCTCTACGTTCGTGTCGGCACTGTGGACACGCAAAGCCTGTTCATTCATGTTTTCCCCCCATCCAAACTGGCAGCAGGCGTTGTGCCCGCTC
>CAZETM010001601.1:0-1849 GCA_964514885.1 uncultured Polyangium sp. | reverse complement strand
TCGAAGATGCCGCCCAGCAAGTGCGGGAGAAACGTTATGCTGTGGCGCTGACGGCCGCAGGGATATCGCCCGTGTACGAGTACGCAATGGCGTTCGATGGCAAACAGGCGTATGTGGCGCTGGTGGACGACGTGCTCGCGAAAGCGAAGAAATTGGCGGCGAAGGCGGCGACAAGCTTGGACGCTAAGAAGCGGAAACCGGCGCGGAAGAAGCGATAAGCTGGCAAGAATTCGTTGCAGCGGGTGCCAAGGTGCGTTTCGGCAACGTGACGAAGTCGGTCTTGGTTGTCTTGCCGAAGTGGACGCGGTTCTCACTCCCTTCGGACCAGCCTTGCTTGGTCGCAACTCTTTCACATACGCTCTCATCCGGTACAACGTGCCACGCGCGATCGGTCGGCGGCACGAGGCATGCTTAGCGGAGCATCGGTCACCGCGTCAGAAACATCCTTTCTCTTGATGGAGGTCATCCCATGGATCATCGATATAGAAGTCCTTTTCGCTGGAGTACGCCGTTTGCCGGCCTGTTGCTCTTCGTGATGGCGCTCGTCTTCGTCGCTTGCAGCAGCCCAGAGGCAGGCCCTCCCAAACCGCAGGAGTGCGCGGCCGGAGAATTCACGCGCGCCGATGGCACTTGTCTGCGTGCGGGGTTGCCGGCCGATATGCCCTGTCCCCCGGGCGAGCTGCTGCTCGAAGATGGCATAACCTGCCAGAAGGCCGGAGTGCCGCCATCCGCGTGTGGAGTAGGCTTTCTGCCAGACGGCAAGGACGGCTGCGAGCCGATTCTACCGGCTGACCCGTGCCCCAAAGGGCAGATGGCCGTCCCCGGCGATACGGAGTGTCACGAGGTGGCGCCTTGCGGGAGCGGAACGTGGGGCGATATCCCGGTCGAAGCGAATACGCAATTTGTTGATCAGGCATATGCGGGGGGAAATAGCGACGGCACGCAGGCGCGCCCATGGACCACGATCCAGCAAGGGATTTACGCGACGGAGAAGAACGCGATCGTGGCGGTGGCGGCGGGGTCGTACGCCGAAGATGTTTTGATTGCGCTCAAGCCGGTGCGCCTCTGGGGCCGGTGCCCGGCGATGGTGGAGGTCACGGGGACAGGTGTGGAGGTTGGAGCCATCCGCATTCCGAGCAAGGCGGCGAGCGGGTCCGAGGTCCGAGGTCTTTCGGTCACGGGATCGAAAGTCGGCATTGTCGTGTGGTACGCGAGCGGTGTCGTCATCGAGCAGGTTTGGGTGCACGACACGGGGAATTGGGGGATCGATGTCGAAGACGTGAATGGAGCTGGCAGCGTGCTGTTGAAGAGCTCTCTCATCGAGAAGAGCTACGACCTGGGAGTGGCTATCTGGGCCTCAAATACGACAATTGAAGGCACCGTGGTGCGCTCCACCCTGAATGCACCAGGGGATCTGGCATGGGGCATCGGCATCTGGGATAATTCCTCCACGATACTGCGCTCGAAAGTGACCCTCCGCGGCAGCCTTGTCGAGCAGAACCAAGGGATGGGCGTGGTCGTTGTCGACGCAGACGCAACAATCGAGGCCACAGTGGTTCGCTCCACAGTGCCTACTACGGAGGGATTAGGCGGATGGGGCATCTCCATCGAAGATCACCCCGATCTGATCGGTCGCGCGAAAGTAACCGTCCGTGCCTGCCTCGTCGAGCAGAACACCGAACTGGGTGTGGCCATCTCGGGTTCAGAAGCGACGATCGAAGGCACCGTGATCCGCGCGACGAAGTTCAATGCGGAGGGGAAACTCGGGCTGGGCATCGCCATCACGGATGACGTTGTTACCGGGTCGCGCTCGAACGTGACCGTCCGCGCGTGCCTTGTTGAGCAGAAC
>CAZETM010001600.1:0-1849 GCA_964514885.1 uncultured Polyangium sp. | reverse complement strand
ACGAGCTTGCGAGTGAGGCCGAGGCCTGGTGCAAGCATCACCAGTTCGCGGCGAGGGGCGTAGCCCTTCCTGCCCTGCGCGATCATGTGATCGCAAAGCACGCTTGCGCCGGCGGATGTTCCTGCGACGACGGCGCCACCTCGATGTGCGCGACGGATCGTGCGAGCGAGTTCGGTGCCGCCGAGCATCGTGACGATGCGACCTTGATCGCCGCCGGTGAAAAAGATGCCTGAGACTTCTTTGATGAGCTGGAGAATCTCGGGATTTTCGCCGTCCGCGCGCGTTGCGATGCGCACGATGTGCACTTCTGCGCCCAGCTCGCGAAAGATGGCCTCGTAGGTGTTCGCCATCTCCGACGGGATGCTGGATGCCGTTGGAAACACAGCGATTTTGGCGCGTTTTGCGCCACCCGCGTGTTTGATCACGTCGCGCAAGACTGCTCGTCCGCCGAGTTTGTCCTCGGCTCCACCGATCGCGATGAGAGGACCGCGATGCGGGTGAGATTGTGCAGAAGGAGCGGGTGAAGAGTCTGCGTTGGAGCCGGAATCCGGCTTGTCGTGCGCCACGTTGGCCGGAGCGATATCACGGTTCCGCGAAACTTCCCAAAAATGTGGTAGAGCCGCGCGCCGGAGGAACAGACGTGGCCAAGAACGAAACCCCCCGAACTGCGATCACCCCGACGCGTAGCGATGACTATGCGGAGTGGTATCAGCAGGTCGTCCGAGCCGCAGATCTTGCGGAAAACTCACCCGTGCGTGGATGCATGGTGATCAAGCCGTGGGGCTACGCGCTTTGGGAAAACATCCAGCGCGAACTCGATCGCATGTTCAAAGCGACGGGCCACAAGAACGCGTATTTCCCGCTGTTCATCCCCAAATCGTTCCTCGAAAAGGAAGCCGAGCACGTCGAAGGGTTTGCCAAGGAATGCGCTGTCGTCACGCATCACCGCCTCATCGCGGGACCTGATGGCGGTCTCATTCCGGATCCCGAAGCGAAGCTCGAAGAGCCGCTGATCGTGCGTCCCACGTCGGAGACGATCATCGGTGCAGCGTTCGCAAGCTGGGTGCAGAGCTATCGCGACTTGCCGCTACTGATCAACCAATGGGCCAACGTCGTTCGTTGGGAACTGCGCACGCGTTTGTTCTTACGAACCACCGAATTCCTGTGGCAAGAAGGCCACACGGCGCACGCGACGGCAGAAGAAGCGCGTGAAGAAACCGCACGCATGCTCGATGTCTACGCGACGTTCGCCGAGCAGTTCATGGCCATGCCGGTGATTCGAGGCCCGAAAACAGCGAGTGAGCGTTTTCCCGGTGCTGTCGATACGTACGCGATCGAAGCGATGATGCAGGATCGCAAAGCGTTGCAAGCGGGCACGTCGCACTTCCTCGGGCAGAATTTCGCCAAGGCAAGCGGCATCAAGTTCCACACGCAACAAGAAACCCAAGAGTTTGCCTGGACAACCTCGTGGGGCGTTTCGACGCGTCTCATTGGCGGGTTGCTCATGACGCACGCCGATGACGATGGTCTCGTGCTTCCGCCTCGTTTGGCGCCTGCACACGTCGTCATCCTGCCGGTACTTCGCGGCGAAGAGACGCGCACAAAGGTGATGGAGTATGTCGATGCGGTCGCGGCCGAACTGCGCAACATCGTGTACGGCGGTCGAGCGATCGAAGTCGAAGTCGACAAGCGCGACATCCGTGGTGGCGACAAGCAGTGGGAGTGGATCAAGAAGGGCGCGCCGCTTCGGGTCGAGATCGGCCCACGCGATGTCGATGGCAACATGGTCATGGTTGCTCGTCGCGATCGTGGAACGAAGGACAAGACGGCCATGTCGCGGGGCGAGTTT
>CAZETM010001599.1:0-1851 GCA_964514885.1 uncultured Polyangium sp. | reverse complement strand
TAGATACGCTTCGGGCGGTATGTCCGCGTTGGGCATTTCCATGGAAAAGTCTCCTTGAGAGGCGTGGTATCAGGTTGTCGAATGAATGGGAAGAGCGATGCGTTCGGGGTGATGATTTTTGTCAAGGCATGGGGGTTCGGCCGTATTTGCGTTCGCATGCCTCGTAGGCGTTGCGCGCATCGGAAGCGGTTTCGAGGAGATAGGTTTCGCGCTGGGTGGGCAACGGCGATCTCTTCGAAGCGCGTTCAAGCAACCGTTGGGTTGAGTACTTCAGCACACGAAAACAACGACAAAGATGTCGCATCGGAGGTCGACGCCAGCGTGGAAGATTCCGACTCGACCATCTGGGTAGCTTCTTTCCAGAGGGTGGAGGAGCAGTGGGTGGCTAGCGCCTGGAGATCGTCGTCGGTTCTGACATCGAGGAACGCGTTGATTGGCTGGAGGTAGACGACCGCAATTCGATGCTGTCGGTGCAAACGGACGATGTTGACCAATGTCCCGAGACTTTCGGCATCCCAGAGCATGAGTCCGTGCGTGGCAGCAAAGCTCATCGCGCGATCCTTGAGGGTGAAGAACTTCCGGTCCTTTCGTCGAACCGGATCATCGGGCTGGATGTGAGTGATGAGCCATCCTCCAACGTTGTTTCGGCAGAGGTCCCCGGTGCAATAGACGGTGACGCGATCATGTTGAGCGTCTCGCAGGTAGGTCTGTACCGCCCTATCGGCGCCGTTGGCATCGCCAACGAGTACAGGAATCCGCTTGTGAACAATCGCATCCAAACGGGTCGCGACGGCATGGGGCAAACGAGTGATTTTTCGTGATCCTCCGATGAATACCGTCGTCATTTGTTGCTCCGTGTTCTGGTGATCGCCAATGCGCAGAGATCTCGAACGCCACCGATATCGAACAGAGAGCTTGCTACAGCATTCATCGATGCGCCAGATCGAAACAAATCATCGAGGAGAAGAACGTTGGCTCCCGTCGTGATTGCGGGGTTGACGTGGTGAGCGTCACGAAGCAAGTCGAGTCGCGCCGTGTAATCACTGATTTCCTTGAGTTCCGGAAGCGTCTTCGTCCGACGGACGGCATCGAGAGCAACGGGGACTCCGAGCCGCTGACCGATGGCAGTTGCGAGCTCGAACAGCGGTTGACGGGGGCGTTGTCGGGATGGAGGCGTTGGAATGATGAGCGTAGGAACGAAGCCAAATGGCGGTGTCGAGAGCTGGCGAACATACGATGCCGTCGTGTCGGCGATGTCTTCGATAGCTCGAAAGTCCGTGGCATATTTGAGGCGATAAAGAAGTTCGCCCATGACCGACCTTTGGGTGTCGAACAAAGGCTGGCCTCGATCATCGTACCCAATGAAATCACTCGAAACGGTGTGCACGTCGAGACTCACGCCAATGCGCCACCGTCCAGGAATCCAAGTGGGGTTGATCTTTGCAATCATCGGTGTTGGCTATTCTTCGGTGGAGAAAGGGGTGGTAAAGTGCGACGTAAAAGTTCATCTGGGCGCTCGAGCGGCGTCCGCTCATGGCTCCGTTCGCAGGTTTCGTAGGCTTTGCGCGCATCGGAAGCGTTTTCGAGGAGATAGGTTTCGCGCTGCGTGGGCGTGAGGCAATCGGTGGTCTTGTTGGAGAGGCGCAGGGGCTTGGAGATGGGCCACATGCGCGCCGTCATGTCTGCCGAAGCGGTGACCACCTGCCGGCCATCGGGAGAAAACGCGGCGGAGACGCGCGAAATCGTGTGTCCCCGAAGAACCACCGGCTCGCCCTTTCCGTCGGCCCGCCACACACGGCGACGTGCCCCAAAACCCGAGCGCCTGACCAGATTCGCACAATGCTTCCCACG
>CAZETM010001598.1:0-1854 GCA_964514885.1 uncultured Polyangium sp. | reverse complement strand
CCTCGAAGATGTCCCGCAAGTCTTCATCCGTCTTGCGCAAAAAATGCCCCAACATCGACAAGTTCGTGGACTTGCCAAACCGTCGGGGTCGAGGGAAACACAAGACCAAACTCGAATCCGCCAATACGTCACGAATGAAGAACGACTTGTCTACGAAGCCATAGTTGGCCCTGCGCAACGTCCGAAAGTCTGCTTCACCCACGGCCGGAATAAACTTCTTCACGACAAACACCTCACGAACGCGCGCACTTTGTCAGTAGGCTCATTACATGTCAATAGCCAAACTCGAGCGACAGGTGGCTCTGCTCGGGAACACGACGCTCGTATTGGTGTTGTTGGGGGTGTAACGGCGGGTCGAAGTGCTGGGGCGACATTCATTTCGAGACCACCCTCGCGCTGGATACACCATTGGGTAGCTTCATCATGGGCATCGTACCGACGACGGCACACGTCACGATTGGGTTTCGGTGTGCACTCGATGCGCCGCCGCCCGAGCCGCCGGCTGTGCCGACGCCGTGATCGGTTAGGTAAGCGCTTCAACCATTACCGCACAATACTTGAGCGACGGCTCTTTGCTAATCGGATCCGTCGCCGATGACGTCACTTCATTCACTGACGCCCCCATTTCCCACAAATCGTTCCAATGCATCGGCAAAAACACCACGCCCGGGGCTACGTCGCTCGTCACGCGCAGCGTCGTAATGGTTTCCCCGCGACGACTTCGCACCAGCACTCGGCTGCCGTCCAATAACCCGAACGACCCCGCATCGTCGGGATTCATCGATAAAAAGGGAACTGGATCCAATCGATTCAGCCGGTCGATTGTTCCTGTTTTCGTTCGCGTGTGCCATTGATTCTCCACGCGTCCCGTCGTCAAAATGAGCGGAAAATATGCGTTTGGCAACTCCTGCTGCTCCATAAACGGCCGAGCCCAAAACCGCGCTTTCCCCGATGGCGTGGCGAATACGTTGTTCGCGTACAGCCGTCGAGGTTCCTGGCCTTCCGCGTGCGGCCACCTTTGCGGTCCGTGCGAGCGCAACCTGTCGTAATCGATACCCGTTTGATCATTCGGCCTGCCGCGCGTCATCGAAGTCATTTCGTCATAAATATCGCTGGCGCTCGCGAAATTGAACGAAGCGCCGAATCCCATGGCCTGCGCCACGTCTCGCACCCATACCCAATCGGGCCGAGCATCTCCAGGCGGCGCGGCTACTTTTTGGAAAAGCGAAATCGTCCGGTCGCTATTCGTAAACGTGCCTTCTTGCTCGAAGTTCAGGGCCGCGGGCAAAAGCACATCGGCAAACTCGGTCGTTTCCGTCGGGTGATATGCATCTTGCACGATGATCAACTCGGCACGCTCGAGGCCTCGGCGTACGACTGGCAGGTTGGGCAAACTCGCGGCCGGGTTCGTCCCGATGATCCATATTGCGCGTAGATCTCCTCGTTCGAGCGCTTCGAACATCCGCACGGCGTCGTGCCCTGGCTCCGCGTGAATCGTTCCCTCGGGCAATCCCCACAATACCTCGATTTCGCCGCGATGCTTTTCGTCTGTGATGCGACGTTGTCCGGGCAGCGTGTGGCTCATGTATCCCATGTCCCGACCGCCCATCGCATTGGGTTGTCCGGTCAAACTAAACGGTCCTGCGCCGGGTTTGTTAATTCGCCCTGTCGCCAAATGCAAATTGATGATGGCGTTGGTCGAAAACGTACCCAACGTCGTTTGATTGATACCCATCGTCCAAAACGTGATCATTCGTTTCGAGTGGGCGATCATTTGCGCGGATGCACGGAATTCGGTTTCGGTGATTCCGCACAAAGTTGCCACGCGAGCGGGCGTGTAATCGCGAGCCAGCG
>CAZETM010001597.1:0-1854 GCA_964514885.1 uncultured Polyangium sp. | reverse complement strand
GGACGAACGCGCGGAGGGTACTCGGGATCGCGAGGGGAAGGCAAGGGGAGATTGATGCGAGTCAACGCCTTGGAGGTGGAGTGGGGGCAGTGTGCTGGAGCGCTTCGATACGGGCGTCTTCGCGGGCCATCCATTCGGCTCCCTCGGCTTCGGTGCGTTGAAAGGCCAAGAGGCCTTCGCGGCGGCGTTACCGCCGGCCGTTCCAACGACGCCTTGAAGCTATTTCGCGACGTTCCATTGTTGTTTTAGAAAACAACGAACTCGAATGGCCTTGTCGTCACTCACCAGGGTGACGGACACCGTTGTTCGAGAAAACAACGATGACTTCCGGTGTCGTCCGGCTCGGATCACCACGCCCCGTACTGTTGTTTCGTCGCGCAACGAAGTCCGCTGGCTTGTTGGCATCCGTCGAGCGATGCGGTGCACCGTTGCGGCGTGGAACAACGATGACCGATGGCGTGGTGACGACGTCGAGCGATGACGTGGACCGTTGCGGCGTAGAACAACGATGAGCGATGTGGTTGCATGGTCGCACAAGGGTGAACGGTGGCGTTGTGCTTCGATAACCGTATTCGTGCTTTTTAATCCTCAACCCATATCGGAGTGAATCGGCAACCTTGGTGTTTGGCCTCTTTCTTCGTCTTGCCCCGCAGCAGATTCATGACTTTGGGCGTCACGAGCACCCGCGGGTACTGCGGTCCCCCGCCCAGGCCGTGTTCATTATCGGACGGAGGTTCACCAAACCATTCCCACGTCACGTTGACGTCTTGAATGTTGGCCAAGTCTTCCCGACGGTATACACACCGTAGCGGGTGCATGAAGACGTGAATGAACCAGCCGCGCCGGCAATCGGGACAGACCCGCGTTCGGTCCAGCAAAGACTTGGGGGACATCGGCGGCATGACGTGCTCGATGAACAGTTGTTGGTGACGAAGTTCTTCGAGGACGCCGACTTTGTTGTCGGCATAGACGGGCCAGAACAGCGCGCCCGTTATGCCCGCGGCAAGAAGCTGTTCCACATGGACGTCCTGCACGAGAACGTCGTTCTCAATGGTAAACGCGACGCGTAATTTTTCCATCCGCTTTACAGCCTCGGGAAAAACGATGTGCAGCGGTGAGGTTTGTCGGACCCCCGTTCCGCACTTCGGACAAGCTTTCGACTCGTCGTACGTCGTCCACGCCAGGGCAGAATCAGCTTCCGAGGAGGAGAGTACGAGCAAGGGCGCGGCTTGCAGCTCGTCTTCCGTGTACATGTCGCGGCGATACACCCAAGGTTCCACCCCGTGTTCGGCGAGCAAACCCAGCACTTTTTGCACGCGTGGATCCTTGTCGTCCAACGTGATCTCCACATCGACACCGGGACGCTCGACCCCCCCCAATTCCTCCCATGTGTACTCTTTTAACTTGACAACCTCCGGCCCGCATTGCGATGGCCCCAGAATGCTGTCTGCATCACCACCGGGCACACGGTGCCCACCGAACTTGATTTCGACGATTGTTTTCATGGTTCTTCGTTTGCTGTGGGTCGTGCCTAGCGCAAGTAGGATTCGATGGCGTCCATCCAGTGCAGATTGTCCTGGTACACTATCTTGTAGACCTCTCGCAGCTCTTTCTTGGTCATGTCTTTGTTCGCCTTCCATGCCGCTGCGAGCTTGGCGTTGATGACCGTGTGCTGGGCGTCCGAGAGGATGATGGACGGGTACGTCTTGGCCACCTCGTCGACGGCCTTCTTGAGCGCCTCTTCGCTGAGGGCCGGATTCTGCTTCTTCATGAAGTGCTTAATCGCCTGCCTCTCGAAAATCTTGTGCGCTTGAAACTTCGACTCGAGACCCGCGGTGAACTTCTGCCCCATTT
>CAZETM010001596.1:0-1856 GCA_964514885.1 uncultured Polyangium sp. | reverse complement strand
ACATGTGGATGTATTCGACCCATGGGTGGGCGCTGCAGAAGCCGAGGCGGAAATGGGATTCCCGCTCACGCAGGAGTTGCGCGAACGTCACTACGACGCCGTAGTTTTGGCGGTGGGGCACCAGCAATTCCGCGAGATGGGTATTGAGCGTATCCGCAAATTGACCAAGTCACATTCGGTCATCTTTGACGTGAAGTATGTTTTTGGAAAAGACGAGGTGGATGGCAGGCTCTGAAAATCACGGCGCCGGATGGAACCCAAACCCTCGACGCCTGACCGCAGGACTCCTGAACGTGAATACCCGCCCAAACACTTTCACATAGCCCAGGAAACCGACCGGCACTGAGTGGCGAGCCATTGCCAGAGATGGGTAGTTGTGCGTCTCGATGAAACCGATGCCGTGTGTATGGCCGCGCTCGATGCAAAGCCCGTCGGCAAGCGGGGTTATCCTTTCCTGAAGCCGTCGCCCTCGGTACTCTGGGCGAGTGAAAGATTTGTAGGCGTAGCGATAGGGCTTACTGAACCTGAGCACCAAACCAACCGAGTGAGGAGTTTCTCTGAACGACCTCCATGCATAGGCAACCAACTGTTGCCCATCGAACGCCCCAACGCAGATGTCTCCTCGAAGAAGCGCCCTGCGCAGAAAATCGGGAGTTAGGTCAAGCTGTGGATCTTCAGAGGCAAACGTCAGTTCTTCCTGAGCTGCGATTCGAAAGCTGAAGCCACTGGCCGCTTCATATGAAGCAAATTTTTTCCGAAGATCTCGCTCCATTGCGCGGGAAACATTGAGCCAGGAGGCGTTGCGGATCATGAGACGCATGTACAGGGACCGCGCAAGCCCCCATCGCGAGACGTCCTGGCGGAAATTTTCTAGGCGCTTGCCTAAAGCGATGGCCAGACGCATATCACTCTTATAGAAGTCGCGTTCAAGTGCGTGCTCCATTTGAAAAGGCCCGAGGGGAGCATAGCAGGAGCGTGAGCCCGCCGCGTCAGGATCGTGAGGAGGGGTCACGTGAGGAGGGGTCAGGTCTTCCATTTTTCATCGGGGCCAGCGCCTTCTCTAGCCGTTACACGCGCATCACGCGACCGGATAAAAAATCTCGTTGCCGCGTTGACAGCGCGCAGCAGCGAAGACTATCGTTTTTGTCTACAAGGACATTCAAGCGAAGGGAATCGCAACGATGTCACGACCTCTGCGAATCGAATTTGCGGGCGCGCTCTATCACGTCACGTCGCGCGGGAATGCTCGGCAAGACATTTATGTCGATGACGCCGATCGCGAGCGTTTTCTGGCGGTGCTGGCGGATGTGTGCGAGCAGCACAGATGGCGATGTCATGCCTACTGCCTGATGTCCAACCACTATCACTTGCTCGTCGAGACCCTCGAAGCAACGCTCTCGGCGGGGATGAAAGCCGTCAACGGGATCTACACGCAGTCGTACAACTACCGCCACTCGCGGGTCGGTCATTTGTTTCAGGGGCGATTCAAGGCGATCCTTGTCGAGCGCGAGAGTTACCTCCTCGAGCTGGCCCGATACATCGTGCTGAACCCCGTGCGCGCACGCATGGTGGGGTATGCGTCGGAATGGCCGTGGAGCAGCTACCGTGCGACCGCCGCGTTGTGCCCGCCTCCCGCGTTCCTGTCACCTGGAGCGCTGCTTGGATTCTTCGGAACGCGCCGTGCGCAAGCTGTGGCCGCATACGAGCAATACGTTGCCGCGGGAAACAACCAACCGTCGCCTTGGGACTCGCTGCAGAATCAGGTCTTTCTAGGGTCGAGCGCGTTCGTAGAAGAGATGCAGCGCCACATCGATCCTGATCGTCCGCTAGATGGTGTGCCCGCCTACCAGCGCCGT
>CAZETM010001595.1:0-1858 GCA_964514885.1 uncultured Polyangium sp. | reverse complement strand
GATCTTTGGCTTGAAAAAACGGGGCTTGTCGAAAAGCGGGCGAACGACAACGACGATAACGACAAAAGCGCGCATGGCACTCGCAAAGAGGGCATCATGCGTGATCTGTTCGAGGAGCGCACCAAGAAGAAACTGGTTCGTCCTGGCCCCGTAACAGGTCGTCACCCGGTATTCGACTGTGTGCTCGCGTCTCCCGATGACTTGCTCCGTGACGAACGGGCCGGCCTCGAGATCAAAATCGTAGGCTGGCGAATGGCACATCATTGGGAGGGCGACTCGTTGCCCGACTATGTGCGTCTCCAATGCGCGCAAAACATCTCCGTCTACGATTGCGATCGCTGGTATGTCGTCGCGGAGATAGGCGGCACAACGCTCGCTTGGCACACCGTAGAGCGGGACATGGATCTCGAATTGACGATGCTCGAACGGGCGGACACGTTTTGGCATAACCACGTTTTGACCAAAATCGCTCCGCATATCCCGGATCCCGACGCCAGGCGCCGATACCTTCGAGCACGATATCCTGGGAGCGGGAAAAACACATGCCGCAAGGTCGGAGACGACCAAGTGGTGCATGAGCTTATGCGGGAGTTGATTGGCGCAAAGGAGGCCGCCGACGCCGCCAAGAGCACAATCAAACACATCGAGAACGAGCTGCTCGAAATAATTGGCAACGACTATGGCCTGGAGGGATTGGGCGGCAAGTTCATCGCGCCCAGGCTCGCCGGCGTCGTGTCCTGGAAGGACGTCGTGAACGAATTGGGCCCCGTGCCCGAGGCATTGATCGAAAAGTGCCGCGGCGATGGATTCATCTCGCCACGGTTTTACCCGGCAAAGGAAAAGGCAAAGCGATGACAACTCATACAACCGAGGATGACTACGACGACAACGGCGAGGTCCATGACCATCCCCAAGGCAATGGCGCTAGCACATCGGCGAATGCCGCAATGACGACACGGCGCGACGGGTTTGGCGGGTCGGAGTCAATCCAACGTCACGAAACCGCTGCGACCGCTGTTGCCGCGCGCTCGGCGGCAATGGTGCAGGCCCGCTTTGTTATGGCGTTGCAGCGCCCACGCGTGCCTGAAGACATCGAGATAAAGCTCAAGAGGGAATGCGCCAGGCCGAGCTTTGCGAAGGTTGCCAGGTACGCGAAGCCCCAGGGTTGGCTCAAAGACGAAAAGACCGGGCGGAACATTCTTGACGCCAATGGCGAGAAAATTCGTAATTACGTACGCGGATGGTCGATCGAATTCGTAAAGCGTGCGTTGCAAATTATGGGCAATGCCGACGTTACGATCACCTCTCTTTTCGATGACGACCGAAAGCGCATCATTCACGTGTGCGCGATCGACTACGAGACAAACGTCAGTTGGTCGCGCGAGGTCACGGTCGAGAAAAGCGTCGAACGCCGTGAGCTGAGGAAGGTCAACGGGCGGGTTATCGCTCCGCTCGTATCGCGTACGAACAACTACGGCGACACGGTCTATTTGTATCCGGCAACCGACGAGGAAATCCGGATGAAGGAAGATCGCCTCGTTTCGATCTATGCGCGCAACATGGGGATTAAATTGATTCCGGGCGACATCATTGACGCGTGTTTGGTCGTTGTCACCAAGACGCAATCCGCGGAGATTGCTGCCGACCCTGACAAGGCCCGAAAGGAATTGATCGAGAAGTTCGCCGAGCTTGGCGTGAAGGCCGCCGACCTCATGGAGTACTTGGGCGGCAAGTCGCTCGATACTCTTTCGGCGGATGAAATCCTTGAATTGCGTGCCGTTGGCGTCATCCGAAAAGAGGGGGTGTCTTGGCGAGACATCCTTGCGAGCTCGCCATATCGCGAGACGGAGGAGCCACT
>CAZETM010001594.1:0-1858 GCA_964514885.1 uncultured Polyangium sp. | reverse complement strand
CTTGCCGAACCGACCCGGACCATCATCCGCAAACGCCTCGGGCGCTGACGAGTGCCTAGGGCGAACCAATAGCCATTTCCGAACCTTGCGTTTCAAGGGTCCGCGGCCAAACGATTGGCGAATCCCCACATCCCGTATCCGCACCCACCCAGAAACCCCTCCGGTTCGTCACCCGCTCGACATCGTCACGATCAGACAAACCATCGAGCGTTCTGCCTCGTTTCTGCACGTAGAGCGTTTGCGGCATAGTTCGACTGTCCACGAAATCGGGGGGGAAGATCATCGCCATGAAAGCGTTTTTCTCGGCCAACAAAATGTTTGCCCTGGAGTCGACTCGTCGTGTAAGGTTTTTTCATGGAAACGACATGGACTTGGGGTCAACTAGCGCCGGGGGATCGCAACATTCAGAGCGACGTGCAACTGACGGCGGATGCATTTCGTCCGGACTTCGTATTTCTGCGCCAGGAGAACACCTCGGGTCGTACCGCGGGGACCTTGAAAAAACTCTGGGGCCTGCTCACGGAGCACGCTGTTTGCCAATTCAAGAGCGTGGGACGACCTTACCGTCCTTTTGACTTCGATCGGTTTTTCGCGTGCGTCGTAGCGTATTTCACCGACCATGTCGAACAGGTACACCAGCGAAGCGAAGTTTGCGGCGTGTTATTGGTGATGAAGCGGTCGAAGCCGCTGGATGAGGACGTCCAGGCGTATGGCCTGCGTTGGCGTGACTTGGGCGATGGCTACTGGCAGCTCGAAGGTGGCCCGTTCAAATTGGTCGTGGTGGAGATCGAAGTCGTTGCGGATGCCGAGGACGACGATGTGTTAGGGTTTCTGGCGCGCCGGCAGCCGAGGACGGTGGAAGGCCGAAGCTGGCTCGCAAAGCAGCTCGGAACCGCGGAGATGCAGATGAAGATGCATGAGATGGAAGGCTTCGACGATGTGCTGCAGACGTTCCTTGCAAGCCTAACACCAGAGCAGCGTGTCGCGGGGCTCGCGCCCGAACAAGTCGTGCTGACGCTGCCCGACGACGTGCTCCGCGCCCTTTCAGATTCCTACATCGACTCGCTTGCCGAACCGACCCGGACCATCATCCGCAAACGCCTCGGGCGCTGACGAGTGCGTGAACAAGTCCGAGCTGCCCCTCGCGACCACCAAACCATTCCGACCCCCGCGTCGAGCTGCCCTTGCATTGGTTGGGTCGTCGCGGGAGTCGCTCTGGCGAGGCAGCCGAGAGCTTGGATGTTCAGCCCGTCGCCGGCGTCGGGGGGTGTTGCACGGTCGAGTCATTTTCCGAGTCGTTCGAGCGGGCTTGGTCCGAGCTTCCGTGATCGACTTCGGCCTTCGCGGCGGCGTCTTGGAACCTTTTGACGATCGCGAGCACCGCTTCGCCGGGCTCGTCCACCAATTCGATGAGCGACGACATCGCATGGATCGTCCGAATCCAACGATTGCGGGCTTTTAATGCGTCGGCTGCCGTCCGCTCTTAGCAGCCCGTTGATTTATCTGAATGTAGGGGCGTGATTCATCACGCCCTCTTCGAAACGCCTTCAGGGGGCGCGATGAATCGCGCCCCTACATTTGACGCTTTCAATATTTCAACGGGCTCTTAGCGGGTGAAACCGAGCCGTTTTTCTCGGCTAACAAAATGTTTGCCCTGGAGTCGACTTGTCGTGTAGGGGTTTTCCCATGGGAACGACATGGACCCCGTGGCACCTGATTCTGGCCATGCTTCTCGGTCAACGAGCGCCTGGGAATCGCAACATTCAGAGCGAAGTGCAACTGACGGCGGATGCGTTGCGGCTCGACTTCGTATTTCTGCTCCAGGAAGACAAGTCGGATCGCCCTGCGGAGACGTTAA
>CAZETM010001593.1:0-1858 GCA_964514885.1 uncultured Polyangium sp. | reverse complement strand
GCTTCCAGCACCGTGGCCTCGTAAAACCATGGCGCCTCGTCTTGCGCTTGCTTCGCCAATCGCAATGCGTCCTCGTACCGCTCTTCCGTCAATGCAACCAGCCCCTCCACGTACGCCGGATGCTCCAGTCGCGAGCCTGTCGCTGCACGCAAATGCCCCAATGCCGGCGTCTTGTATGCCGCGTCCACTTCCGCCTGCTTCGCCGCCCGCTTTGTCTTGTCCGCGATTCGACGCACCGCTTCCATTTTCTCACGGTAGATCTCCACCATGGCCCGCCCCAGCGCATATTCCAGTTCCGGCGACGCATACCCAGCCCCTTGCGCCGCATTCAAATGTTCGAGCGCTTTTTCCGGCTCCTGCAACGCCAGGTGCCCCCGCCCAATCGCATAATGCCCCGCGCCTCGACCAATGGCTCCCCCCGCCGCCATTTTCACTTCAATCTCCGCCAACCGTTTACGCACCACCGCTCGCTCGCGCTCGATGTCGTGCGTCGGCAACCCATGCGCATAACGCATGAAAAGCTGCATCTCCTTGACGTCTTCCCCCAATTCCTGACCAATGCGAGCTTCTTCCGCTGCAATCCGGCGCGCTCGAACCCCCACGAACACCACCGTCGCCGCCACGCAAAACGCTACCACCACCAGCGATACCAACAACTTGTGTTTCCGTGCCCGTTTGGCCAAGCGATACAATATCGACGATGTGCGCGCGAGGACCGGATCACCATCCAAATATCGCTGTAAATCTTCGCCCAGCGCCCGAGCCGATTCATATCGACGCGCTGGATCACGCTCCAAACATTTCATCACAATCGTTTCGAGATCCCGCGGCACGATCGGACACACGCTCCGCAGCAAAGGCGCGTCCTCCGAATCGATGCGCATCAGAATCTTCCACGGCTGTTCCTCGACAAATGGAGGACGGTCCGCCAAAATATCGTAAAACGTAGCCCCTAACGAATACACGTCCGTGCGCCGATCGAGCGACCGAATCTCGCCCCGAGCTTGCTCGGGAGCCATATACGCCGGCGTCCCAGCTACATTGCCCGTCATCGTTTCACTCTGCTCGCCCACCATGCGCGCCAAACCAAAATCCATCACAAACGGCCGACAAGAACCATCTTCCGTTCGTTCCACCATGATATTGCCCGGTTTGACGTCCCGATGCACCAACCCCAATCGATGCGCTTCATGCAATGCGCTCGCCGCCTCGCGAATGACCTTGATCTTTTCTTCCAACGTCATTGCTTTGCAAGCATCCGAAAGCGATTCCCCACGGATGAGCTGCATCGTGATGTACGGCTGACCTTCGGCAAACCCGACATCGTAAATCTTGCAAACATTGTCGTGCGTAATGCGCGCCTGTGCTCGAGCCTCGCGTAAGAATTTGACCGCGTCGTGCCCGTGCACGAACTTGATGGCTACTTCGCGCGCTAACTGCTTGTCAAACCCACGGTAAACGGTGCCCATGCCTCCGCGACCAAGGAACTGCAGGTCGTCGAAACGATCCAATATCGAGGGAGGTAACTGATCGGGTTGAATAGCATCGATGCCTTGTCCCGCTTCGATGACTTGGATACCTGGTAAAACCGCGCCTGGGTTAGGCTCGGCTGCTTCCGTGTTTTGCATCAGCGTCGGCGCCAGCGCTGGATCATTCGCCGATGCCGTCACGCGATCCTTTTGGTGCCGCGCCGCATTGCCAATTCCAGGTCGCCGTTTCACAGTCAAGTCGCCCTTTCCAAGCCGAGCTGTTCGCCAAGCCGGTCGTTGGCAAGTCCTGTGCCATTCCTGGGACGGCCGTTACCCCATGCTTTTCGGGCGTAGCACGAGGTACACGTGCTGGTCGACTGTAATGCCCC
>CAZETM010001592.1:0-1860 GCA_964514885.1 uncultured Polyangium sp. | reverse complement strand
GTTGCGGGAGGCAGGCAGCCGGCGACTTTACGTTCAGCAACACGACGCGCCGTTCGACCATAGGCGCGTTTTCGGCGACTCGACCTTCCAATGCCGCGTCGATCAGGACGTCAGGATCGACCAGCGTGGCCCAAATCTCTTCCCCGCGGCGCTCGATACGATGCGTGCGATCATCGAGGAGAAGCGCGCGACCATCGACGGGAGCGATTACGTTCGCGGGCGATGCGTCCTGGGTCATGCTCCGATGGTACGATCGGTGCCAAGCCGCATGTTCCGCGGGATGACAGCTTCTGCACGACGCGGACGAGACCCATTCGCCGACGCCTACGGGTTGTGGACGAGCCGCATCCAGGGTTGGAGTCGGTCGAAAATGATGGGCAGCGAATCCGGCACCTGCGCCGACGATCGGGCACGCAAAAGCGAGCCACCGGAGCCGAACGTTTTCGCGCATCACGCGCCGAAGGAGGATTCCCGCGGCAAGCGTGAGACACGTAATGAGAGCAATTTCGAGCCCGTTGACCACCGGCCCGCATCGTAGCTCGACGGCGGTGGTTGTTCAATAGCGACGAACGCAAAAGAGACGAATGCAAACGGTTGGGTATCGTGGATGGACGCGGTCCCGAGCGACAAACCCTTCCCGATCACCTGACAAACCAACATCTTCACGCTAGTCAAACATTTTCCTTTGCGCCTGCACTCAGACGTGGTAACACCGCACGTATGTCGCTCGAGCACGTCTCCGAATATCCGCCTCCGAGACACACAGATCCGGCCGGTGCGTCTGGTTCGCGTGGTCCATCTGATACATCGGGTACACGCAGGTCGCTGGACATTGAAGAAGATACTGCCGACTTCGACAGCGACTACGAAGAGGACTTGCTTTTCCCTTGTGAGGAGCCTTTCGAGGACCACGTGGCTGAATCCAAGCGTCATTTCGAGGCGCGTACTGCGCTTTATCTAGTCGTCAAGAATGCCTTCGACAAGTTCACCATTGCTTCGGATCAGTTCTTTTATCCGAACAGAAGCAATCCGCGGGAATGCCTGGCTCCGGACCTGATGATCAAGACCGACCTGCATGTCGGCGATTTTGATTCTTGGAAGACGTGGAGGCTCGGGACGCCTCAATTGGCCGTCGAGATCGTCAGCCCCCACGATCGGGTGAAACTCACGTGGGAAGAAAAGCTGGCGCGGTACGAAGCGACTGCGATTTTGGAGGTCGTGCGATTCGATCGGGACAAGGCTGATTCGATCACGGTATGGGATCGGCGGGGCAAGCATCTGGTCGAACGGCAATCGAACAAGGAAGAATGCCGTACGCTGCAACTTTTCTGGACGGTGGTCGAAGATGCCACGTTCGGGAAGCAACTACGTTTGGCGCGGGAGCGTTTGGGGCGAGATCTGCTGCCGACCCCGGACGAGACGAACCTGCTTCTCGAGCAAAAGCTGGCCGACGAACGATTCGCTCGATCTTCGGCGGAGCACGAAAGAATGCTGGCCGAGCAAAAGCAACTCGATGCGGAGCAAAAGCAACTCGACGCGGAGAAAAAGCAACGCAGTGCGGAGAAAAAGCAACGCAATGCGGAGAAAAGGCAACGCAATGCGGAGAAAAAGCAACTCGATGCGGAGAAAAAGCAACTCGATGCGGAACTGAAGCTACGTACAGAGGCCGATGCGCGTGCCCTGGCCGAGCAAAAGCAACTCGATGCCGAAGCTGCTCATGTGGCCGCGCTGCAGGAAATCGAACGACTCCGAGCTGCCGTGCGAACAGGCGGATGATTGACAGGCGTATCGAAAGCAATCGGCGCCTAGCAGTCCGTTGATTTGTCTGCTCGCACCCGAAATCGTCGGTCGACATCGCTC
>CAZETM010001591.1:0-1860 GCA_964514885.1 uncultured Polyangium sp. | reverse complement strand
GGCGACCGCAGTTGATGCGCGGCGGACGGCAATGGCTACGCGTCTTTGCAAGGAGGGGCCGGTCACGTGCAGTCGATGAACGTGTGGCTGGTATCGCCCGAATATGCTCCGTATGTATCGGTGGGCGGTATTGGCACGGGTATTCGCGGTCTTGCGGAGGCGCTTGTTCGACGTGGGCATTACGTAACGATTGCCACTGCCGTAATGGATCCAATCCCATCCGATGCGCGTGTGGTGGCTGAAAGTTCGTTGTCCGATGTGGGGGCGGAGAGTGGCTCCGGCCTGGTGACGGTGGCCCAAGTCGCTGGAGCGAATGGTATTCGAGTATTGTTGTTCGACGTGCCGGGTTTCGAGCCACAACATGGTGTATATGGCCTTGACGTTTCATCGGATCCGCTTGCTGCGCGGCGGCCTGGTTTATTCGCCCGTGCCGTCGTCCAGGTGATCTGTCGAATGCGTTTGTCTGAGCGTATCGATGTGGTCCACGCGCACGAATGGCCTACGGCGATGGTTCTATATCTTTTGCGTGAACAGCGGGTAGACATTGCGACCATATTTACGATTCACAATTTGCTGCATCAGGGGTTTTTCCCGACGGCGGCACTAGCCTGTTTTGGTCTGGGAGCCGAGCACGCGGTGATGGAGCGGCTCGAGTTGTATGGGCGAATTAGTTTATTGAAGGGCGGGCTCGTGGCGGCCGATCGCATTACGACGGTGTCGCCTACGTATGCGAAAGAAATTCAAACTCCGGAGCGTGGCGAATTGCTCGACGGTGTGTTGCGGGCACGTCGGTCGGTACTTACGGGCATCGTCAATGGGATCGACACGACGGCGTGGAATCCAGCGGCGGATTGCGCGCTCGAAGCGAGATTCGATGCGCAGGATACTTCGGGCAAACGCGCCTGCAAACAATGGCTGTGCACGGCGCTAGGTCTGTCCGATCCGGAAAAGCCGCTGGTTGCGTCGCTTGGGCGGCTGGTGGAGCAAAAGGGCATTGATTTGCTCGTCGGAGCGCTTGGTGCAATCGTGGACCGGGGCGCGAATGTGGTGATTGCCGGAGCGGGGGATCCGGAAATCGAAGATAGCGTTCGTCGTGCGGAAGGTCGTTTTCCGGGGCGGGTGGTATATTGGGGGCGAGTTACGGATGACGACGCGCGGCGGCTCTTGGCAGCGGCAGATCTTTTCGTGATGCCTTCGCGATGGGAGCCTTGTGGCCTGGTGCAGCTCGAAGCAATGCGTTATGGGGCGTTGCCCATTGTTCGACGCACCGGTGGTTTGGCGGATACGGTCATTGACGAAATGAATGGATTCATTTTCGACGGCGTGACTGCGGATGCATTGGTCGCGGCGACGATTCGCGCAATGGATCGCTTGGGAACAGAACAAACGCGCATGATGCAGCGTCGAGGGATGACGGCGGCGCTCGGTTGGGAAGGTCCGGCGAGGGCTTATGAGGCCGTGTATCGAGCGGCAATTGGGACGAGCGCCGACGCACGAACGTGATTTGGCTCTACATGTATTGGTGATTGGTGTCGACAGTTGTCCTGGTGATCGGCGCGGGTGATCATTTGAGACCTTCGTGATTTTTTTGATCATCCCTTGGGATTTGTGTGGTAGACGCGTGCGCGAGGAACACGAACATGCGTAGAACTACGAAATTTCTCTTTGCGGCGGCTGCTCTTTCGATGAGCGGCATCGGTTGCGAGTTGATCGCCACGGTGGATCGATCGCAGATCCCAGCGTCGACAGGTGGGGCTGGTGGCGAGGCTGGTACTGGAAGCATGAGTAGCGGCAGCAGCAGTGGCAGTACGGGCGGCGCGGGCGGCACTGCCGGTATGGGCGGCGCGGGTGGCGGTGGTG
>CAZETM010001590.1:0-1860 GCA_964514885.1 uncultured Polyangium sp. | reverse complement strand
ATGTGTTGACACGAGCAATGGAACCTCATCTTGTATCCTTTCGGGAAGGAGCCGATTCGCGCATGAAATGTTTTTCTTTTCGTCGCAGCACCGCCGCGTGGGGAGCTGTTATTTTTCTGCTGGGGAGGGCCGTGTCCGCCCAAACCCCGCCGCCTGGTAACGAACAACGGGCGACAACGAGCGACGCGGAGACGAAAGCGCGGTCGCACTTCAAGCGCGCGTCGGAGCTTTTCGATAAACAGGAGTGGCGCGAAGCGCTCGAGGAGTATCGGCAATCGTTGACATTTCAGAAAACGAAAGCCGCGATGGCGTCGGCTGCGGCGTGCCTCCGTGCGCTGGGGCAATACGACGAAGCGCTGGACATGTACGAAGCGCTGCGGCACGATTTCCCGGTCCTTTCCGCCAACATGGAGGCCAAGGTGGCGCCAGCCATGGTGGAGCTTCAAGGGCTGGTGGGCACGTTGGTCGTGGCGGGTGACGTGCCAACGGATGCTTCGCTTTTCGTCGATGAGCGCAAACGTGGAACGGTTTCGGTGCTGCCACTTCGGCTGACGGCGGGAAACCATAAGATCCGACTTGAAAAGGAACCCTACGAGCCGATCCTCGCCGAGATCGTGATCAAGCCTGGACAGGAAAACGTGGCTCAACTTCAAGCGAAATTGAAGGTGGGGCTGCTGCACGTGAGCGAGAAGCACGGTTGGGTGCTGGATGTCAAGCTCGATGGGAACGTGATTGGCCAGACGCCGTTAGACCGATTGGTGCCAAGCGGCGAGCATACGGTGAGCCTGCATGGCTTTGTCCGGCTGGATGACGAGGATTCTCCCGAGCCGGGCGTGGTGGAGAAGAGCGAAACGGAGCTGGATCGCACCGAAATGGCCTCGACGCTGTCCACGGTGATGGTGCCTTTTTACGAGCAGACGTCGCTGACGCAGACGGGCAGGGATCTCGATGCATTGCTGCGTGTGGATGCAACGCCTGCGACGGCGGCCGTGACCATCGATGACCAGGTGGTGGGGCATGGGACCTGGACCGGGCGGCTTCCGCTTGGTGCGCACACCGTGGAGATTACCGCGGAGGGTTTCGTGTCTGTGAAGCAGCAGGTGCGTCTGGAGCGACGAAAGCAGCCGGAACTGCATATCGATTTGGCGCCTGTACCGAAACCGCTCGTATGGGGCCCGAAGCGGCGGGCCGCGGTTGGTGTGGTGTATGGTGTTGGCGCGGCGGGTTTTATCATGTCGGCGATTACGGGGCCTCTTGCGATATCGACGAACAGCGCGGTCAGGTCGCGCTGCGTTGACCTGTTGTGCCCGAACGCGCTGGAAGGCGACTTCGAGAAGGTGGATGCCCTCGCGACGGCGTCCACAATTGGTATTGTCGTGGGCGCTGCGGGCTTGGTGGCGGGGACCTTGGTTGCGTATCGGTATCGGCCGGTCGAGAGGGATCCGGGGCAGCCGTCGACGTCTGGGGTCACGTTGACGGCGCGTGCTGGCATTGGACAGTTTCAAATCGAAGGGAGTTTTTGATGTGGCGATCTGTGCGGGGTTTCCAGGCCGTTCGGTTTTTGGTGGCGATGTTTGCCGCGTGTTTGTTGATCACGGCATGCAGTACGTTGCTGGGTCCCGAACTCAAGTTCGTCGCATGTGTCGTCGACGCCGACTGTAAAGAGAAGGAGAGCTGCTCCGCGGAAGGCGTCTGCCGTTGCTCGAATCAGGGCTTGCTCAGTCCGTTGACGGCGCAGAACACGTACCCCACGGGCATGACCCCCGCCTCGGTCGTGGCCCTGGACGTGAACGGCGACGGCAAGTCCGACCTCGCCGTCGCAAACCAAGGCGACGACACGGTGAGCGTGCTGCTCAACAA
>CAZETM010001589.1:0-1863 GCA_964514885.1 uncultured Polyangium sp. | reverse complement strand
GTCTTGTTCTCGGGTAGCGTGTACGGCACGGGTTCGACGCGATTGTACACACGGCCCAGGACAATGGGTTGGTCCGGGTCGCCATCGAGAAACCCCACGAGCACTTCCTGGCCAATACGGGGCAGAGCGAACAGGCCAAATCCAGTCCCGGCCCAACCTTGGCTCACGCGAATCCAACACGACGACGTTTCATCATGCTTTCCCTCGCGATCCCACGGGAATTGCACGCGCACCCGGCCAAACTCGTCCGTGTGAATCTCTTGCTTTTTGGGCCCGACTATCTTTGCCGTTTGCACGCCGAACGCGCGAGGTTTGGGCGTCCGAACCGGCGATCGGTACGGCATATCAGCGAATACAGCGCGTCCGCTCATCGACCATTCGCCGCCCGTCACGCCTTCAATCGAGAAATCCGTCACAAGAATCGGTTTGCCCGCGACATTGGAATGCGGATGGCCGCTGATCGAAAACACCACGCCAGCTTGAGCATCCATGACGTTTGTCGAGAACGACACGGTTTTCCGCCCCATCCGTTCGGCATGCAGCAACTGCTCGGCGCGGTTTGTCCCATAAGGTTGTTCGTGCCTGGCGATGCCCCGATCATCAGCGATCGGCGTGTCGCCTCCTTTGGCATCATCGACGAGAAACGCGCCTGGATCGTAAAGGTATTGCTCGTAGAAATCTTCGGGCGCTTCCGCCTTGGGGGCTTTGCCGAACAACTCGAACGCGGGCCGACGAAAGTCGTAGTCGCGCATCGTATAGGCGCCAGGACGAACCTCGCGGGACAAGCGTACGGCCTTAACGAACTCCTGTTCGGCTTGTTGACTCGGGTTGTCGGTAAAACCGAGCGCTGCACGGGGCCCGCGAGACTCGAAAGCATCGGAAAACGTCAGTTTTGCGCCTTCGCCCGACGGATCCAGAAAGGCAAACGCGATCCCGGCTTCTTCGAGCAACCTCGAGATGAAAGCATAATCGGTTTCACCGTATTGAACTTTGTATTCGAGTTTGCGATATTTACCGTCGTCGATGCTCCAATCGGCCTCGATTTTCCAAAACGCGAGAATTTTCTTGACGATATCGGGAATGGTTTCGTGTTGAAAAACGAAATAGTTACGCCGTTGGGTGAGCAGCCACAAGCGCGGGACGATACGCACGTGATAGGTATGCTCGACCTTTTCGCCAGGCTTGGCGATTACGGCTTTGAGCTGCTGGAAATGCGAGCAGATGCCTTCCCACGTGCGCGAGCCACCGGTTTTCACATGCGCGTAGCCGCTTTCAATGCGAAAGCTCGCGGGTTTGCCGACGACGGAGTCCATCGTGATGCCAGGGTCCTCGGACCGTGCCCATACGGACACGGTAAACGGCGAGGAAATGGCTTCGTGGATGGAGAAGCGCCGGGGGGAGAGACACGTTGTTCCTTCGACGACTAGGATATTCATCAGCATCTACGACCCAAACCGACAGTATTCGGAATTCACCCTGGAATGATGCGAAAACTTGGGAATGATCTATTCATCGGGAGGCTAGTGCGTAGGTGCGCCTTTTGAAACTATCGTCAAGTTATCAACAACGTCCACGTTGACCCGGTTGCCGTTGACGTCGACATCTGCGGTGACGCTGACTTCAGCGTTCAATTCCATTTGGTGCGTGTTGAATTGTTCCACATCTGCTACTGAAATAATCCATTGCAAGGTAACTGAATTACCTGGTCGAATGATTGTGAAGTCTTCGCGAAGGGTACGATCTGCCAAATTTCGTGGTAGGTAAACCTCTGTACCTGAACGCACGTCCACCAAACGAACAACCGGACCCGTCTTTTGAAGATAGGCTAACGGAAATCCGACGTCTGCAATGTGCTGGTTGATC
>CAZETM010001588.1:0-1864 GCA_964514885.1 uncultured Polyangium sp. | reverse complement strand
CGACCCCAACGACTACCCCTCCGATCGCTGGGAGTTCATCTTGTCGATGATGCAACTCGAGAGCATGGGGCTCTGCTTTCCCCTGCGCGGCTCGACCAAAGCCGAGTACTTGGTGCCCGAGGCGCTGCCCAAGAACGCGCCCACTTAGGAGGCTGGCAGAAATTAACTTGACAACTTCGTATGGATCCGATATCAAATAAGTGTGCGGCGAGACATCGAAAAAGAAGCCATGCTCGTGGCCAAGTACGCAGATATGGCTCCGCTGCTTGACGAGCGAGGACGACGCCGGTGGGCTGCGATTGAGTCGCGGGCGATTGGCTATGGTGGTGATGCCGTCGTTTCGGCCGCGACCGGGCTCGCGCGAGCAACAATACAGAAAGGCCGACAGGAAATCGAGCAAGAAGCGGAGACGACAACAAGGATTCGTCGCCCGGGAGCGGGTCGCCCGTCGGTCTCGAAATCTCAGCCGGGGATCAAAGAGGCACTCGAAAAACTCGTCGATCCGCTGACTCGAGGAGATCCAATGTCTCCGCTTCGATGGACCTGCAAGAGCAAGGCGAAATTGGCAGCGGAAATGGCCAGGCAGGGTTGGAGCGTGAGCGCATCAACGGTAGGCTACATGCTCCATAGCCTTGGATACAGTCTTCAATCCCTGCGCAAGAGTACCGAGGGAGCATCTCACCCTGATCGCAATGCTCAATTCGAACACATCAACGCCGCCGCAGAGGAGTTCCTCCAGCGAAAACAACCGGCGATTTCGGTAGACACAAAGAAAAAGGAATTGGTGGGAGATTTCAGGAACGGCGGTCAGGAGTGGCAGCCACAGGGTGTTCCCGAGAAGGTCTTGGTGCACGACTTCCCGGACGACGCGGAGGGGAAAGCCATCCCGTATGGAGTGTACGACATGGCGCGCAACGAGGCATGGGTCAGCGTAGGATGTGACCATGATACACCCGCGTTCGCTGTCGCGTCGATCCGGCAGTGGTGGACGATGATGGGGAAGGCAGCATATCCTCGCGCGAACGAATTGCTCATCACCGCAGACGCCGGGGGCAGCAATGGGTACCGTGTCCACGCGTGGAAAGTCGAACTCCAGAAATTCGCCGACGAAAGCCGGCTCCGGATCAAAGTCTGCCACTTCCCACCGGGCACGAGCAAATGGAACAAGATTGAGCACCGGTTGTTCTGTCACATTACCGAGAATTGGCGAGGCAAACCTCTTCGGACCTTCGAGGCGATTGTGAGTCTGATCGGCAACACTCGCACCCAAAGCGGTCTTCAAGTACAAGCTCAATTGGATGTGGGGAAGTATCCGAAGGGGGCCAAGTTCACGGCGACGGAAATCGCGGAACTCGAGATCATCCGCGACCCTTTCCACGGTGAATGGAATTACGAAATTCGACCACGAAGTCGGAGGCGTAAATGAAACTTGATAAGTTAATTTTGATCAGCCTCCTAATGGATGGGCCACTGGACAAGCATCGACAAGAGGTTCTCCGTCGCACGACCGGCGTTCAGAAAGATTTGATTCGTCAGGATAAAGTCGACGAGTGGAAGCAGCTCATGATAAAGCATGAAACAGACTCTCCATTGGAGATTCTCAGCGATAAATTTTTCTTGCCCACATGCCGAATCTCAATAACTTCAACGCCTACCCGAGAACAGGATGTCATTGCGCTGTTCAACCAACTTTTGGCCGGCGGAGTGATTCGAGGCATTCGGATAATGTCTACCAACGAGCTATTTACTTACGATGGCATGTACCGCGTCGTCATCGAACGCCCGCTTGAGCATCACCGATATGATCTGAGCAACAATCCGCTCGGTATTTTGTCGAGCGTCGTGGATGACGCTCGCATTGCGG
>CAZETM010001587.1:0-1867 GCA_964514885.1 uncultured Polyangium sp. | reverse complement strand
CCAGCCGAACGCGTCGCTGGATCCACAGGGTTCGTCCGAGGGTGCACCACTCGTGGTTGCCGATATGGAGACCAAGCTTCCGGGCCTCGAAGCAGAAATCGACGCGGTTCGCCAAAAGTTCGCTTCGATTCCGAACCAACCGCCATTTGCTCCGCGCGACGAGACTTCGCTCGCGGCTGCTATCGATGGGAAATCGCCAGCATTGTTTCATTTCGCAGGGCATGCGCAATTCGGTGGGCTTTCGTCGGCGCCGACGGGTTTGCCGTCGATATGGCGCAGCGATTTGGACGGCTGGGAAAGCGGATTACGAATGATGGATGGTTCGCTTTTTTCGGTGGGCGACGTTCTCACGCTTGGCCATGTGCCTGCGGTCGTCGTGCTGTCGGCGTGCGAGACGGGGCGCGCGCTGGACGACGAGAATGGTTCGGGCATTGGCGTCGCGCAGGCGTTCGTCGCAAAGGGCTCGCGTGCTGTCGTGGCGGCGACGGATATCGTCGACAGCCGGACGGCGGCAAACCTCATGATTTATCTTTACCAGGCCCCGTCTTTCCCGACGGATATGCCGGAGGCGCTTCGATTCGCTCAGACGCATGGCCGCAAAGGCGAAGGATGGGAGCGGTTCCGCGTCCTCGTGCCCTGAGCAAAACCATCGTTCGTTTGTCTCGACGTCATCATTCGAATCGAACATCGCGCGCTCGCGGATCGAGCGTGCAAGGAGGGAGTGTCATGTATATCGTTCGTCCAGCCAGTTATGCCGCAGGCCTCGCAATGGTGGTTCTCGGGCTCCTCGCCAGTAGTTGTGAGCCACCGGATCCATTGCCCAATGTAGGCTCTGGAGGGGGCTCGACGAGCGGCGGTCACGGGTGCACGGGTCGGGTATGGATCGCGAAACTCGCTCCGCTCCAAGCGACATGCCCCAGTGTCGATCCCGCCTCGCCATGGATCGCGAGTAAACTATGTACGCCGAGCAAAGACCTTCCGGTCTCGGATGACCTCTTGCAATATTGCGTTTATTCGTGGGGCGACGAAGCTACGCCGCCAATGACCCCGCCGACGCCAGCCGATGTCGACGCGCTTAAATCGTTCATAAAGGTGCTATTGGTCGAAGATTGCGTCGACATGAGCGTGCAGGACGATGCAATGCTCGATGAGTCAATGAGCCAAGTATTGCACGCGAAATTCCTCGAATCGGCGGGCGCAAACTTTGTCGCGCCAAGTATGAGCGGGCTGATACCGACGCCCGTCGCCGTGTTGGATACGTGGACGCGGGGTAAGTACGTGGCTCACATCGAATACGGCGCAGCAGATTATGGAAAATCGGATCATGGCTACCTCATGTGGAAGCTGATCTCCGATCTCACGTCGTATCCGTCAGTGATGGGTAATCCCGTGCAGACGGCGAATGTCTCCGCCGAGCTTGCGCTGCCGAGTATCGACAATGATCGCATCGATCGAACACATGGCGGATATTTTGGACGTCTCAGTCACCTCGCTCGGTCCGTTTGCACGGCGGTTGATAAGTGGGAGTTGGATAGGCGTGCGGCATTGCTGCTTGGCGAGAAAATCGCGCCGCTCGTCATCAACCTCTCGCTCGGCGCCGAACCTCATGGGGATGGTTGCGACGACGTGCTGCTCGAAAACATGACCCTGCCTATGCAAGGATTGGTTGCGACCCTCGAACATGCGTCTTGCCATGGCGCAGCGATCATTGCCGCTGCGGGAAATAAACAGGGCGAAGACAAGGCCTGCAACTCCGTTGGAAACATGATGTGTCCCGCTGCGATGTTCGGACTCGATGCGCCCACGCGATTGCAATGCAGCGGGAAATACACCGTTATGACCGATTACAATGTTTCGTCGTATGTCC
>CAZETM010001586.1:0-1873 GCA_964514885.1 uncultured Polyangium sp. | reverse complement strand
TATCGCCCAATTCGAGGCACGCTGGCGGGTGCTACTCCCTGCCGAGTACAAGGCATTTTTGCTTAAATCGAAGGGTGGAATGCCCATCCCCGATGGATTTGAAGTCCCAGGGTGGCATGGTCAGGCGTCTGGGCTGAACTCGTTTTATGGCATCCATGACGGTTCGAAACATCATCGACTCGATTGGGCGTGCGAGGTGCACCAAGAGCGAATTCCTACGGATCTCATCCCGATTGCCACAGATGCTTTCGGGAACGAAATCTGCATCGGCTGGAAAGGCAAGCGCCGTGGCAAGATGTACTTTTGGGACCACGAAGACGAACTTGATGAGAATGGGTTGTCGCGTCAAGACTACCGAAACGTATTCTTCTTAGCGAACAGCCTCCAGGAGTTCCTCGGTAACCTCAGGGAGGGTGAGGATTGAGTTTCCGATCGTATAGCTGGCATCACCACCAAGATGGTTAGACGATGCAACTAATAAAGACGGATGTGCACAAGGAATTTGTTCACACCGGTGGTATGGCAGGAGCGCACTGAGGAGAAGCGACGATGATTGTCAATCTCGTGGATTCATTTGCTCCGACGTCATCAGCGACGATTACCGACTTTGAGGTACGCCGAGGATTCATGCTTCCCGCGGAATACAAGCGATTTTTGTTGAGATCCAATGGTGGTAGACCAGTTCCGGACGTGTTCGACGTGCCCGGCTGGTCCCAGCAGGCAAGTTGCGTAAGCGATTTCTTCGGGTTACACGATGGGCCCGACGCAAATCTAGAAAAAGAGGCAGGTTTTTTTCCGACCGTCTGCCCCCTGGTCTCCTTCCGATTGCTTTTGATTCGTTCGGCAATGTGATCTGCCTTGGAATCAAAGGAAAACGTCGGGGCAAGGTTTATTTCTGGGATCACGAGGATGAGTTTGACGATAACGGCGAGGGCCGTCAAGACTACGGCAACGTCTATCTTCTCGCGAATAGCCTCGATGAATTCCTGAACAAACTCCACGAAAACACGGAAGAATGAGGACCACGACGCATGCCCGCAACGCTCGTTCCCGCCGCCGCCGATAACACCACGATCGTCCCCCCAGAATCCGACGACCTCGATTCCCCCTGGCATTCGTGGATCCCCACGCCCGACGTTTGGAATGCCGCGCCAACCATGTTGTTGCCGCCCGCCAAACCCGCACCGCCCGTGCCCATTCCCGACGGCATGCACCTCATTCCTACGGATATGCTGCCGCCTCCCATGTTCAACCTCGTGCCGCCAGCAGCCCCGTCCATAGCGCCGCCGCCAATGGTCGGCCCCATTCAAATTGTGAACGTCATTGAACCCGTGCGCGCAGTCCAAATTCCCCATGACCGGCCTACGCCTGCGCAAACCACGATCGCTCCGCCTATTGCCGATTTTCCACTGGAACGATGCGCCGCGATTGCCGCGTCGTTATCGATGCGACCGGCGGACACCACGACGATTCTCGAAACGCAAAAACTCGATTGCCCGACCTGGACCGCATTGGAACGCCATTGGGCGACTGCAATCAAGACGGCCCTTTCGGAAGGCGACGCGACCTTGCTCCGTGCGTACGACGCCGCCTTCGTGGCATCGCTGGAAAAGCTTCGCGGTCCGATTACCGCCGACGAGCATGCGCGCATTGTCGCCGCCCGTGCTCGCGGTCGAAGCGCTGACGTCCTGACGGTGCTCGGTCTCCCAGCCATTGCCGTGCTTCCGCTCGAACGTGTACTCTTGCAGCGCCGGTGTTCCGTAGCCTAACCCTCCATCTGACTGCGTGATTCTTCACATCGCTCGTGCCCGTCGACGTCTCCCGAACGCTTGTCGACGCGAATCATGTATGCCGTCGACGTGCCGGAGCTGCC
>CAZETM010001585.1:0-1875 GCA_964514885.1 uncultured Polyangium sp. | reverse complement strand
CGCCGGCTGCTACCGGAGGGGCAACTGTTAGAAGGGCTCGAGGTTGCCGCTCAGACGGCCTGGGCCCTTCGACTTTTTCCCTGGTTTTTACGCAGCCCGGATCAGTAGGTGGTGATGACCAAGACACTCGTCATCGTGGAGTCGCCGGCGAAGGCGAAGACGATCAAGAAGTACCTGGGTTCGGGCTACGACGTCCTTGCGTCCAAGGGGCATGTGAAGGACTTGCCCAAGAGCCAGAACGCGGTCGACGTCACCAAAGACTTCACCGAGAAGTACGAGGTCATCGAGGGCAAGGAGAAGATCCTCGAGGAGCTCAAGGCAGCGGCGAAGAAGGTGGATACGGTCCTTCTGGCGACCGACCCTGATCGCGAGGGTGAGGCCATTGCCTTCCATATTTTGGAAGAAATTCAGGACGATAGGCTCAAAATTTCCCGCGTCGAATTTCACGAGATCACCAAGCGCGGCATCGACCAAGGGGTGAGTCATCCCAGGGCACTCGATGCGAATTTGTACGACGCGCAAAGGGCTCGTCGCGTGCTCGATCGCATCGTCGGCTACGACGTTTCAGCGCTCGTGTGGTCGAAGCTTGCGTTCGGTCTTTCGGCCGGTCGCGTGCAGTCCGTTGCGTTGCGTCTGATCACCGATCGCGAGAAGGAAATCGAGGCGTTCGTTCCACAGGAATACTGGAACGTTTCGGTGGGCCTGTCCGCGCCGAGCGGTGCGGCGTTCGTGGCCAAGCTGGCTGGGGCAAACGGCGAGAAGATCGAGGTCACGAACGGCGCGCAAGCGGGCGACGTGCAGAAGGATCTGGTCTCGGCGAAGCTCAAGGTCGCGAAGGTGACGCGGCGCGAGCAGAAGCGGAATCCGCCTGCTCCGTACACGACTTCGAAGCTGCAACAGGACGGGACAAACCTGCTGCACTTCGGCGCCAAACGCACGATGCAGATCGCGCAAGCGCTGTACGAAGGCATCGATCTGAAGCAAGACGGCGGCCCCGTCGGTCTCATCACCTACATGCGTACCGACTCGACACGCGTCAGCGATGACGCGATCGCCGAGGTACGATCCGCGATCCAGAAGCGATACGGCAAGGCGTTCATCCCGGACAAACCGAACATCTACAAGTCGAAGAAGAACGCGCAGGACGCTCACGAGGCGATTCGGCCGACGAACATCGACATGCATCCGGAGTCGATCAAGAAGCACCTGAAGGACGAGCAGTACAAGCTGTACAAGCTCATCTGGAACCGCTTCGTTGCATCTCAAATGAACCCGGCGGTTTACGACCGCACGACGGTGGAGATGCAGGCTTTGTCGACGCGTGGTGGCGCTCTTCATCGCGAGTATTTGCTGCGCTCGACGGGCCGAGTGCTCAAGGCGAGCGGGTGGCTCGAGGTGACCGAGGGTCAGCGCGAGTTTGCGGGCGATGACGAATCGGACGCGCAGGCAGCGGGGGCCGAAGGAAAGGCTGCTGCAGCGCCTGCGGAAGAAGAAAACGATGCGCTGCTTCCGGAGTTGAACGAAGGCGATCAACCGCGGCTGGTGACTCCGCCGGGCGTGCTCACGGAGCAGAAGTTCACGCAGCCGTCGGCTCGGTACAACGAAGGATCGCTGGTGCGCGAGCTGGAAAAGCGCGGCATTGGACGGCCTTCGACATACGCCGAGATCATCAGCAAGGTGCAGCAACGCGCGTACGTGGAAAAACTCCCGGGCGGCGCGTTCCAACCGACGATGCTGGGTAAGTTTGTCGTGGACGGGCTTGTCCGGTCAAACCTCGACTTCATGGATCCGAACTTCACGGCGCAGATGGAGGAGGAGCTGGACGAGGTAGGGACCGGGACGCTCACGCGGGCGGAGCTTTTGAAGCGCTTTTAC
>CAZETM010001584.1:0-1876 GCA_964514885.1 uncultured Polyangium sp. | reverse complement strand
AAACTGCCGAAAGCCGCGCAGCGGCTTGTCGGCATGTTTTCCTGACTGGGGTTGAGCGCGAAGCGCTCAACCGGCCCGCAAGTCGAATTTCTTATTAAGGTTGAGCGCGAAGCGCTCAACCGGTCGACAAACCCTGATGTCGTTTCCGTGCGCAGGGAAGAAATAACTTGCAGCGCGGGTTTGATGCCGATAAGAAGCTGGCCCAGGTACACCATGGCCACCAAATCAACGACCAAGACGGCAACGAAAAGCGCCGCCAAGCCAGCCACTCCACGCAAAACCGCGTCAAAGTCGGTTTCGTCTAGCGTTGCAGAGCCCGTGCTCCTTTCGGGCGGCAATCCGCAAATCGCCAAAGGCGACGGCGACGCTCCCGTGCAAGCCTACATCAACGCCTTGCCCGGCTGGAAACGCGACCTTGGACGCCGCATCGATGCCCTTGTCGTGCAAACAGTCCCCGCCGTTCGCAAAGCCGTCAAATGGAATTCGCCCTTCTATGGCATCGAAGGGAACGGCTTTTTTCTCAGCATTCATGCCTTCACCAAATACATCAAAGTGGCATTCTTTCGTGGTACGTCGTTGCGTCCTGTTCCCCCTGGCGAATCCAAGGGAGCAGAAACACGGTATCTCGACATCCACGAGAACGACAAATTCGATGAAGTACAACTTGGCGATTGGATGAAGCAAGCCAGCGAAATGCCAGGCTGGATTAGCTAGAGTATGTTTATCAGGCTCTTTAATGCCCACTTCACCAGGATCGTTTTTATGGCACCCGTCATTCCCAATCCACAAAAGATCAAAAGCTTCAGTAGCCAGGCAATGTTTGAATCCTGGCTAGCTGCAAACCATTCGACCGAAACCGAACTGTGGTTGCAGATCTATAAAAAAGATTCGGGCGTACCCACGGTCAACTATGCACAAGCGCTGGATGTAGCCCTTTGTTGGGGATGGATCGATGGTATCAAGAAAACTTTCGACAAAACCTCGTTTCTACAGCGGTTTACGCCCCGTCGCGGCAAGAGCATTTGGAGTCAAATCAACAGGGATCACATTGCTCGATTAACGGCGGCAGGTCGCATGACCCCTCATGGACAGAAACACGTCGATGCAGCGAAAGCCGATGGTCGATGGGACGCGGCGTATGCTCCGATTCGCACCGCGACGGAGTCCACGATTCCCGAAGACCTTCGCGCAGCCATTGAAGCGAATCCGCAAGCGCGCAAAACGTTCCAGACCCTTGGACGTCAGAATTTTTTTGCATTGGCGTTTCGTACGAACAACATGAAGACGCCTGCGGGTCGCGCGAAAAAGATCGCGGCGCTTGTGGAAATACTCGCGCGTGGTGAAACCATTGTGCCGGAAGGAAAGCGCTGACGTGAACAGCCTGCTAGGCCGAGATCTCGGCACGTATGAATCAACCGTCTCGCGACCCTAAACCGTTGCCATCATTGCGACGCTCTTCTCCCACGTTTCAATCCGCGCCGCGGGCCTCACGTTCGTTTCCGCCAAACCATATTTCCGTGCGAATGCCGCATCAACAAGCGGGTCATCCGTTTCGTCACGGACCATTGCTTCGAGTCGCGTTTCTTCGTCAGCTCGCCGGCGTTCGATACTTTCCAGCAGCGCGTTACGTACCGCGGCTCCACCGGCCGACAAACAATACGCCAAGATATCTCGCGCCAACGCTGCATGGTTCGTCTCGTCATGCGTTATGGTTTGCAGAGCCAAACGAGTCGTTTCATCCGTGGCTTGAGACACGGATCGTCGCGCCACGGCTGCTGCTGCACCTTCGGCCACGCAACCATCCCAAAAGGATTCGAGTGCCAATGGTGCCTCCGCCGCGATTCCACATGGTGAGGTTTCACGGGGTATTGGCGCC
>CAZETM010001583.1:0-1877 GCA_964514885.1 uncultured Polyangium sp. | reverse complement strand
GCCTCGAATCGCGTCGGGATCTCGGTACTTGGCTTGCGACGGAATGGTCGCCGGCACCTTTGGGTATGCAGCTTTCACCGCAGTCCAATCACCGAAATACCATGCTTCGAGCTCCTCGATGACAACGCGGTTGACGACTTGCCATTTCGTACCACGAGCCCGTGTCTTCGTTTCAACTTTGATCTCATGGCGACGTGCTCGAGTTCCGTCTTGAGTTGTTTGCAATCTTGGTCGTCCCGGTCGACGATGACGACGACACGCCCGCTTGATGGCAAAAACTTGGAATAGCCGGTCAGGCGCTGAGGAAGCCGCGCCAAAAGGTCGTCCTTGCAGCGGTGTGTATAAATCGCGAATGACATGTCTCCGAGAATCTTGGGCAGGATGGCGCGTAATGCCTCCTCCATGGATGGCTCCTCGATCGGACCGCCCTGCAGCGCCACGCGGCGCAGCGCCTGGGACTCGATCTGGCCCTCCGGCGTCTTTTGATACGACACGAAGTAGATCCATTCGCCGTGCAGCGTCGCCTGCGCGAAGCCGTCGGCGAGCGCCGCGATCACGCGGTGGCTGCCGTCGAAGCCGATGTCGACGAGCGCGCCGTCGTCGAGGCGATCCGCACGAGCGTGGCGTCGCGTTCGGTCACGCGACGAACGTCGTCCCGCTTGCGCTCCCAACAAACCTCATATATGGATCCTTTATGTCTTCAGGAGGAACCATGAGGCACCCGGGCAGCGTGTGGTCGGTTACGGTCGTTCTGATGGTGGTGACGCTGGCGGGGTGCCAGGACAAGGCGGAGGTCGACTTCAGAAGGGGCCAGGAGCTCGAACAGAAGGGGGAGATCGAGGCCGCTTCCAACGCATATGTGGATGCCAGTAATCGCGATCCAGTGAGCTTCTCGGGGAGGGCGGCAAACGAGCGAATCGAGGCCCTTGAGCCGAAGATAAAGGAACTCCGCGCGAAGCGAAAACTGGCGCTCAAAGAGGCAGAGGCGAAGGCCATCGTTTCGGCGGCACGGCTAGCGCCACCTGTGCCTGCGATACGATACGCGCGTCAATCCGAGATCGACGATATCTGTAGTTCGGAGTTAAAGCAGGGGTACAAGTTCTCGGGCTCCGGTTTGACTATCGGAGACGTCAAGAAGGCGTTCCCGTCCTGCATGCATTTGGCGGAGGACAAGTTCTGCTGCGGTCGAATGCCCCGAGATTAGTTGCTCGTGCGATCGATCTTCTCGCGGAAGGTCAGGGGAACGAACGGGACGTTCGGCGACTCACCCTCGGGTAGCGTGAGGTAGTGGCTTGGCCGAGCGACCGCTGAGCAGCGTCGTATTCGCGTTCAGACAGAGCCGAGGGCCCACCCACTCATCGGGGCGCGCTTGCCGTCTGCGAGGTGTTGCGTCCAGTTCGGGTTACGGTTCGCGTTGAAGCGCGCCCAGCGTGCCTAGCACACGTGTGCTCCGGCGCCGGCAAATACGAGCGCAACATCACGCAAGATGCGGGGGCATTTTCACGCGCGACGCGTCTTCGGAAACGGCAACGAGTGCTGCCCCAGCGGCGCTCTCTTGCGTTATGGCGGCCCTCGTGCAGAAAGGCCTGCTCGCGCCAATCCCGCTCGAATCGCATCCGCCGTCAGCGCTACCTCGCGCCATTTCATTGGCCCTGCGCATTCGGGGCATACGCTGTAGTCAATTGCGAATACATGCCGAAGCAGCCACGCCCATGGTTTGCGACGCTTGTGACTGACATCTGCATCCGGTTGCTCGAAAAGCCTGCCAAAAAGCGGAAGTTGCACCGGGTTTGGCGCGGGCATCTCGTTGCGCAGGATATACGCCTCAGCCGACGCGCCTCACCTCCTCTCTCCACGCAGCATTGCTTGGCAATGCG
>CAZETM010001582.1:0-1878 GCA_964514885.1 uncultured Polyangium sp. | reverse complement strand
GCCTCGAACGGTGGCTCGACCGTGCAGTCGACGCCTCGAGCACTCGGGAAGCGTTGGAGTGAAAGGTGACTGGAGTGACCTGAGCATTCGAGGAACGATTTGCGGTGTTGTTGCCATTGCGCGAAAAACGCCGCTCGAAAACTGATAGACGTTACTCGAGAATCGTCGGACAGGGCTGAGCGAACAAAAACACCTCCAGCCGCCCATCCGCCAGATCCACGACCAGCACTTCATCGGACGACTTCGTCGCAATGGCCTGCACCGCTGCCGCAAGCGCTAGCGCTCCCAGCGCTTCATGCGCGCCCGCACGCGCTGCAATGCCGACGCGACGAACAGACGCCCACGGCGAATCACGAAGCACCTCGGCCAAACGCTGATCATCCCGAGCCGCCACAACCATCGCTCGACCAAGATCGACGGGTGCAGGTATCCCAGACAAACTCGGGCCAGAATCGCTTTGATATGCAACGAGCTTTGCGAGCACTCGACTGCCACGTGCCGCGGCAAACTCCGCCCGTTCGATGACCAGAGCCCCAGCGCCCTCGGTAAGTGGCTCCTTCCATGTGGAGCTGCCAAGACAAACGGGACCTAACGCTTCCCATGTCAGCTCGTCCCATTCTGACAAACCACCCACGATCATAACGTCGGCGTGATCCGCGCCAAGGAGATCCACCGCGATAGACAATGCAGCGCCCGCGGAAGCTTCACGCTCGACCGTGGTTACCGCCGGCCCACGCAATGACATGTAAATGGACGCTTGAGACATCGGTGACGACGGCAATAAGCCAGGAAAAACGATTGGTTTGCCCGTGCGGAAATTGGACTCGAGCACCGGCGCAAGAAATGACGCGCCAACGTCGCCTCCGCGTAGCGCCAATCCGGCCACGATACCGAAACGCACCCAGTCGATGTCGCGGTTTTCTTGGATTGCCGTATCGAACACTGTTTTGGCAATCAAGGTGAGACGAACGGCAGCGCCATCGAAACGACGTACGAGATCCGCATCGAGAGCACCCATCGGAATGGCGACCGGACCGGATACCGGAGGCGGACCTGGTTGCAAATAATCGACGCTCGAAACGTCGCCAATACCAAGCGGTCCCCAGGTGGAAGCAGCCGTGATGACCACAGACTGGGACGAACGACGAGATTGCGAAACGTCAAATGAATATGGCCTGGTAAAACTCAATACGATGATCGCCCCGCCAAACCCTGCCGATGTGGAAAGAGCGGCACGGAAATCATGCTTGCGCCCCACCTCGAGCACATGAAGCAAGTCGCACTTTGGATCGGGCTGTACGAGCCCACCGGTGGGAGGAATTTCCCCGCGAGAAAGCGCAAGAACCGTGACGGCGGCTTCCATCGCCGCTGCAGCTCCGAGCGCATGACCCATCTGACCTTTGCAAGAAGATATAGGAATGCGATCGACGTCGGACCGGAATACGGATCGATATGCCGCAGCCTCCATCCAGTCATTGAGCGGCGTCGCCGTGCCGTGGGCATTGATGTAGCCAATGTCATTGGGCGACAAACCACCACGGCTTAACGCATCCCGCACGACCCGCGACAGGGTTTCGCCACTGAGTTCGGGTTGCGTAATGTGTTTGCCCTCGGAACCGAGCGCCGCAGATGCAAGCTCCGCCAACGGCACGATCCCGCGTCGTCGCACTTCGTCTTCCGATTCGAGCAACAAATAGGCAGCCCCCTCGCCCAGGTTGAGCCCCGCACGTGAAATGTCGAATGGACGGCAAGGTGCGGGATCGAGCGACGATAGCAAGCTGAATCCGGCGAACGTAAAACGACAAAGCGCGTCTGCTCCGCCCGCGAGCACACTGGAGGATCGGCCCGAGCGAATCCACGTTTCGGCCAATGCAATTG
>CAZETM010001581.1:0-1878 GCA_964514885.1 uncultured Polyangium sp. | reverse complement strand
CCCGCATCTCAGGACAAGTCGTTGGCACCCGGGGCACCCAGGAAGTGCTTGGAGCATGGGACCCATCGAAACGTATCTGGCAAGGGGATGAATCGCGCCCGGAGACCAACAGCCTGGTCATTTACATGCGCGTCGATGGGTCCTTTTCCGTCATGGACCCACGCCGGAACAACCGCCGATTTCAACGGCCCGACGGCAGCCGGAGCGAAATGCCGCGAGCGTTTCATTTCTCTGCGCAAGAAGCCTTGGAAGGTTTGGAAATTCAGACCGATCAGGGGTCGGGATCGAAACAACAAGTATGCATGGGGCTCATTCACGATTGGATCGATTGGCAGCAGACGAATGATCCCCGATTTCGGTTCCTCGAAAAGGTTCTCTCGCTTCTCGGTGCCGAAGGCGAACCGCTCGTGCCTGGTGAGCCGGCGCAACCCCTTCTCCCGGTGCTCGATCGCAAATTTCCCACCATCAAAATGAAATACGACCAAGATGTGCCCATTGTATATGCGCCGGCGGGGATTCAACGCGTGTGCATTCTGGCGTATCTCTTGGCCTGGTCATTTGCCGTTCCGAAAGGGCAAATAGCATTGGAAGAATGGACGCCCGTGGGACGCGTCGCGCTGCTCGTGGATGAAATCGAGACGCATTTGCACCCGCGCTGGCAACGAACCATTTTGCCCAGTTTGATCGGGGCCATCGAAGATTTGAACGATGCCGTTGATCCCATGGGCGGCGGGCTGCATTGCGATGCCCAGGTCTTTGTCGCGACTCATTCGCCCTTGGTCTTGGCATCGATGGAACCGCGTTTCGACAACGCTCTCGACGCGTTGTGGAAGTTGGAGATCGTCACGCGTCCCATGGAGATTCTCCGTGACGGGAAGATGGTGACGACCGATGTTCCCGAAGTCCAATTGGCCAGGCAGGAATGGTACAAGCGCGGAGACGTCACCGCTTGGCTGACGTCTTTGTTCGATCTGTTGAATGCCCGATCGTTCGAAGCGGAAAAAGCGATTCGCGAAGCGATGGACTTGGTGAAGCAAAAACAGCCGGACATCGAGAAAATTCGCCAGCTCACGGCCGAACTGCATCGCGTATTGCCAGAAACGGACCGCACTTGGGTAAGGTGGGCCGATTTCGCAGAAAAGTACGGAGTGAATACGTGATTCCGGTGCAAATCGCCGACGAGCCACTCGATTTTCACAAGGATTTGCGGATTCCGGGGCTGCGTAGCATTAACGAAAAATGCGGATTGCCGGTCCCAGATGAATACCGCCGTACGGCAGGTCGACGTTGCGAGCGAGTTTCGCGTAAACAAATCGGCGCGGATGGTCTACCTGTTTTCGTTCCCGTGTCAAAGCCCGAAGACATACCCGCCGACAAATTCGATACATCGCATTGGCAGAAGGCAATTCCGTGGTTGATGACGAGTTATGGCCGCATTTGTGCCTATTCTTGTTTTCGTCTCCATGCTTCGGAAATTGCGTCGGTCGACCACTGGGTTCCCAAATCTCGAGCGTGGGACAAGGTCTATGAATGGTCGAACTTTCGACTCGCGAAAACGTTGTTCAACGCGCGAAAGTCGGACATCCCGGCTGACATCGATCCTTTCGAGGTGCAGCCCTATTGGTTTGCCCTGGAGTTCACCTTTGGTCAAGTCATCCCCGGCCCTGCAGTCGAAGGAAATGCGGCTCTTTGTGAGCGCATCGAAAGAACGGTCAACACGCTTCTGCGATTGAATGATGATGATCTCCCCCGCGATCGAATGCGTGATTATGACGATTACCAGCAAGGGGAATTAGGCTGGAAGCGTCTTTGCGAAGAATCGCCCTTCGTCGCCATCGAAATCGCGAGACAAGGCAAGCGACGTCGAGACGACACGCG
>CAZETM010001580.1:0-1879 GCA_964514885.1 uncultured Polyangium sp. | reverse complement strand
GTTTGGGACGATTCTGGGCACCACGGCGGCACAAATCCTGGCCGGTCATCTGAATCTCGCGCCCTATCAATTTGTCCGGGCCGTCGCCACCATTGCCGGGACGACGCCCTCCTTCGATCTCAGCGTCGCGCTCTTGGTCGAAGTCGAGCAAGGCGGGGCCAGCGTCAACACGATTACTGCTGTTTAATGTATGCTTCAGCCCTACGCGCTCACCACGAAGGAAGCCGTCAAATCCTATCTGGACTTGACCGACTCGACGTGGGACGTGGTGCTCGAAGACCTGGTCAATAGCTGTACCGATTGGATCGAAGCGGAATGTGGGGGCCGTCGCCTCCGCGCGCCGGTCGCCCTGCCTCCCGCGCCCGATCCGGTGGATAGTGTCGAGTATTATCATGGGGGCGTGAGCCTGCTCAGCCTGCGCTCCTTTCCGATTGTCAGTGTGTCGGAAGTCGCGTATAAGTCCGGGCCCCTCAATGCCCCGGTCTGGGTCCCGCTCACCGTCGGGACGTATGGGATCGATGCGGAGCGCGGCCAGCTCATCGTGCCGAGTGCGCTTCCGGTGGGGCATCGCAATATCCGGGTCAGTTATCAGGCGGGCTATGGCACCGTCCCCAGTGATTTGTCGTTGGGGTGTATTAAACTGGTCGCCCGGGAATTCAACCGTCGCAAGTCGCAAGGCACGACGGCCGAATCGGTCGCCGGGGCCAATGTCACCTGGGCGACGGATGTCGATCTGGATACCAAAACGCTGATTAAACGCTATCGTAACTATGCCTTTTAATGAGCTATTTCTACCGGACGAAAGCCATCTTGAAGCGCATGAATCGCTATGTGAACGGCAAGGCCGCCCTCAGTGATCACGGGGTGCGCGTGCTTGGGTGGTTGCATCCCATCGATAGCGACGAGCATACCATTGCCTTGAATATGCACGGGCAGGCGTATGCCTTTGACTGTGACGGGACGGTCGATATTCAACCGAACGATCAACTCGTTGTGGACGATCACATCTATGGCGTGCGCGGGGTTAAACGCACCACCCTGGGCAGTCGGGATACGCTTTCCTGTGTGTGCGAAAAAGCCATCCGATGAGTCTCGCGATCGAAATTGACCGGAAGCAAATTGACGCCATGCTGACGAAGTTTCCCATGGCCTCGAAAGCCGCGATCAATACGGCATTCAAGAAAATCATTTTTAATTTACTCGCCAAGGCCCGGCCGAAAACCCCGATCGATAAAGGGTTCCTGAGGGGGGCGGGCATGCAAACGGCCTTTGAAGAACTGGTCGGCATTTTGAAAAACACCGCGCCCTATGCGCGCTTTGTCCACGACGGCACGAAGCCCCACATGCCTCCGGCCGACGCGATTGCGCCCTGGGCCTCCCGGCATGGGATCCCGACGTTTATGGTCCAGCGGGCTATTGCCAAACGCGGCACGAAAGCCCAGCCGTTCTTTGCCGACGCCATCGAGGAGAGTAATATGGAAACGAATAAGTTTCTGGACGACGCCCTCGGCGATCTCATCAAACATTTATGAGCCTCTCAGCACTCGACGCCGCCATTCTCGCCAAGCTCCAAGGCATCACCGATTTCCAAGTGGTGCTCAATGAATTTACCTTTGAACTGGACGGGTATCCCGCCGTCACCTTTGAAACTTCGGAAGGCGAAAACGAGGCGTATACGAACCGGGATAATTTACGCTCGCGCAATTATGAAATTGTGGTGCATCATGAAATGTGGACGCGGGGGCGGTCCTTCGCCCGAGCGTCACTGGAAAGCCTGGTTGAAACGGTGATTGCCGCGTTCGATAGCGATATCACCCTGGGCGGCACGTGTCATTTTACCAAGCCGGTCACGTGGAAGTTCGGCACGTATACCGCAGCG
>CAZETM010001579.1:0-1881 GCA_964514885.1 uncultured Polyangium sp. | reverse complement strand
CGCATTTGGCGGTCGAGTCGACTATCCCTTGGGCGCGAAAGGCTACTCGATCGCGGCGGGCGAACTCAATGGCGATGGCCAAATCGACCTCGTCATCATCAAGATCGCGGCCAATTTCACGACGACGATGGGCGTCATGTTGAACCAGGGCAGCGGCACCTTCGGCCCCAATATCGACTATTCGTTCGGCTCGCTCAACCAGCGGTCGGTTTCCCCGGCGGACGTCAACGGTGACGGTAAAATCGACCTCGTCGTGGCCGTCTCCAGTGGTGGTACCCTTGGCTACCTGAGCGTGCTCATGAATCAAGGCGGCGCCGTATTTGCCCCCAAGGTCGATTATGCCGCAGGCAAAGACCCCAGATCGATCGCCGTGGGAGACATGAATGGTGACAACAAGCCCGACCTCGTTACGGCAGACGACGGCGGGCTTTCGAGCATATTCATCAATCAGGGCAATGGTGCCTTCGCGCCCAAGGTCGATTCCGACGTCGGTTTCCAGCCCGGCTCGGTTGTCCTCGCGCACCTCAATGGCGACAGCAAACTCGACATTGCGGGAGCGAACCCTTTCCACGACAGGATCTCGGTGCGATTTGGAAAGGGCGATGGAACCCTGCGCTCGAAAACCTATTACGGCTCGGTTACGCGCGCTGAGTCCCTCATCACGTTGGACCTCAATGGTGACAACAAGCCCGATGCCGTCTTCGTCAGCGAAATCGACAACTCGATCCACGTGCTCGTGAACCAGGGCAATGGGACAATGAGCACGGTAGTTGGTGGTAGTAGTTTAGCGGGACCGACGGACGTCGCAGCGGGTGACCTCAATGGCGACGGCAAGATCGATCTGGCTATCGCGCTGCAAGACACAAACGAAGTATTGGTTAACTTTGGTAACGGCAATGGTGGTTTCAACTTAGTCACCGGCTACGACGCGGGACAGCAACCGAGTTCGGTGGCCATGGGCGATCTGAACGGTGACGGCCGGCTCGATTTGGCGGTCGCAAACCTCTCGAGCAATGACGTGAGCGTGCTCCTCAACCAGGGCTTCGGAACCTTCGCGGCGAAGGTCGATTATACCGCGGACATGTTCCCCGAAGCGGTTGCCATGGCCGACGTCAACGCAGACGGACACGTCGACGTGATCGTTTGCAGCGAATTCGCGGTGCGCGTTCTGTTCAATGCCGGCAATGGAACATTCACGACGCACACGACGTACCCGATGAGCAATGGGAGCCGTTCCGTCGAGATGGCGGATCTGAACGGTGACGGAAAACCCGACATGATCGTTACGAACGGGGCCAGTGTGGTCGTGTTGCTCAATAACGGAAGTGGCGTGTTCAGCGCTCAAACAGCTTACCCCACCAACGGTGACAATTTTGCATCGGATGCGACTGTGGCTGACATCAATGGCGATGGAAAACTCGATATCGTCGCCGGAAGCTACGGAATTGCGAGCGTCTTGCTCAATCGCGGCGATGGTACCTTCACGGCGAGGGTCGAGTATCAAATGAATGCGGAGTCGATTGGCGCGGCGGACTTCGACGGCGATGGTCGCATGGATCTTGCCGGGGCGACCGACACTTTCGAGATCTTGTTTGGCTCCTGCGATCCGTGACGCAAAGGCGTCGGTCATGAGCGCGAGGACTATCGTCTGAGCGCAAAGTCCTTCACAATCATGTAAGCCACGCGCGGCGGTCTTGCCGGTTCGGCTCGAGTTGTTTTGCAGGAGACTTGGCCGGGGCTTTGTCATGCCAACGGAATGACTCATCCTCGTTCCGCCACACGCAGTGCCGCTTTGGCCTTCGCTTTGGCCTTCGCTTTGCCTTCGATCACGTGCACCAGCGCCGCTTCGTACACCTCGATCGTGCAGGTGCTGAGTAGCCT
>CAZETM010001578.1:0-1885 GCA_964514885.1 uncultured Polyangium sp. | reverse complement strand
ACGCCGTCGGTGCTCTTCGGGTCGGTCATGCACGTAGGGTGCGCACGGACAAACGAGAGCGTCAAGGGGTTTTGCGAGTGGAGCGAGGCATTCAACCCGGCGCATGTCGTGGGTCGCTCGCTGATATGAAAATGCACATGTGGACATGGCTACGGTTGGTTCATCTGGCTGCACGTGGGAAACGAAGCTCAGCCGACGTGGCGGCGTTCTTGCTCGATAAGGAACGGGCTTGCTTGGCGCTCGCGGAAGAGCTGGCACGAGGAACGTGGGTGCCGGGGGCATCGCGGTCATTTTGGATTTTCGAGCCGAAGGCGCGACTCATCTCAGCATTACCGTTTCGGGATCGGGTCGTGCAGCACGCGCTGATGCACGTGACGCTCGAACGGATCGAGCGGTCTTTCGCAGCGCAATCGTATGCGTGTCGAAAAGGATACGGAACGCATCGATGTTTGGAGCGAGCGGTGGATCTGTGTCGACGCCATCGGTGGGTGTTGCGCCTGGACATCGCGAAGTTCTTTCATTCGATCGATCACGCCATCTTGCTGAAGATGCTGCGACCGAAGACGCCGCGAGAATGGTGGTGGGTGACGGAGCGGATCATACAGGCGCCGTCGGCGATGGAGCCGACGCGCTTTCACTTTCCGGGGGACGACTTGTTCACGCCGCTCGAGCGAGCACATGGTTTGCCGATCGGAAACTTGACGTCCCAGATATGGGCGAACTTGATGTTGTCGCCGGTGGATCACCTGCTCGGATCCCACCTGGGGATCGGGACATTCGTGCGTTATTGCGACGATTTGCTGGTGTTTCACGACGACCCGGACGTGTTGCGCAATGCTTGGGATGCGATACGCGAACGGTGCAACGAGCTTCGTTTGCGACTGCATCCACAGAAGTGTCGATTGCATCGGACGACGGAGGCGGTGGCGTTTTTGGGATTCGTGTTGCAACGGCGCGGTGATGGGGTGCGCGTGCGATTGCGTCAAGAAAACGTGCAGCGGTTTCGGGCGCGGATGCGGACGTTGAAAACCCTGTACGAGATTGGCGCGATCGATGCTGAGGAGGTGACGTCGCGGGTGCAGGCGTGGGTGGCGCATGCGCGGCACGGGCATACGCGGGCGTTGTGCAAGCGGGTGCTGGGGGAATTGTCGTTTGGCGGGGAGGATGATTGAAGAAAAACCCTCGGAGCCGGCCTATGGAAAGGCTCGGCCCCGAAGGGGCCCGGAACGTTCGTCCCGGGCGCTGGTTGCGCCAGTAAAGGCGCGGCGTCACCAGGGTGGACAGTGGATCATCACGCTCGGAGCGACCTTGGTCGTGCCGATTCTGGATGTCCTCGCGAGGAGGTTTTGTTCGCTGTCTTCGCGCACCGGGCCCCGTTGTTGTTGTTGCGGTTCGTCGGGGTGTTGTTGTTGCGGTTCGAGGAAAGCAGGTTGGACGCATTGTTGTTCCAACTGCCACCCCGGATCACCCGGTTGGTGGTTCCCTTGCAACGCCATCCGGCCCGTACGGGCGCCGGACGGATGCGAGGTTAGCATGGTTTGACGGCGCGCAACCAGCCGCCGAGCATTTTGCCGATTTCGTCGGTTTCGCGGGCGAAGTGGAGGTGTTGGGGTTCGGAGACGCAGCGCAGAGCATGGGCGAGGCGCATGAGAATGCGCGCGCGGACGAGGGCGCGAGACGCGGCGGCAAGCTCCGCCTGTTTGTCGCGCTTGTAGGCGGCTTCGACGATGTGTTGGGTGATGTCGAGGCACGTGTCGAGCAAGCGGTCGCCGACGGTGAAGCGGTGGTTGCGGGGGAATTGAGCGACGCGGTCGGCGACCCAATGGAGGATGGATTCCATTCGGAGCGCGATCACCGGAGTAGCCGGAGCCGCTCCGCGCCCGGG
>CAZETM010001577.1:0-1886 GCA_964514885.1 uncultured Polyangium sp. | reverse complement strand
CTCCCGAGCGAGCTATCGCCATTATGACACGTGGCGGAGTGAATGCGGGCACGCGCTTCTTGCACGTGGATCATCTTGGGTCGATCGATGCGATTACGAAGGAAAACGGCGCGCTCGATGAACGGCGCAGCTATGACGCGTTCGGCGCGCGGCGAAATCCGGAATGGGGAGGGCCAGCAGGCGCCTTCCCGAGCCCCACGACGCGCGGATTCACGGGGCACGAGGACGAAGAGGGCTTGGGCCTCGTGAACATGAAGGGGCGCATCTTTGACCCGCGAATCGGACGGTTTACGACGACGGATCCGGTCATTGCGGATATTTGGAATGGGCAGAGCCTCAACCGTTACGCGTACGTGCTGAATAATCCGCTCGCATTCGTGGATCCGACGGGATTTGTGCCAGAGGACAACGAAGAATGGGCACCTGGGAAGTGGACCACGACAGTCACCACCCAGCCTCCATCGTCATCGGGCGATATTGTCGTTGGGTCTTCCACGGTACGTGAAATCGCGCCTGCACCGGAGCCCGCGAAAGCCAAGCAAGAAGCTGCCAAAGTGGGCGCATACGTGCCTCCTGTCGACGTGAGCACGACGGGAAACGGTGGGGATGGTTTGCCGAAAGAAACGACGCCACCAGAGCAGCCGAAAGAAGGCGGCTTTCTCGGCGGGGTGGGCGCGGGTTTGGGCGATTTTGTTGACGACTTTTGGTCAATGATTCCGCTGACGCCTTCGTGGTCGCGAGCGCAGGTGGACACCGTGGATCGAATGCTCCAGGCGTCCCGACAAGGTGATGTCATTGACGTGTTCAACGTCATCAACCCGTTGATCGGCTTTGCGAACATTTCCTTGGCCGTGGATAACGATGACTGGTATACGGTTGGTCAAGCATCGGTCGGCGTAGGGGTGGCGATTCTCAGCATTGTCGTCGCGAGGAAGGCGACGCGTTTAGGAAAGGGAGCGAAAACGACGAGGGGGCCGCCAGCAGGCAATAGAATCCCCAATAGCGAGTTACAAGCACCGCCACCAACGCGAGGACACGCACCTATTGGCAAAGACAGCCATCCGGTGGAGCTACATCACCGAAGTCAGAGCCCAGACGGTCCGCTTGATGAAATGACTCGAACCGATCATCGCGGCAAAGGAAATTTCACCGAGAATCATAGCAACACAGGACAGAAACCGAGTACGATAGATCGGCAGGCTTGGAAGCAGCAGCAGCGGGACTATTGGAAGAAGGAGTACGATAGTGGCAGATTCAACGACAAGTGAGCAGCTTTTTCGTTTCGAAGCTCCGGGCGGCAGGATGGCCGTGGTAGTGGAGGATGATAATCGCGTTGCATACGCCTATCTGATCAAGGATGAGCAAATTGTAAGCGATGTCTGGCTGTACAATGTGGCCCCGACGCCGACAAATGTTCAATGGGAAGACGACGAGGCTACCATGCCTTTTCTAAACCCGGCCAAATATTGCAAACCTGAACCAATGCCACGGCTTACTTCACAATCAGCCGTTTTGTGCAGATGGTTTGACGAAGCGGTTGACTTATTCGTTGACGGCATCGTGTGGGCACATCTCAAAAACGGTGCGCGACCGGCTTGGTCACGATGGGCATTGCGTAAAGGCCCGCTTGCCCAACCGATAGATGTGGAAGCCCCTTTGCAAAATGAACACAGTTGAAAATGGAAGTTCGATAGCAGTGGTCTAGCTCTGCTGGACGTTTATATGCAATGTTATAGCTGGCCAAACTATGTCGCACATTTGTCTATCGAATGTGATAGCCCGCCAACCACGGGAATTTTCGACATAATGTGATAGCCCGCCAACCGCGTTGCGCGCCTAGCTATGTAATAGCTCGCCAAACTGCCCGCCTGTCTCCTTGTCTCGCG
>CAZETM010001576.1:0-1888 GCA_964514885.1 uncultured Polyangium sp. | reverse complement strand
ACAGATTGCTACCCGCGCACGACGTCGCGCGGGCATTGCTATCGAGCAATACCTCGGCCCCGCCGCTTGATTTCGCGTGCACATTCGCGTCCAAGAACACCCGCGAACCTGCGACTGATTGCACCAGCGCATTTGCGTCGAGTACGATCGTGGCTCCAGGCCCCGCGGATAACACGATTTTACCCGGCTCGATGAAAATCATGCTTCCTCCGGATTGAAGCGTGATCGAGTTTGGCGCCTGTATGCGCATCGTGTCCGACGCGTCCACTTCGTATTTGCCGCGCACGGTCGTCGCTGATCCACGAAAACCGTTGTCGTTCGCGGCACCACCGTCGACGATCGTCCTTTGGTTCCCACGAATGTGCAGGTGTTGATTGCCATCGATCGTGATCCCTTGATTGCCACGAATGTGCTCGGCATCGTTCCGGTCAATGGTTTGGCGGCGTTCACCGTGGATAACCGTCGAACGATTGTGTTTGATTACGTCGCTGTAATCGCGTTCGGCATGCACGTAGATTTCTTCCGCACCCTGCGCATCGTCGAAACGAATCTCGTTATGACCGTCTCCGCCGAACGATTTCGTGCGAATCGTGCTGCGAGTCTTGTTTTGCGGCAGAGCATACGGTGGAACGTTCGCGCCATTGTAAACGCTGCCCATGACGAGCGGCCGGTCCGGATCGCCCTCCAGAAACATCACGACCACCTCGTGCCCAACGCGCGGCAAAAATACCATGCCCCATCCAGCTCCGGCTGATTGTTGCATTACGCGCATCCAACAAGAACTGTGATCGTCTTTCGTGCCCTGACGATCCCAATGAAACTGCACCTTTACGCGGCCATGCGCATCGGTGTGCGATTCTTCTTTGCCCGGACCGACCACGACAGCGGTTTGCACGCCGGAAATCGACGGTTTGGGCGTCGTTCGCAATGGGCGGATCATCGTGTCTGCACGAACGACCTCGAATTCATTTTCGTAGCTCGACTCTGTTTCGAGCATTCCTTCGGACATCGGCGCCGAACCCCGATGCACTACGCGCGTGACCAAATACGGCACGTTCATCGTGTCGTCCGGGTGCTCCATGAGCAAAACGGTTTGGCCCGGAATGAGACGACACGAATCGCTCACGCCCGCGCCCGTATACGTCCGTGTCCGCAACTCTTCGAGCCGCATTTTTGCTAGGTCGTTGCCCCGATCCGGTGTTTCGTATCGACCTGGAAACTCGTAGACCTCCAACTCGGCATTGGTATCGGCTTTATCGGACGTTTCGAGTGACAAGGCGGGCTTCATGAACGCGTAATCGCGTTGCGTGTATTTTCCTGATACAATTCGTTCGGCCCATGCAAATCGGGAAACGTGCTCGCCGTGCGCGATGGCGCCAAGCGGCGCGCGGAAAATGAGCGTTCCTCCTTCAATCGGTTCGTGCGCTGTTGGTCCATCGGCCATCACCAGCACACGGCCATCGAAATAGAAATGAATGCCCTCTTCTTCGAGCAGTCGCGTAATGAACGCCCAATCCGTTTCGCGATATTGCACGCAGTATTCGCGCGTGGGCCTATCCTTTCCAAGCGCAAAGCGAAATCGTTCGTTTCGAATACCAGCGGCGTCGAGCACCGCGGCGATGATCTCTGGCGCGGACTGGTCTTGGAAGATCCGCGAATCCGTGCGGTAAAGCAGTCGCGACACTTCGGGAACCACGACTGCGCGGTACATCGTCCCCGTTTTGCCATCATCGAGCTGCACGAATTCACCAATGATTCCGTGCACCGTTCGCGAGCTGTCGCCCGTATCGAACGTCAAGGTTGCTGCTTGTCCGATGTAGTTGGTCACGGCATCACATGCCATGCGCATGGCGCGAGATGCTTGCACCGGGACGCTCGGCATTCCCAC
>CAZETM010001575.1:0-1895 GCA_964514885.1 uncultured Polyangium sp. | reverse complement strand
TCCGTCAACCTTTCGGATGAAGACGGCACGTTCCTCGCCGTGCGCAGCGTGAGCGCAAACGTCGAAATCGATGGCCCTCATGCACGAACGAAGCTCGTGGTCACATTCCACAACGACCTGGGGCACACGATTGAAGGCGACTTGGTTTTTCCACTTCCGCCCATGGCCGCGCTCCGCGAACTCGTCGCAAAAATAGGTAATCGTACGATCACGGGTAAAGTCCGTGCTCGCCAGCATGCGCAAGCGGAATACCAACGAGCGCTCGACGCAGGAAAATCGGCCGTCTTAGGCGAATCCGAGGGCGAAGACTTGGCCCGCTTGCGTATTGCGCCGATCGAGCATGGCGAAGACGTCGAAATATCGCTCACGGTCGACCAAATTCTATTGGCCGTTTCCGATGGTCATCGGCTCATTGTGCCGCTCACGTACATGCCCCGGTACGTGGAAAAAGACGCGGCGCTCAATGAAACTGAAAAGGCTGCTGGAAACAGGCCTCGCCCGATGACGCTCGAGGCCCGAGCCACCGTGAATGTGCGTATTGCCCACGCTGATGGAAAACCGTCGACAATTCGATGTGCATCGCATCGCGTGTCGACGCACGCGGGGCAGAATGAAACGCGCCTGGAATTGCGCGACGCAGCGCTCGACAAAGACTTGCAAGTCGAAATCGCCGACCGGCCGCGCGGCGAAAAGGCTGCTATCTGGGTTCGTCATGATACAACCAATGGCCCGGACGAGAATGGCCCGACCACGACCGTCGCGCTCGTGCCTCCCGCATTTGCTGACGAAGGCCCCACGATTGCTCGAAATGTGGTATTTCTCGTCGATCGCTCAGGTTCGATGCGCGGCGGACCGATGGATTCGGCGATTCGAGCCGTTCGAGGTGCCGTACGGTCGCTGAGCCCCGAGGATCGCTTCAACATCATTGCGTTCGACAATGTGCTCGAAGCGCTCGCGAGCACGCCGGTGCCCTTCGATGACGCGGCTCTGTCTGCGGCGGACGCATTCATTGGGCGAATCGATGCACGCGGTGGAACGGAAAGTGCCATGGCCATTGACGCGTCGCTTTCGCCGACACTGCCGGCTGGAGTGCCCATTGCGATGAACAATCCCGCTCCACGCGACCAAACCTATCGCTTGCGGGTCGTCGTTTTCATGACCGACGGGGACGTGGCGAATGCGGCGAACGTGCTCCGCACGGCGAAAGACAAGCTTTTCGACACTCGCTTGCACGTGCTCGGAATTGGCGATTCGGTCCATCACGCAATGCTCGCCGAATTGGCGGAGCTTGGCGGAGGCACGTACACGCCCGTCGCGACCAATGAAGACCTCGAAAAGGCGCTCGTGCGGCTGAAGAATGCAATCACGGCGCCGCTTTGGACGGGCATTCGAGTGCTCGTGGAGCGTGATGGTGAGCGCAAAGCACCCAAGATGCTCGAACCGCCGGGCCCTATTGATTTGTTCGCCGCCGAGCCCGTCTTGTTTTCCTTTCGTGGAAAGGTGAATTCGGGAGATCGGCTGGTTCTGTTGGGGCAAAAGGCCGATGGCGAAGACGAGCGCGTCGCGATGGAATTGACCATTGCGGACAAAACGCGTGCCGAAGGCGCCGCGACGTTATGGGCATTGTTACGCAATCGGCGTCTCACCTACCGTTTCGATCCAGCGGACGATGCCACGCTCGAAGGATTGGGAACCGCGTTTGGCGTGGTCAATCGCAAAGTAGCGCTCGTAGGCGTTCATTCGGACGAACGACACGCATCGATTGAAGGAAGCGTGCCCGTCGTATTGCCACAACCGGCCAATATCGCCAAATCCGCGTCTCGACCTGGTTTCGGTTTTTCGTCCGCACTCGGTGGGTTTGGCCCGCAACCCGCATTTGGTGCGCCGCCGCCTCC
>CAZETM010001574.1:0-1896 GCA_964514885.1 uncultured Polyangium sp. | reverse complement strand
GTCGGTCGTTTGGCCCCAGATCCACGCCAACCGTAGTCGCTGGGTTCGGCGGGAGGCCCCTTCGTGCTTTGGGCTTCGTTAACGGGAACTTGGAGCGATGGCGCGAGCAGTCGCGAGCGCCTGCTGGGCATTGCCGAGGATTGCTGGGGCTGGAGTCGTCACACCATTTTGGCAATAACGCTCGATGTGCTCAGAAATTTGGCTTGGGGAACCCCAGATCACGAGCGAATCTACGAGTTCCTGTGGTATCGCCTCGGTCGCGGCCTTGCGGTCGCCTGCCTTCCAATGATCCCACATTGGCTTGAGCATCTCGCCGCGGCCGAGCCAATCGTGAAACGCGGCGTACACCGGCACATTGAGGTATTGCGCGATCGCTCGGCGCCCAACGAAATTCACGAGGTCGCGGTCTTCTGTGGGTAACACGAAGAGCCGGGCCATGATTTCTTTGCGGCCGACGAAGGGTGCAACGGTCGACACATCGTCGGCCGTCAGCCAGTTAATAATGGCCCCATCGCCTTCGCGGCCCGCGAGTTTCAGCATGCCTTCACGTAATGCAGCAATCAAGATTGGTGGTTGTTCCGCGACCGCGAGGCCAAGTTTGAAACCACTGACCTTGAAGGTTTCGTATTCCTCAGTGACTTTGTCGCCCGTGAGCGCGGTGCGTAAGAATCTCACCGTGTCGCGAACACGTTGATACGGCTTCTCGAAAGGAATGCTGTTCCAGCGTTCGACGATGATGTTTGAGCTACTGCCGATACCCACCGCGAAATGCCCGGGGTTCGCGCTGCAAAGCGACGCCACTTGACACGCCAGCGTCATAGCTCCGCGTGTGTACGCGGGGATGATCGCAGTGCCGAGGCGCAGCTCCGGAGCCCACGCGGCTGCCAGCACGAGCGGTGTAAACGCGTCGGCGGCACCAGACTCGGCCGACCACAAGTCGGTGTAACCCAAATCGACGAGCTCGCGAAATACTTCGCGATGCTCGCCAAGCGCGAGGCCGTCGAAGGGAACGGTGATGCCATGGCGACGCGGTGGCATCGACGTTTGATCTGAAGTCTGAGCTGAGGTCATATTCATTGTTTACTTCACTTCTTGGGTCGTTGGCGGCTGCTCTTTCCAATGCCGGACCATCGTTGATTGGCTTGCGGTTCCGAGCAGAATGCCGTCCTCGCTCCATAAGTGCACGAGGCCGTGGCCGAACCCGTTGTTCACCGCGTGAATGCGGATATCGATGAGCATCCATTCGGTGTCGACCAGGCTTGCGACGCGCAACGTGTTGTCGATGCTGTTGCCGCCAGCGCGCATCCCGAGGGCTTGACTGATACCGAACGGAACAAAATCGCCAATGACGGCAAGTCCGGACGCTTTCAATTCGGGGCGCCCAGGGAAACGCGTCCAGAGCGCAGAATTGCCGGTACCCGGCTCGCTCGGAAACTCGGTCATTGGCCGCGCGTTCGCAAGGCGCATATCCATCCGCGACGAGATCGTTCCAAGATGTTGATCCATGAGAGGCCGCGGTGGGCATTCGCTCGGCGGTGGCACCGTTGGCATTTGCGTCCATTGTCCAGTGGTATCGAGCGGCCGGAGACCGTACGCTCCGATGACGGTCAGAATTTCGCGGTCGTCGCAACGCGCGATCACGCGCACCTGGCTCACTTGGTTGCCGTGCACCACTTCGTTGACGTCAAGAATCAGTTCTGACCCTTCGGGCGCGTAGTTGAGATACTGGGCCGTCGCCCAGATCGCGGGGCGCCCACTTTCGGCTTCAGCGATTTCGATTGCTGCCCCCAAACCCGCGCCGCCAAACAACGCACCAGTGCCGGAGATCAGCTGGCGCACCACTGGCATACGCCAGCGATTTCGGCCGATGCGTTCCAAACCAAAGAACGTCAGTCC
>CAZETM010001573.1:0-1896 GCA_964514885.1 uncultured Polyangium sp. | reverse complement strand
CTGCATCGTCCGTCTGCGCGTTCACCTTGAGTCCAATGCTGCGCAATTGCTCTTCGCACGCAAGCCATGCGGCTCGCTTGTTGCCGTCGATGAAAGGGTGCGTCCGACTGATGTTGTACAAAAGATGAGCGGCCACTTGCAGATCGTCCGGTTGGCCATCTTCAGATGCGTACATCGCGGCAGTCAACGCGCCATTGATTGCACCGTGCAGCAGACCGTGGTCGCGGAGTCCTGGTGCTCCACCCTTGGAAGCGATGGCGGCCGCGTGTAACGCCATGACGCGTTCCACGGTGACGAGCGCATAACCAACTTCGTCCCGACTCATTTGGCAAGCCGCTCCAGCAACTCGTCCCAATCCTGAAGCATGTCGCGCGTACGTACGGATTCATCGGACGTAGGGGGCTTATCCGCGGGATCAATACGAAGCAGACGCGGCTGTGCGCCTGTGACGATTGTCGCGAGGACGGGCTGCTCGCGCAGCAAAACGGCACGCTCGACGAGCTTCTCCGTTGCGGGATACCATACAAAGTCGCCTTCGAACGAAATGGCCGGTGCCGGTCGGAACGCGACGCATGCGATATTTGCAACGGAGCGTCGAATACGAGGAGCTGGAGGAGGCGCAGCGGGGAGCATTGGGAGCGCCTGCAATGCTTCAAGATCTGCGAGCGTTATCGGGGACGGATGTACCCCAAACTCACTCATGACGTCGTACCGCCCAGCCAACACAAGCTCAGCCGCCGCATCGAGATACCTGTCTTCGCGCTCCTCCTTGGAAAGCTCGTTTGTCGCGATTTCGTCGCACGTGGCTCCTAGCCGGCGCAATCCATCGACCGCTCGGAGCGCATGTCGCAACGCAAGACGTGCCAGCTCGCGACCGCGAGCGGCCGGCACGCCGCGATCCATGGCTTCCAGCAGTGCGGAGACGAGCAACGTGGCCCGCGAGATATCGCGTCCAGGGCCTTCGTTCAGGGGTTCGAGATCCAAATCAGACAGGCGGCGTTCGATCTCCGCTTTGTTCTCACGATAGAGCTGCCGCAATTCCTCCCAATTCTTTAACGAAAACCCGACGACGGCTCGTAATGATTTCTCTGCATGCGCGCCGGAAATGGGCGACACGAGAAATGCCTGCAGCGACGGAATGCGTTCGAGCCAGGGTTTGTATAGCGGCGCAAGGGGCACATCGTCGGCTAAAATGCGCAGCATAAATCGACGGCAACCACTCACAACTCGAAGGTACGATTGTGTTGCCGCATCAATGACGGGTTCTTCGAGCGATTCCGTGAGGAGCGGGTCGAGCGCCGCCTTGAGGCCGGGCGCCGTCCACGCGATTTCCGCCCGTTCCTGTGCCGGCAACTTGGCTAGCCACCGCTCGAGATCGGCCGTGGTCCACGCAAGGGGAAATTCTTCGACCAAGGGTAGACTCGACGCCGGTTCCGCCATGTTCAGAGCCTACGAGAAGTGCCGACGAGATGCAACCCGGGCCGATCGACGAGGAAGGTCATCACTGGAACCACGCCCGAAAACGGCCATCGAGTGCTCGACGATTCGTAGGACCTTCGCGGGTTATCTGCGGCCGAGACGTTTTGCCCAAGGATGCTCAGGGAATCGTGCATCGATTGCATTGACGACTTTTTCTGGATCCTGATCGGTGAAACTGTATTGCGCACGTTTTAGGCGCAGGTCGTGGAGCAGGGCGCGATCTGTATCACTCGGATCGGCACCATCGAGGATCTCGGCCGCCGCATACTCGCTCAACCCCGACTCTGGAGCTGCAAGCAGAGGGACGGCGCGGACCCACGGAGTAAACGGATCTGATGAGGATAGCGGCGTGTATGGATGGAGCAGGTGTGCAACAAGTACTTTCCATTCCCTATACCCAAATGAATACTCCAACCG
>CAZETM010001572.1:0-1897 GCA_964514885.1 uncultured Polyangium sp. | reverse complement strand
ATCCCGTCCGACCTCATTCCGATTGCAGATGACGCATTCGGGAACAACATCTGCATCGGTTGGAAGGGCAAACGCGAAGGGAAGATCTACTTCTGGGATCACGAGGACGAACTCGATGAGAATGGAGACTTCGTCCAGGACTACCGAAACGTGTTCCTGGTGGCGGACAGCCTTCAGGAGTTCCTCGACGGCCTCACGACCTCTGAGGAGCTTGACAAGAGGCCGCGGACCAAGCGGAAGTAATCGAGCATGGCGCGCACGTCTCGCGACGTGCGCCGCGATTTCTTCCACACCGGCAGCCGGGTCGTTCGAGCGTGTAAAGCGGGTTTGGGTTCGCCGGTGAACGGTGCGAAATACCTGCGCGGCCATTGCAATAGCGGTACATGCGTTGTAGGCGACGTGCATTCGGTGGCTGGCGGATGCTCCACCGATCGCGAAAACGCGTTTGCAATGGCGCAAGGCGGATCTGACGATTGCGCGTTCTGGGGTAGATACGAAAGAGACGGCAACACCGGACGGTTTCTTGCCCGGTTGAACGCTTCGCGTTCAACCGGTAACAGGTCGACTCTCTGGGGGTTTGGGAGGCAAAGTCGAGTTGAGCCCCTGACCCTGAAAGCTTTTCCATTGCTCTGCGCTTTGTGATCGTTGTAGGCTCGAAACATGAATCACCTATTTCGAGCCTTCGTGGCGGCACTGCTGATTCTTTGCTTCTCGTGCTCGAGCATGTTTGGTCCTTCGGTCACCGTGCGGCATGCAAATGGACAGGCCGGAGCACCGCACATCCCCGATTTTACGACGGAACGGTTCAAGGAATGCGGCGAGTCGGTTCAGGAAGGCCTCCAGCCGGGCTCGATCCCGATCGATGCCCGAATCGAGGTGGACCGCAATGGCCACGTTCTGGAGGCGACCACGAAAGGCGAGCCCAATCCGGAGGTAGGCATATGCCTCCGCCTCGCGTTAAAAGACATGCACGTCGATCCCGAGGTGATCGACCAAGCCAAACGTCGAGCGACTTCGTCTTCAGCGCCGAAGGTGTCGACGATACCGAATCGTGTGCACATCGGACAAGTCGTCGAAGTCGTCACCATAACGGTGGTCACGATTGTCTATGTCGAGGTGATTATCGAGTTTTCCGTGGTCGCCCTCGCGATTGCCGTCACGGCAACTGTCAACCTGGCGGTCGATGCAGTGCTGGCAGCGTCGGCTCCTGCGCGGAAACCGCATCAACCCAATGCAAAGAAATGGACGGACAACGGCGGCACGATTCAAGAGAATGCCGACGGATCGACCACGTACACGCGCAGCGACGGCGTGACCGTGACGTATGACACGGAGGGCTATCCGGACTTCACGCGCTACAGACATCCAACGGTGAAGGATGTGCAGATCGAGTTTTCGGGGAGCTACCCGAAAGACTACGCACTTGCCGACAAAGCCGCAGATATCCCAGAGAAGATGAGGAAGCTAGAAGAGTATACCTGGCATCACCACCAAGATGGAAAAACCATGCAGTTGATCAAGAAAGGCGTACACAAAGATTTCTTCCACACCGGCGGCATGGCAGGGACGCGACAGGAGTGTAACGATGCAGATTGAGGAAGTGAATTCGTTTGGTGCGACCTCTCCCGAGGCGATCGCCCAATTCGAGGCAGGCCGGGGAATACTGTTGCCTCTCGAGTACAAGCAGTTTCTGCTTACCTCGAATGGTGGATGGCCTAGCCCCAATGTGTTCGAGGTTCCAGGGTGGCATGGTCGGGGCTCGGTGTTGGACGCCTTTTATGGCCTCCATGATGGCCGAAAGTCCGAACGGCTCGATCTTGCAATGGATACGTACGACGAGCGCATCCCGTCCGACCTCATTCCGATTGCAGATGACGCATTCGGGAACAACATCTGC
>CAZETM010001571.1:0-1899 GCA_964514885.1 uncultured Polyangium sp. | reverse complement strand
CCCCCGGACAGAACCCGGCGAGCGGATTTCCCGCACCGGGCTCCCACCTCGGGTCGACGGATACGCGTTGCGTAGAGAAGGCCAGGGATGATGGATCTTCGGAAGCGGAAGAGGCCATCGCCTAGCGAATGCCGCGTGTTGTAGTGCATTCCAGCGTGCGCGATGACTCCGCCGTTGGAGCTGGCTGTGCCAGCGCTGGCGTACACGCTCGCGAAACGACCGCAGCGCGCGGCTATTCGTGGGCACACCGTAATACTGGTAGTGCCCACGAAGTACGCTGGAGAGCCACGCAAGCTGCATCGGAACCGGCTGATGCCGGCGCCGACGTATCTCCTCTCGCAGACTCGCCAGCTTCGCTTTCCGCTTCTTCCGCGAGGTGCGGCGATTCAGTTGGAACGCACCTCGCCGGTCTTTACCGGCGATATGCGTGAACCCGAGGAAGTCGAACGTCTCCGGGCGCGTGTGCCCTTCGCGTTCGCATTTCTCGTGGGCGAATCTCCCAAACCGAAGCACTCGGGTCTTTCCCGGGTGCAGCTCCAGACCGAACGACGCGAGTCGAGACGCCAGTGCCTCTCTCATCGCGCGCGCGTCCTGCTCTCGCTGAAAGCCCATCACAATGTCGTCCGCGTAGCGCACGACGTACATCTCACCGTGCGCATACCGCTTCCGCCATTGATGAACCCACAGGTCAAACGCGTAGTGAAGATAAATGTTCGCCAGGAGCGGGCTTATGTTCCCGCCCTGCGGCGTACCTTCCTCCACCTCGCGTAGCTCGCCGTCCTCCATGACACCTGCGCGCAGCATCTTCATGAGCAGCCGCACCATGTGTCTGTCCGCTATCCGATGCTCGAGAAACTTCTGCATCCATCCAAAATCGATCGTGTCAAAGAACGACCGGATATCTGCGTCGAGCACCCAGTTCAACTTCCTGTCGATGGCCTCCGCGAGCGCCGTCAGGGCCTTGTGGGGCGACCGGCCCGGCCGGAAGCCATACGAGAAACCCAAGAACGCGCTCTCGTAAATAGGCTCAAGCACCCTCCGCACCGCTTGCTGGATGATTTTATCTTCCAGGGCCGGTATGCCGAGCGGCCGTGTGCCACCATCGCCTTTCGGGATATGCACGCGCCGCACCGGCTGCGGATGATAACTGCCTCGGTGGATACGGTCTTGGAGGTCGGCAAGACGAGCGTCAAGCTGTTCGCCATACTCGGCCCACGTGACCCCATCGACTCCAGTCGCCGCCTTCTTCCGCAGGCTTTGATAAGCCTCCTTCAGGAGAGGCGCCTTCACCGCGCTCAACACGTTGTCGAACCGCTCCGCTTTCTTCTCCTTTGCTCGCTGTCCGATCCGTTCCACTTGTGTAGGCGCGCGTTCCCGGCTCTGCGTCCGGTGCGCGTTTCCATGGACGGATTTTCCCTTGGCCGAAGGCCTTCCCTCCACCGACTCGACGGGCGTTACCCACGTCTTCGCCAGCATCGTAGGTACTACGCCCGCGTCCGACTCCTCGAAGCTCCTGCGGAGTACGGCTTCTTGGCCTTCCCGCAGCGACCCATCATCCACTGCGAACAGTGGGTCATCTTCGAGGTCTCCCGGTTCCCGTGCATAAGACGTTTCTGAACGTGCCGAACTTTCCGACCCCGCGTCAGCAGCAGATCCAGGTCCACGTTGTTCGGACCTCTGCCATGGCCTTCCGCCTGGTCTGAAGGCGTCGGCTTCTATGCCCGCAAGAGGATGTTTCGGGGCTCTATCGCCCGGCCCGCTCACGCGCCCCTCTACGCTTCGCCTCGTGGGTCGCCCCACGTTGCGCAAGCGATGGGCTTCCCAGGGGTGGACTCCTCCTGGGACAGGATTTGCTTGACTTGTTGATGTTTTCTCATCAGCTCACCTGCTTTCTTATGC
>CAZETM010001570.1:0-1901 GCA_964514885.1 uncultured Polyangium sp. | reverse complement strand
GTCCGACCTCGTGCTCTGACTTTGCCGACTTTTGTCTCTGAAAACGGTTAGCGACCAACAGAGACCAGTCCGCCCTTCATGGCTCGTCCGTGACGTGGTAACCCTTCCCCTCGCCCCGCAAGGGCAATCCACAGGGCATGGGCAAGAATCTCCTCGTCATCAACGTCGACATCCGCGAGACGCGCGTCGCCCTCATCGAGAACGGCATCATTGCCGAGCTGCACATCGAACGAGATGCGCAGAAGGGAACTCTCGGGAACATCTATCTGGGCAAGGTCAGTCGCGTGCTTCCGGGCATGCAAGCGGCCTTCATCGACATCGGCCTCGAGCGCGCAGCGTTTCTCCATGTCGAAGACCTGATTCGTCCCGATGATTTCGACGCGTACCTAGCTGGGCGTCATCAGCATGGCTCTGCTTCCGAAGACGACGAACGCACGTCGGCTTCTACGCAAGAAGACCCGACACGTATCGAGCGCGAGGTGAGCATTTCGCTTCCCACGGTGCTCGATGTGGCCGCCGGGCCGGAACTTTATAGCGACGAATTTCAAGACGTCGCTGCAGCGAAAGACGACTCCGTTTCGTACGAAAGTTCCTCGGAAGCGCCATCTGCTGAAGCCGCAGAAACCGCGTCGGAAGACGCGCGGATCGAAGACGAATTACCTACTGTGACCGCAATTTCCGCTGAAAAAGCGGGCGAATCGGTCAGTGCTGTCGAGCCTGCTCAAGCAACGCTCGAAGCAAAAGACGAAAGCACCGAAGTGTCACCCACGGCAGCGCGCACCGGTCGTGCGCGTCCAGGCCGCGGAGGACCTCGGGCCAAAGTGCGTCGGTCCGGACGAACTGCGGATCGACGTCCCGTCATCGAAGCGGCGCCTCCTCCGCCTCCTCCGTCTCCACGAGAGCAGCCCTCTGGCGAAGCTCGTGGTGGCAGAGAGGGACGTGGGCGTGGGGGTCGTGGGCGTGATGGTCGTGAGTCCCGCGAAGCTCCGCAACCGCGTGAGTCTGCTGCAGGTCGCACGAGTCGTGATCAGCGGACGCAGAAGCGTCAGCCTGGTCAACACGAGCCGCCGCGCGTCTCCAAGACGACGCCGATTCGTGAGGTCATCCGCGAGGGCCAAGAGGTTCTCGTGCAGGTGTCCAAAGAGCCGATCGGCACCAAGGGCGCGCGCGTGACCAGTCACGTTTCGCTCCCCGGTAGGTACGTCGTGTATCTGCCGACTGTCGATCACGTCGGCATCTCCAAGCGCATCGGCTCGGAGAAAGAGCGCTCGCGCCTGCGTGAAGCGATCGATTCGATGAAGCCTCCGCAAGGCGGCCTCATCGTTCGTACGGTCGCGGAAGGTTTGACCAAGAAGCAAATGAAGGCGGACGTGGGTTACCTCGTTCGACTTTGGGGCGAAGTGGTCAAGAAGCGCGAGGGCGTCGTAAAAGGTCCGGCGTGCCTGTACACCGAACTCGATCTCGTGCTGAAAACGGCGCGTGATCTGTTCACCGACGACATCGAGAAGATCGTCATCGACAGTCGCGAAGAGTACGTGCGTCTCCGTCGTTTCATGGAGATGTTCATGCCCGAGCGTGTCGACGCCGTGGAGCTTTACGAAGGCCACGAGCCGATCTTCGATGCGTATGGGATCGAGGATGAGATCCAACGCGCTCTATCGCGCAAAGTGCCGCTCGCTTCCGGTGGTCACCTGATCATCGATCAAGCCGAGGCACTCACCGCGATCGACGTGAACACCGGTAGGTTCGTGGGCAAAGGCTCCAGGGATCTCGAAGAAACGATCCTGATGACGAACCTCGAGGCGGTCGACGAGATCGCCTATCAGCTTCGTTTCCGCAACATCGGTGGGCTCATCATCTTGGACCTCATCGACATAGTAGTGACCACTTCCATCGCACAT
>CAZETM010001569.1:0-1903 GCA_964514885.1 uncultured Polyangium sp. | reverse complement strand
CAGGCCAACAACAAGATCTGGGCGATGAACCTCGGCGGCACCGGCATCAACCTGGTCCACGCTGTGGGATCGGCGGACACCTACGGCTTGGTTTGCGAAGAAGATCACCTCAGCGTGACGCGCGCGACCAGCGACTACGTCGTGCATGGAGCTTTCTCCCTCGTCATGTGGGAGGAAGAGGCGATCTGGGAGCTGGGCAACGCATAGGTGTTAGCAGAAATTTTGGCCCGTCCAGAAGTTCTCTGCGAGAGGGAGGCGATGGCCATCCTCGATCCGAATCGCGACTGGAAGACGCTGGTGTCGTTTCTGCCGGCCGACTACGCGCGGCTTGCTGACGAGCACAAGCAGGTGCGGCTGCAGTGGGCCAACGCGAAGATTACCAGTGTCGACGAGCTGCTCCGTCTGATCTTCGTGCACGTGGGAGCGGACTTGCCGCTTCGACAGACGGTCGTCGTCGTCGCGAAGGGGGGCGGGCCGAAGCTGAGTGCGGTTCGGCTCCACCTGAAGTTGCGAGCATCGCTGCCGTACCTGCAGGCGCTCGTTGGGCGCATGACCTCGTTCGCGCCGGAGGCCGAGACAGAACGGTGGTCTGGTTACGAACTGCTGGCCGTCGATGCGACCGCGGTCAGCGGTCCGGGCTCCGATGGCGTCGACGCGCGGATCCACACGGTCATCCGCCTGCACGACCTCGCTCTGCCGCACGTACAGATCACCGACGTCTCTGGAGGCGAGACGCTCAAGCGATTCGCGTGGTCGAAGGGGCAACTGATCATCGGCGATCGCGGCTACTCGAACGCTCCCGGCGTTGCGTGGGTCGTCGACCAGGGCGCGGACGTTCTTCTCCGTGTGAACCGCGGCGCCATGCCCCTGTTCGAGCGCGGGGAGATCGACGAGACCAGGGCGCAGACCGAGAGCAGCATCGATGTGCTGGCTTGGTGTCGAACACTGGTCGGACACCGAGCCCACGAGCGGACTGCGCATGTCGAGCATCGCGATGGTCGAAACGTGCGTCGCATCGAGGGGCGCCTGATTGGCTTTCGATTGCCCGACGCGGAGGCGCAAGAGGCGCGGGAGCGAGTGCTCCGCGAACACGGAGCCACGACCTCGCCCGAGCAACTCGAAGCCGCAAGCTACGTCATCTTGTTCACGACGGCGCTCGCAGCGCGACTGTCTGCCGCGCGATGCGTGGAGGCGTACCGTCTTCGCTGGCAGATCGAGCTTCAGTTCAAGCGATGGAAATCGATCTGCCACTTCGACCGACTCCCGAACTACAGAGACGACACCATCCGTGCTTGGCTGAGTGCAAAGGTCTTGCTCGGCTTGCTGCTCGACCGAATGAGCTCCGCGTCGTCGGAGCTTTCCCCCCCAGTGCTCCTCGCGATCGACGGCCAGCAGCCGCGCGAACAGCGCTTCGGCCCCCGAGTCGGATCGCGCCGTGCGATCGATCGCACGACAGCCCTGGAAGCTCACCACGATTCTCTGGCCCGCGATCGTCGCCGCGATTCTGCCCATGGGCCTGCATGACATCATCCAACACTTGCCTGACATCGCGGTGCGCCTCGACGCATTCGACGGAAGGGCCGTCGAGCGCCGACAGATCAATCGATTCTGCAATCGCTTCTATCCAGAGAGCCTTCGCCAGCAAGCTGCACTTCGAGCGGTCAAATACTGCTAACACCCATGGGGCCGACCCCGATCTCAAGAGCGTGAGTGTCGAAGTCAGGAAACGGGATGGCCGCGGCAGTGAACGCGATCAGCGCGGCGCTCAGCGCTTCCTCTGCCGTCTGATATCGGGCCGCAGCGTCGTGGGCCGTTAGCTTCTGTAGCAGCGGTCCCCAAGGCGCTGCGACCTCCCACGGCTTTGCGAAGCGCGGCGGGCGATCCTGCAACGCGGCGCAGAACG
>CAZETM010001568.1:0-1904 GCA_964514885.1 uncultured Polyangium sp. | reverse complement strand
GGGGTGTGGCGGTCATCAGCAGGAAGTGACGGGTAATCGAACCCAGCAACTCGCCAAGCAGGAAACGTTTGGTCTTGTTGACCTTGTTGCCGAAGTAGCTGGCCGAGAGCTTGTGCGCTTCATCGACGACGATCAGGTCCCAATGCGAGAGGCGCAGCTTTTCCTGTAGGTCTTCAGCGCGGGACAGTTGATCGACGCGGGCAACCATCAGGTCGATGTCGTCGAAGGGGTTGCCGCTGCGCGACTGCTCGACCTGCTCGCGGGAAAACAGCGTGAAGGACAGGCCGAACTTCTCGAACATTTCATCCTGCCACTGCTCGACCAGACTGCCGGGAGCAACGATCAGGACACGCTTGGCGTCAGCTCGCATCAGCAGTTCGCGGATGAACAACCCGGCCATGATCGTTTTACCGGCGCCGGGGTCGTCTGCCAGCACGTAGCGCAAGGGCTGGCGCGGCAGCATGGATTCGTACACTGCGGTGATCTGGTGCGGCAGAGGTTCGACGTTTGAGGTGTGAACCGCCATCATCGGGTCGAACAAATGCGCGAGATTGATCCGATAGGCTTCGGCGGCGAGCTTGAACTCCTCTCCGGGTGCATCGAATGCCCACGGGCGGCCCGCTTCGGCGAGCGACAGGTTCGCCTCGTCGGTGCGAAAGAGCATGCGCTCAAGCAGCTTGCCGTCCGGGGTCTTGAAATAGACGGTGAGGGCGTTATCGCCGACCGGCTCCGTCGTGACGACGCGAACAACGTGCCCCGGCTCGATACCGGAGATGGCTGCATTCTTCTTGATGTCTTCGAGTTTCAGCATGGTCAGGCTTTCTCCGGCTGTTCGTACCCCGGCGCCAGCAACAGGTTGGTCACGCCGTAGAGGGCTTGCCGGTTGCGCAGCCAAAGGTGGAATTCGGACCCGCGCAGGCGGTGGTCTTCGGTGCAATCGACATTCCAGCGACGCATCAGGTAGCCGGCGAGCGCTGCGCGAACCAGCACCTTGAGTTGCCCATCCTCCATGCCGTACTCGGCCTCGATGGTGTCGGGGTGCTGCACGTTGGCGGGGTGCGGAACCAGTTCAAGGTCGACGATGCGGTTCCATTGATTGTCGCGGGCCGAGGTCTCGTGCTCGCCAATCTCGCTGCTTACTACCTTGGCGTCGGCGATTCGTGCCAGTACGAAATCGCGGAATTCTCCGCTGCGACGATCAAACGCCCGAACGTGCCAGCGCTGTCCGTTGTCGGCCAAGGCGAAGGGCACTATCTCGCGTGTGGTCAGGCCGCTGGTCAGCGCACGGTAGGAAATCTCGACCGGTGATTTGCTGTAGATGGCCCGCGTAACCACCGAAAGGGTATCGAGGTCGATCTTGCTCGATACGACCATGCCCTCACAGGGGAACGGCGAGCGCAACCTTACCGGCTCGCCGTCGCCGAACCCTTGCGACAACCAGGTCAGAACGCGATCCGCCGAGAAGTCGAACACCGGGCGGAACCATTCGCCGCAGCGATATGCCTTGCTCTTGGCGTCGTAATCGAGATTGCGCGGGGCCAAATCCTTGTAAGCACCGAGGTCTCGCGTCGCGGCTGCTGTCTGGATGCCAAAGCGGGAAACAAGGTCTTGGCGCCGAAACTCCCCGACGTAGCGAAGCCGCAACTCGATGAACGCGAGCCGGTCACGCTGCGATTGGGTCAGTTCCGACAGTTGCTGAGTGGTCATGCTGGATGGACTCGTGGCAGTTGATGGGGAGCATATCCGCCCTTTATTGATAAGTCAATACGATGCAAAATGATCGTAATCAAGGATTGTTTAGATTCTTACGTCGCACCAGACCACGCAACGATTAGCCTTCTAACATCCATAGCGATTTGGCGATCCAGTGCGTCGAAGACATCAAACAGCGGGGTGTCGTCGCT
>CAZETM010001567.1:0-1907 GCA_964514885.1 uncultured Polyangium sp. | reverse complement strand
AGCTGAAGCTTGCAGCACAACAGGCAGCGTCTCAGGAGCGGCAACTCGAGACGAAAAAGGGGATCGAGCTGATAACCACAGTCAGAGCGCTGGGTAGTCAAGCTATGACGGCATTTCAGGCGACCCAAGTCTCACCGGGATCTGGTCATGAGATCGTCAAGATGCTGCACGAGATGGTTCCGCGCATCAGCGCCGAGACCATGGGAATGCTCGCGGCCGATGTTGGTAAGTCCAATGTCGAGGTGTTGTTACGGCTCACGTACAACCAGCCCGAAGCGAAAAACTAAGATTTCGGCCGGCATAGGTCGGAAAGAAGAAGGAAAATCGATATGAGTTTTTTGGAGATGGCATTGCAAGAAGCCGCGGTTCAGCAAGCCTACGATGAGGGTGCGGGACCCATGTTTGGCATGCAAATGCCGTCCCCGGGCTTCGGGTTCGGCATTGCGCAACAGCCGCGACAGGCGCAACCTCGACAGCCGGCACGACAACAGCCGGTCCGACCGCAGCCTGTGGCACCGCCGCCCGTGCAATGGGCCTATCCGCCCGCACAGCGCCCCGGGCTGCAGGTCGTCCAGGCGGTAGCCAATGCCGCGGCACGAGCGGAAATCGGGATTGCCGCAACCGAGGCGATCCGGCCAAACAAGTGCGCGGGGTTGGTCAAAACCCCGACCACGACGGTCCCCGACGGTGCCACGCTCGATTTGGAAGTCGAGCTTCCTGGCCATTGCACGATCACCACCATCCTCGCCCGCGAAATCGACGACGAAAACTTCCTGTGCAACAGCTTCATCATCGACGATGTCCAACTCGTTCACTCTGGACCGGTTGGCCTTACGGTGTTTTTGGCGATGATCACGCGTGATATGGCACTCACGCCGGTCATTCAGCGCACCTTCACGAGTGCGGTGAAGATCAAAGCACAGGTGCTTTGCGTCGCGCCTGGGGGCGCACGTATGGGCGCCATCACCATCAACATGCAGACGCAACCTTGCGTTCCAGCCAGTACGGTCGATGCATTGCAACTGCTGAATCTGCCGAATATGGCGGTTGCACAGCGCAACTTGCTCAACCTTGCTCGCGCTGCGTAACTGCGATGATGAATCCCGCTGTCCCGATGACCCCTGAGGAATCGCTGCACGTGATGCGGCTGCTCATTTTGCGGCAGTCCGATCCGGGCGCGATCACCTACAAGCCTCGCTATCGGCGCGATCCGGTACGCAAAGCGCCATGGGGTCGTCGGGATCAGTGGCAGCCCCCATGGTTGACCGATCTATTGCGAGAGGGTGATTGCGAGGACTGGCTTTGGAGATGGGCCGCAAACGAGGCGCGCAGGCGTCCAATTTGGATTTGCTGCTCGAAGGTAGGAAAAAAAACGCGTCACTATTATGGTCGGGAAATCAACGGAAAAGTGATCGACTTGTGCCGTGATGGCGGCATGCCGCCGGTTATTTACGGGATCGAAGAGGTGCGCGTTCGTATCGCACCGGAGGATTTTCAAATGCGCATGGATGAAATCATCGTAGGCGAGGGACCTCGACGAGTCACGGCGGATCAATTTTCCGCCGAATTGAAAATCAGTCAAAGCCTCATCGGGGCGCTCGGCGCGATCGTTTCCGTGTCCTTTCCAGCCGCCGCGCCGTTTGTCGCGCCTGTCGTGGCAGGTTATACGGCGGTGACGAGCGCGATTGATGCGAGCGTCAAAGCGAAGGTGAAAGCTCACCAGAAGAAACGCCAACCGCAGCAACCTCCACGCAGACTCCAGCCGGCCGCACCCAATGCAGCAGCCCGACCCAAGCCGCAAATTGATTTGCGCGGGCTATTTACGCCCGAGCAAGCTCCCAAAATTGCTGTGGCAAGCGTTCGGCGGGGGCATGCGGTAGCTCTCGAGGACGTCAAAAAAGCGCAGG
>CAZETM010001566.1:0-1907 GCA_964514885.1 uncultured Polyangium sp. | reverse complement strand
ACCCGCGCGGAGAATGCTCGACGCGCCTCTGGCCAGAGACGCGTCCATAATGCTGCAATAATACCGGGCCAAAGTTCGAGGTCGAGCAACACGGGAGGAACGGCATTCTCACGCAAAAGTGCGTCCACCACCGCAGCCAATACGTCGGGAGAAGGGACTAGAAATGGTTTTTCGCCCCCGATTGATTGCATAACTGGTCGTAAGTCGTCCACGTTGCCAATGTCTTCGAGTCGCCAGATGGCGACTTCACTACGCACCATTCCTCCTCGTGTGGCGCTTTCGTCCGGCTCGGTCCACCAAATTGCCCAAATTCCTTCAATGGGTCCACAGCCTACCGACGGCCACCAAAGCGCGTCGGGACCAGACGCATTAGGCGGTCGATCTGTCAATCCGAGAAGTGCTCTTGGCAAAACCAACGGCGCTCCATTCCACTCCAAGAGATCGTGACTCTTGTCGCGATTACCATAACGCGCTCGAAACGGTTTGCTCACGATGCCCCCACGAGCCATGCAATGGGAAGAGTTAGATCCGGATTGGGTGCGCTGCCATCTGGCGCAATGATCCAGCCTTGTGTCTCCGGCCCTTCATCAATGAAGTCGTCGTCTTCGCTGCTTTTCTCGAGGAGCTTGCCAAGTGCTGAAAGTCCCCAAATGCTTACCGCTTCGCGTTCCCAATTACCTTGAATGAAGGCTGATACCAAGGGTAGACGTTTTGCTAGAACGTTTGCCGGAGTTTGCTCTTTCTGTTCCAATTCGTCATAACAGGACAACAGCACCGCAAGTCGTGGTTGCCGAAGTCGTTTTACATGACCGTGCCCGCCCACGTGCAGCAATATCTGCAATAACTCCACCCACCACGCATTGGCGTCCCACTTCCCAGGGCGACCCTTGCTCGTTGACCGATCTTCAGGGCGCTTGCCGAGTTGTTCGATGTCGTCGTCATAAGTCGTCTCCATGCTGAGTCGAATCAGCAGAACCCAGCCGTCCGCATTTGCCAGTCGAGACTGCCACGCTTCGGGCACGGTGCGCGCCGTGAATACCGACCGTAGTTGTTCGCCACCATAATCGGGCCAGCGCAAGTCGAGGGTTTGATCTTTTGTATCCACGAGCGGAAGGAATACCTCGGCCGATGTCGTCGTCGACGTATGTTCAGCCGCACGACCGTTTTCGAGGCATCGAAGGACTTCTTCGAATGCGCTCAGATCTGCTGGCGTTCCTGTGTCCTTACGGAGTCGAAGCATTCCAGCGTTTCTCAGAATTCGCCCATAAAGCTGGCCCCCGTAATGAGTTTTTCCGCTATTGGGTCCTCCCAAGAGAACAACGTTAGGCGTACGCATGGTGTCCTCGAAACGCTGCAAACGGAGAATGCTCGACGACCGGCTCAATCATGGGAAGTCCTCGACGTGCTGTCCATGCCGGGCGGAGCACGGATTCGAGAGCGAGCGTTGTCGTTGGCAGGTGTTGAGTCGTGCTGTCAACCTCGGTCGCGTGCGGTATGCGCTCGTTGAGCGTACGTCGAATGGCATTGCGTATGCCGTCTTTGGGCGAGTGGTCCGCTTTGGACCACACGAGTGCTGTTGGGCGATTTCCTACGTGGTTACTCAAGCGCTCAATCAGTTGTCGAATGTCCTTCCGTGTGTCTCCTCGTTCTGCACGGCATAAGCGTTCGCAATCGGCGAGGATCAGAAAGGCGTCTGCATTTCGACTGACCCAGCGCGCGCCTTCAGCCTCCGGCGCGTCTTCGTTAATGGCCCAGGACGTGAACCATTCACCAGGCGCATCGGTGACGAGCACATCGCGAAATTCGTCTCGAGAACCTCGTAGTGCAATGTGGAGTATACCGGGCACGCGACTTGTGCCGCGTTCGGTGTGCGGCGGAAACGATGGACGACGAGCTGCGTCGTCGAA
>CAZETM010001565.1:0-1907 GCA_964514885.1 uncultured Polyangium sp. | reverse complement strand
ACGAACAGGCTGGCAGAGAGAAGTTGAAGACCGAATATGCCGGCAGCCGTCGCGACCACCAGCTCCCGGGTCGCGAGAAAAGGGCCACCGCCGGTACCTAGCCAACCGAAGGACAAGCGGGCACTTTCAACCCCACCGAAGATCGCCACCGAGGCCCCGATCATCCCCATGGAGCCCCGAAGTGGCCAACTCCTCAGCGCGGGCAGGAGACGACCCGTGGGTCGTCCCCGCTCGGCAGAGTAAACGGCTGCGGCAACCCCAAACATCACGAACTGGAAGCCTCCCAGAATGCCGGCCGTAGCCACGATCAGGCTGTTGTAATCAAAGCCCCAATGACCTGACACCACTGGCCCTCTTGCAAGAACCAGAGAGAGCACGAGCGCAACAGTCGTCACGAGAACCCCGGGCACCACGAAGGTCAAAACGGGACGAAAAAGAAGCATGAGGCTCACGATCTGCGTCGCGATCCTGATGCCGTCCCGAAGGGGCCGGAGCTTCTTCTCCCCGATCCGGGTGGCGTAACCGATGTCGAACGATGCAACATCGAAACGCAACGAATGAGCCTTGATGCCGATTTCCACTTCCAGATCAAAACCGTCTGCGTCCAAATCAAGACGCTCGGCGGCTTCTCTGGTCAGTCCGTACAGTCCACTCAGGTGATCCCCGGTCGGCAGACCATGCGCTACTCTGAGCAATGCGTCAAATGTGCGGTTTCCGATGCGGTTCAGCCACGGAATATTTATGGACCCAGAAGGCCGCGTTCCTCTGACCAGGTCGTGGTCTTGAAGCAGGGAGAGAATCCTGGGGATCGCCTCCGCCGGATAGGTCGCATCGGCATCCATCACCACGATCTTCGTCCCCTGGGCATGGGTGATCCCAGTACGCACCGCCGCTCCCTTGCCCTGGTTTCGATTGTGCCTGAGAACCAAGCAGGGAAATCGGCTCGCCACGTCCGCTGTTCCGTCCGACGAACCATCGTCAATAACGATAATTTGGACATCCGGACCGCACACCTTTGCGAGACTACGAAGAACGACGGGAAGCGCAGCGGCTTCATTGAAGGCCGGCAGAATCACGGTCGCCGTGGGAGCCAAATTGCGGTCTAGCGCCTGTGTCTGCTGATCCATCCAGATCCTCCTTCCAGTGCCGTTCGGCAGCCGAGATTGCGTCCCGGAACTTCCATTTGAGGGTTCTACTCAGCTTCTCCGGCTTCGCGCAACCGTGGCTCCCAAGGGCAGGATCTCCCGGCCTTCCTCGGCTCAAGATCCGTCGCTCTCAGGTTCACTCTGATGGCCCGAGCGTCCGCCACTCGAGCGGGACGCGTCGCAGCGGAGGCCTTTCGAATCCGCCATCACCTCGGGCGCGCATGCACCATCACCGACCCGCCCCGCCCGAAGCAACTCTCAAGGACGCAAAACGGCATGCTCGCCAGTACGACACCGAGGTAGACCAGGTTGGCGAGCGTCCCGCCGATGCCACTCGTTCCACCCTCGCGAGACAGGCGTGCTGGAGGGTAACAGGACGGGATTAAACTATTAGCAATTGTGGTCGGATTATCGCGCACGCAATGGTGGTTTGTCGTCACGACCGAGAACCCGCAACGCTCAAGCGTCCGACAGAGAGACTGCTCATCATAATCGATCAAATGACGCGGCACATCGTAGCCGCTCCAGTAGCGGCCGAGCAGCTTGGCCTGCCAACTCTCGGAGTTGGGCACCTGTACGACGAGCTCGCCTCCGGGTGCCAGTAGCGCACGGAGCGCCGCGACTACGGGTTCAATGGGATACACGTGTTCAAGGAAGTGAAACGCGGTCACGAGCGAGAACGTGCCGGGACGCAGCGGACACGCGCTCGGCATGCCCCGCACGGCTCGGATGCCGCGCGCGCACGGCGCGCAACGCCGGCAG
>CAZETM010001564.1:0-1907 GCA_964514885.1 uncultured Polyangium sp. | reverse complement strand
CGCTCGCCCCGACGCCTCGTATTGATCCTGCCCCGGGTGCACTTCTCCGATAACCCGCGCTCGAAACCGTCTCCACATTGGCAGCCTCTTCGATACCTCCGCCGGCATGTATCCCACGATGCCCGCTCGTTCCCCCGGCAGCCATATCAAACACCGCACGAACATCCCCCCGAATACCTCGCGCTTTTGATAATGCCTCCCCGACAGCAGCACCCGCTCCATTTGGTTGTCGATGTAATCAGGTGCCAACGACTTCTTTTCCCGCACGAACGCATCCCGAATTCGTAACGTCAAACCCTCGCTCACCCCAGGAGGCGCCGATAACCCTGGCGTTTGCACGAATTCCTTCGCTATCGCCACCGCCGCCTTCAATTGCTCGTCCCCTGCCGTAATCACCGGCACCGCCGTCGACATTGCCGCCTTCAGTGCCTCGAATTCATCGAATGGCAATTCCAATTCGCCCGCCATGAGCACAATTGGCGCGACAAACTTGCCGTTTTTCCCAATCGCACCGGACAGCGCCTCGTCGACTCCACGCGCATCCGTCTGTGAACCTTTCGCCAAAACCTCGAATACCTCTTCACGATCCTCGATTTCCCAAGGCTCCCGCGCACCGTCCACCACCTCGATGTCCCCCGAACGCGGCGCCTTCTCCAGATCCTCGAATACGTTTTTCCACGCCGAAACCCGTCGAAACCGAGTCATGCTCTCCGTTTCGTACCACAACAATTGTAGCAGCTCAGACGCCTTCTCCGTGGCCGAGTTTTCCTCGACAAACGCAGGCCGCAAATCCCGTTTCGTCGCGCTCCATGGCGCTACCCCCGCTGCCGCATTCGATGACGCCAGCGCCCCGTCCTGCGTCGCTCGATCCACACTCGGAATCGCCACCGCCGCTGCCGACACGCCCACCGCTCCCGTCCCAATCGTGTCCCGTGTCGTCGCCGCTCCGCTCGCTCCCCATATACTTGGCGCCGTAATCGAAACAGCCATCGCCGATATCGGCGCCGGAACATACACGCTCGGCGCAATCGCCGCAATCGCCGGCGGAGCTGGTGGCAGAGGCAATGATGGCACCCCACGAACCTCTTGCACCGGCAATGTCACCTGACCCCTCGCAATCGGGCCCGGAGCCACCCCGGATACTCCTCCCGAACCGAACGGTAATGCCCCATCACGGTTTGGCGGCGCAACCGTAGCAGCACGATCCGCGTTTTCCACGCCAACGAATGGCATCGCCGGCCCCTTCGGCTTCAGGTTGAATGGCGCGATCATCGTCATCACCGCCAAATCCTCTTCGTCCACCAATCCCGGCGGAATCGTCACCACCAAGTCCTCGTCGATCACTTCCTCATTCGGTTCGTCAATCGAAACCGATATCTTGCCCGCTTCCTTCGCATGTCGCAATCCAATTCGGCCGCGCCAAACCACGCAGCATATTCCTCGATCCGTGTCGATCCACAACGTATCCGCAACCAGCGCTACCTCTTCCCGCTCCCCCGATGCTCGCTCCGCAAACGCTCGCGGACGTATCCCAGGCAAACGCGTTTCCAGCCTCGAATGAACGGGGTGCAAGTTCTCCAGGACAATCGGTTCGTCCGGATGAATCATTGCCAGTTGTTGATCCCCCGGTGCCGCTTGGAAAAATGCCAGGTCCAGCGCCTCGGGCAATGGCCGCTCTTCCCACCCTGCCTGTGGAAATTGCCCCTCGAGCCGCCCGAGAACCTGACGTCGCTCCGGCCACGTCGGCCCGATCGGACCGTATCCTATGGGCGCAAACGTATCCGATCGTTTGGCCACAAACGTTCTCGGCGGCTGCAAATTCGGGATCGAAACCAAACCATACGCGTCCGGTGCTACGTCGAAACGTTTGCCCGCAGGGTTCGTCGTGGCAGATCCGCCAGCCGCTC
>CAZETM010001563.1:0-1910 GCA_964514885.1 uncultured Polyangium sp. | reverse complement strand
TCCTCCGGGGAGAACACGGGTTCCATTTGCACTTCAATCTCCTCGTCCTTGTCGCAACCAATGGCACCGAAGCGAAGAGTCGAGGGTTTCATGCAGGGCTCCTCGGCCTTTCCGCAATGGCCATGGGTATTTTTTCATCGCTCGACCTCGTTCTATTTTTCGTTTTTTGGGAAGCGAGTCTCGTGCCGGTGTTTTTCTTGGTCAGCCTCTGGGGCGTCGGACCGGAGCGCCGATACGCCGCGCTGAAGTTTGTCCTGACCATGCTCGCTTCGTCGGGACCGCTCCTCCTCGGCGTCGTCCTGCTCGCCGTCCTCGGCCGCCAATCCCCGACGGATCCTCTCACCTTCGATTGGATGGTTTTGCGCGAAAGATCGGTTCCTCCCGCGGTCGCGCCCGTCGTGTTTTTCATGATGCTCGTCGGCCTCGCCGTGAAAGGGCCGTTTTTCCCGCTGCACACGTGGATTCCCACGATGCTTCGCGAATGCCCCGTCGCCATTGGCGTCATTCTCACGGGACTGAAGCTCGGCAGTTATGGCCTGCTACGCCTTCTCGTGCCTTTGCTTCCCGAAATGACCGCACGCTACTCCTGGCTTCTCGCCGCCATTGGAGCCACCGGAATCGTCTATGGTGCGCTCGTCGCGCTTGTCCAGCCAAACCTGCGCCGTATGCTCTCATTTTCGTGCCTCAGCCACGTTGGCTATATCTTGCTCGGCATCTCCACCGGTTCGGTGGAAGGTATCTCCGGCGCGACGCTCGCAATGCTCAATCTGGGTTTGTCCGCAACGGGTTTGTTTTTCCTGACCGGCTTTCTACAAGCTCGAACGGGCTCGTCGGAACTGTCCGCCCTCGGAGGTGTCGCGTTACGAGCCCCACGCGCCGCGGTATTCTTCTTGCTTTTTGGCCTTGCCAGCATCGGTCTTCCAGGCACCAGCGGGTTTGTTGGGGAACACCTCATTCTGCTTTCGGCCTACCGCAACAGTTTGCCGAGCGTCGGGTTTGCGCTCTTCGGCACGATTCTGGGCGCAGCGTATGTTTTATCCGTTTTCGAGAAAGCCTTCCTCGGTCCAGTAAATCGCCCGCAAGTCGCCGCCATGAAAGACTTGAAGCCCGTCGAGTGGGGCGTGCTAACGTGCTTGTCTATTTGTATCGTGCTCATCGGATTCTATCCGCGCGCGGTCCTACAAATCGTCGAGCCAAGCGCGCAGGTGCTTGCACATGCCCCGCCTCGTCGCTAACTTTCCGGGAACCATACGCGCTCTCAGTCCGTCTCCGGACGACATGCAACGTATGTTGGAGTCCCCGACCATGCCCATCGAGGGCCCCTTATCCTTCCCAGGCTGGACTTCTCGGTCCCGGTCCGCGACGCAAGACACAGCATCACCCGTGCTCGATGGAAGTGCAACGACACGCGTCGTCTCGATTGCGGCAGGTCGTGCGGAATTCGAGGCAGCAGTTCGCCCGGCATTACCAAAGCTGTATCGGTTTTGCCTTGGATTGTCCGGACGGTCGGACCAAGCTGACGATCTTCTTCAAAACACGCTCATAAAAGCCTACTTGAATGCGTCATCGTACGAGGGCCGCAGCGAATTGATCGTCTGGCTTTGTGGCATTGCCTGGCACGAGCATCTCGAGGTGCGGCGCACGGACGCGCGGCGCAAAGGACTTTTTGAACAATTCGTCGATGCTTGCACGGCGGCTCTCGGATTCGGTCCCGAACGAGGGGATCAATTGAATCCGGAAACTATGGTTGCCGATGGACAAACCCATTCCCACTTGCTCACGTGTTTGCAAACCTTACCAGAAGATTTTCGAGCGGTCGTCGTTCTGTGTGACATCGAAGAGCTGGGGTACGAACGCGCCGCAGAGATTCTGAACATACCCAAAGGAACCGTGAAAAGCCGGCATGCGCG
>CAZETM010001562.1:0-1911 GCA_964514885.1 uncultured Polyangium sp. | reverse complement strand
CGTCCAGCAGCCCGACGATCCGCTGCTGTTCCGCCAGCGGGGGGAGCGCGATCGTCAGCCCGAGAACTTGCTCGCGCGAGATGCCCGGGATTGCTGCTCCCGTGGACAGCGATTGGAAGTGGTCGAACGTTGAACTGAGAATGGCGTGTACGAAACTTGGCTCTGCGCCTGTTACGCGAACGGCCATCAATTGGCGGCTAATCGCGACTTCGTCTTCATCGAGGAGATTGATTTTGCCGACGCCCGATCCCTTGACCGTGATAACTCTACTTTGTCACGTTCGCATAATATTTTTGACAATGCCGCAAAATAAGATGCAAGCTGCTGCTCATGAACCCCACGGTCGCATAATCCAACGCCAAATCATCAAAACTCGCACGCAAATGTCGCAAAATACATATGCGATGCATCGCTACGTCTTGTGCCTTTTATTAATTCATTTAAATCGTATTTTTGCACTCGGAGTGGAGATAATTACGAGGGTGCCAGAAACTACATCTTCGGCTTATTCAAGTGCCCACAGACCGAGCGCAACATGGAACGAATGGAAGAGCATCTACCGGACTTTAACTACCAGTCCGTGCAACACACCATCAGTCATGCGCAATGGGAGCATCGTCCTCTCATGGATGAAGTCGCACGCCGTGCCGACGGACTTCTCGGTGGCGGCAGTCGCATACGCATCATCCTAGACGACACCGCTCTCGACAAGAAAGGCAACCATTCTGTGGGCGTGGAGAACCAATACAACGGACGCCTCGGCAAAATCCATAACAGCCAGGTCGCCGTGTGCGCCAGTCTTGCATCCGGTAATTATGCTACACTTATCGATATTCGTCTTTACCTAACAGAATCTTGGTGTAATAATCCCACGCGCTGCGAAGCCGCAGGCGTACCGGAAAATGAGCGAAAATTTTACACCAAACCGCAAATCGCACGAGAAATCATCAAGCATCAACGAGAGCTCGGAGTTCGCTTCGATGTCACCTGCATGGACAGCGGTTACGGCAATCAAGCCGAACTTCTGCACGGACTGGATAGCGATGGAGAGGTCTTTGTAGCCGAGGTGCATTGTGACCAGCAAGTCTGGTTAGACAACCCATGGCATCACAATCAAGGCAAGCGCATAGGAAGCACGTTAAAAAAAGAGATCCCCAGCGAACCGTCTTCGCGAGTGGACGCATGGGCTGCAGCACAAAAGGATACCGATTGGCAACGCCTGCGCGCACGAGATAGCGATCAAGGATGGGTCGAAGTCAACTACCTTAAAGTACGAATATGGACATATCATGAAGGGCAAGAAAAATGCTGGTGGCTACTAGTATGGGAAGACCCCGAGGAGCGCACGCAGAAGGCAGGCAAGACGGAAGGCCCCCGCCGCCACTACGCGCTGAGCAATGCCGGATGCGACTGCGATCCACGTCAGCTAGTGGGCGACGGACTTGGTCGCGGCATCATCGAGAACAATTTCCGCGACGCCAAAAGCGAAGTAGGCATGGCAGACTACCAAGTGCGCGGTTGGCTCGCATGGCATCACCACATGGCACTGGTGATGCTAGCACTCTTGTTTCTTATTACAGAAAAGATGCATTGCAGCATACCCGACGGATGCGTCAAGGTCACCTCCGGAGACATCGTCGCCATGCTGGAGCGACTTTTACCCAGTCGTCCACAGAGCGAGCAAGAAGCCCAGAGCATTGTGCGAAAACGCATGCAGGCCCGCCAACGTGACCAAGACCGCAGAAAAAGAAAAACCGCCCGAGAACGACCTCCTCTGCTACCCGACGAAATCCTAAATCAGCGAACGTGACAAAGTAGAGTTATTCGCGTTTATTCGCGTCCATTCGCGGTTCTCAACAAATTTGTGCATAAATAGGCTGATCCGACGCGGCGGATTTGCCGCGTATGCTG
>CAZETM010001561.1:0-1912 GCA_964514885.1 uncultured Polyangium sp. | reverse complement strand
CTGCGCCAGCATGCTGGCGCTGCTGCGGAATGTTGCGGCCGAAGATATGTTGCCTCGGGCGTGTCCATCCCGGCGCCCCCGAGGCGTGTGCGTCGTGATGACCGCACATAACTTCGCCGTCCTTGCTGGGCTACAGCTGCCTCATGAAGTCCATGACCGACGGCGTGCGTTGGCGTTGCCGCGACGGACCCGGCAAGCCAGTAATGTCGACACTTGCCAATGCCTTGGCCTTCATCTCAAGATCAACCTCGGCGTAAATGTTGGTCGTATCGAGCGAGACGTGTCCGAGCCACGCGCGGATCGTGTTGATGTCGACCCCAGCTCGAAGAAGATGAACCGCCGTTGTGTGCCTCAGGTTGTGCGGACTGATGCGTTTGCTTCGCATCGTCTTCACTTCCTCGGCAGCTTTTGCCGCGCAAAGGGTGACCACTCGGTGTACTCCGAATCTCGTTATTGGTGCGCCCGTGCGACCGCGGAACACTTGATCGTCTGAGCTTCGAGCAGCCACCAGCGGTCGAAGCGCATCGACGGTCTTGGGCCACAGCGGACAGACCCTCCACTTGTTGCCTTTGCCCAGAATGCGCACGGACGGCGACGTACCCGGCTGCAAGCTGCTCACGCGAAGCGAGGCCGCCTCATCTGCGCGCGCACCGCTGTTGTAGAGGAACAGCAGCAGGGCGTAGTCCCTTGTCCCCAGCACTGTACGACGATCGGGAACATGCAAGAGCGCATCGACCTCATGCTTGTCGAGGTACCCGATCACCGTCTTGGTCGCCTTCTTGAACGGCACCGAACGCACCTGTGAGCACCACGACGCATGTTCGGGCGAGCGCGTTCCGATGAAGCGAGCCAGCGAGTGGATGGCGGCCAGCCGATGGTTGCGCGTGAGCACCGTGCATCTGCGATCGCGTTCGACGTGATCCAGGAACTCCCGGACTCGATCTGCAGACACGTCATCGACGACCAACCTGTCCACGTCGGCGGCGGCCTTGCGGCTGATGAACGGCAGTAGCAGCGCGAGTGTGTCGCGGTAGCTGACCTGCGTATTGCGGGCCAGGTTGCGCTCCGCCACGATGTGTTCGAGAAGGAAGCGCCGAACCCAAGGGCCGAGCAGGCTGTTATCACGCATGATTGAGTTCCTCCCCATCAACTTGGGCGTAGGCTGCGAACCGCAAACTTGCCTCGTGTAGAAGTTCCGGCGTCATCTGCAGATACCGCTGGGTCGAATCGATGCTGACATGACCCAGGTAGGTCGCCAGGTGTGGCAGGAGTTGCTGCACGTCCTTGCCGTCCCGGTACCAGGCCACCACCCGATGTACTGCGGCGGTGTGCCTCAGATCATGAAGCCGGGGTAGTCGCAGCTCTCCAGGCAAACATACGATGCGCGCGCGTGCGCGAACACGTTGGAAGAGCCTGTTCACGCGCACATACATCAGGTGATGGCCGCAGCGTGTGGCCAAGAACGCCGACCGATCGCCCAGTGTCGCCGGCAGTGCGCCACGCCGCTCGATGTACGTGGTCAGCGCGGCGGCCAGTTGTGGGCCAATTGGCACCAGCCGCGACTTGTAGAACTTTGTCTCCAAAATTGTCAGGACACGCTCAGGAAGATTGACGTCGCGCAGCGTCAGCCTTATCGCCTCCCCGACTCGAAGCCCAGTGCCATAGAGCAGCAACAACAAGGTGCGATACGTCAGGGCCTGCAGTGGGCTGATCGGCGACTCCAAGATGGCGGTGGCATCCAACAACCGCCGCAGCTCATCTGACGAGTAGACATGGGGGACAAATGGCGGTGGCAGCATCGGACGTTGTTCCGGGAGGACCGACTTGGCGACGTAGCCTCGCGTGTGAGCAAAGCGGTAGAGGCCCGCAAGAGCCCCGTACTTCGTGGTCCAACTGGCGCTGAGTGCGCTGC
>CAZETM010001560.1:0-1916 GCA_964514885.1 uncultured Polyangium sp. | reverse complement strand
GTGCGGCGTACAAATTGCGGGCGGCGGAGATTCGGCCACTGATCGAGGCGATAGCGAAAGTCGTTGCAGCAGGTTGAGCTTACTTTTTACGCGATTTCGTTGGTGTTGGCTTCGTTGTGTCGCGACGAATCGGCGGCGGGTACACTCGTGATTCATTGGGCGTGCCCAAGAAACGCAAAGCGTTTTCCATAGTTCCGAAAGATCGAACGTTTGCCGATCGACACAATTCAAAATCGACCAGCCGGGTAAGGGCTGTTTGGTCGAGCGACGGCTTATACGCTTTGTTCTTGGGGAACAGGCTTTTCGTCAGCCACTCCTTAACGCCGCGTCGTTCCTCAAAATCGCCGTCATACGTTGTTTGAAGCAATGTCGATCCGGATGGAAGTCGCTGACCGGCCATCCTTGGCAAGCTGGGAAGAAACCACGCTTCGAATTCGCGACGTGCGAGTACGACGGCTGTGGGGAAGGGAAGGTCGAGCGAGTCAATCCAACTGGCTGTTAACGGGCCATTGGTAGCGGGACAATCATCGTCGTCGTCCGCATCTCGAAGGAACAGGGCGGCGGAGCAATTCTTTTCGCTGCGCAAAAGCTCGCACATTCGCTCGACGCCGTTTTTCGTTTTCAAGACCGAATGGGGTGCCCGTTTTGGAACCTCCCAGAAAATCGGCGGAAGCTTCAAATCCCGCCACAACCTATCGACCAGAACGCGAGCGGCCTCGATTTCACCGTGGCCTTCGACAACGATAAAACCTTTATTCATCGCTTGCCGCTCCCTCGGGACGCAAACCTTCCGCGCGCAGCAATTCGCTCGTGGAAAAAAGGCGTTTTCGGACGAGATCTCGCTGCCTCTCTTCGACCGCGGATACCGTCGTGACGCCGTTCTTGCGCTCGACCACACGAATGCAATCGATGTCGAACAGATCCATCAATTCAGGACTGTGCGTCGTAATGATGATTTGACTGCGTTTGGATGCTTCGACGAGAAAATCGTAAAGAATGGGCAGCGCGCCCGGATGCACGGCAAGCTCGGGCTCTACGAAGCCAATGAGTGAGGGCGCCGGCTCTTGGAACAATGCTGTCAGCATGGCCGCGACACGAAGCGTTCCATCAGATTCTTGCGCCGCTCCGCGCCAGATACCTTTTCCGCCACGACCTTTTCCGTGCCGAAATTCGGGAATTACGTATCCACCGGCTTGTGCGACGCGATAATCATCAATATCGCCCGTAATTTTATACAATGCGGCGGCAAGCTCGGTGCCCCATTCCTTTTTGTTTAGTGCCTTGAGCGTCGAGGCCCAATTGTCTCCGGTCGATAACATCGGTTTGACCGGGTTCGGATTTTGAGCTGCGCGAAGGGTGTTGGGGAAGAGGGAGTAAATGGCAACAGAATTCAGCTCGTCTTTGAGGATGCCAAAGTAATCAGTGACGTTCGCTGCCGCGGGAAAACACAAATCAGTTCGACCTCCAATCTCGATGACGTGTGATTTCGGGAGCGACCAGCCACCAGCAGTTCTATAAAATGCGTGTATTTCGTGCCCAATAACCTCGAATATTTTTGCGGGGAGATCGGTCCCGTCCTGGGAGCGTAGGAATTCGTCCAGCGATGCCGATGCTTGATTTCCAAGAATGCCAAAACCATGCAAATGGGCAAATTCGCGATCCACAGCAAATTCGTCCGCATGCTTACCCGCATTCAGGGTAAAGCCCCAGAGCCCACCAGCATTTGTAAACGGATAAATTTCCGCCGCAATATCAATTTTATGCGGTTTTCCTGGACTCCACCGCGAAAGCTCGCGAAAACCATGTCGTGCCGCAACCGCTTGAGGCAGCGACTTGTCCACGCAATCATGCAAAAATCTGAGTGCATCGAGGACGTTGCTCTTCCCCGACCCGTTCGGCCCCACGAGCACCGTGAG
>CAZETM010001559.1:0-1918 GCA_964514885.1 uncultured Polyangium sp. | reverse complement strand
CCCGCTTCGGCGAATCGTCCGGCGGCTCGCTGGCAGATCGCAGCGAACACCGCAACGAGATGCTCCACCCCGAGCACCTCAGGCAGATCTACGCGTATCTGATGCGAACACGCGCGGCGTGCGATGTTTCGTCGCGCGTCGACGGAGTCCTTCTCTATCCCGCCATCACAACCGAACCGCTCCACACGATCGACCTCGGTGACTTTCGTGTCGGAGTCGCGCATCTTCCCCTAGCTGCCCCGTGGAGCAAACTGACAGAACAACTCGCATCGCTGCTGTTCCTACCACTCGGTCGATCCAGCGTCGAATAGCTCCTGCTGAAATCCCGAGCTCGAAGACGGCAGCCTCGCCGGCAGCGAGCGGCGAAGCGGCGGGCACAGGAAGCTGCGCGGCTACCCCTCGCGGCCCCAGTGCTTCCAAATCTCCCCTTGCTTTGCGCACTCAAGCACTGCTGACAGAGAGTCCAGCAATTTCACCTTGACGCAGAGCGCTTCGTGCCCCGTCAGTCGAAGGTCGTCGTCTGCATGGAAATGTGGGTGCCTCGAGCCTGTCGAGGACTTCCAAGTTCGGCCGAGCGCCGCACAGACGCGGTTCTGAAGGCGCACCCACTCCCCTCTGATTTCACTCGTCGGTGGATGCGATCCACGGTTTCGAAGGGAAACGATCAGCTTCAGGCGCGTCACATGCGCGTCGGTGACAAGTTTTTCCATCCTTGCCCAAACACGATTGCGGCGACCTTGGTTTGAGTTCAACCCGTCTCCGATTGAGTCGCTGGGCGAACTGTCCAATCCCGGTTCGAGCGACTCTCGTGTAACGCTACTCAGGACGACCCCGACCTTGAACAGATGCCTCCAACTCTCATCGCTCGTCCGTGAAGCGTTCGCGTCGACGAGCAAGTCCATCTCTTGGTGCAACGTCATCTCGTTATCGCGGCCCAACAACCGACACGCCGAATCATGCGATCGAACCTCCGCGAGCAACCCACCAAGTCGTTGAAACGCGAATACCAGCTGCTTGTCAATCGACTGCTGCCACGGATTCCCTTGCTGCAGGCTTTCGCCCTCTGAACTTTGCAGAGCCGTGTGTCGCGCAGCGGGAGGCCCCGCTCGTCCCAACGACTCCCACAGTGCGTCCAGAATCATGATCTGCGCCTTGACGTATGGCTCACTCGCGGATGTTTCACAGTCCGCGAGCCCAAGTGCTTGCTCGAAAGCTGCTAGACATCGATAGTCTTCGCTCACTCGCTCAAGAGAGAGGTCTTCGCTCAGCCGGATACAGTCGAAAATCGAGACTCCATGCATTGCGCTTTCAAACCCACTCGCGGGCGGGAGGCGCGGGAGCCTCCTTACGAAAAGCTGCGAAACCGCGCATAGCCAGGAGCGGTAGCTTTGCTGGTTTGTTGCTCTTGCGCTGAATTGCGTCTGTAGGCACGCCCAAGCTTGGTCAGATTGGACGCCGATACTCTTCGCGAAGTCGCAATACCGAGATAAGGTTCGTTTCGTTCGGACCCTGAGTTCATCTTCGGTGGTGAGAAGGATCGGCTCACAGTCGCCCTGAATCTCGGCAGTACCGATTGCCTGGCTCTCGAACTTCGGGTCCGAGGCGCAGTCGATGAGGCGCTGCCGCCATTGATGGATCTCCGCGAACTCTGCACGCGAGGGGCAAGCTCCCAGATACCCGACCATCCCCTGCAAGTGGTGCCAGTACTCCGCGACAGCTATCGCTTCTGCTTTCGGCAGCCAAAAGAAACCGAGAGGCGACTCCGCAGTGACACTGCAAACATCGGTCCCGTCGTGACTGAAGACAATTTCGTAATCGCTCACGCGTCGAACTGAGGTCTGACCAACCCAAAGCACAGAAAGCAGCCACTCAATGAGTGGCCGCGCCGCGCGACCGCCGCGCTCGATCACGTCATGAT
>CAZETM010001558.1:0-1918 GCA_964514885.1 uncultured Polyangium sp. | reverse complement strand
GATGATGGTCATGGTTGGGCGCGCACCGGAGCAGGTAGAGCCGCCGGCCGATCGAGATGGCGATGGTATTCCGGATAAGCTCGATGCATGTGTAGCGATTCGCGGGATCCAGTGGCCGGATCCAGTGCTGAATGGTTGTCCCGAAGCGGCCGCAGATAAAGATGGCGACGCGATTCCTGATGATTACGATGCGTGTCCGTCGAAGGCTGGGGAAGCGACGTTTGTGCGGCACACGCATGGTTGCCCGAAGATTGTCGATACTGATGGCGACCAGGTTTTGGATATCGATGACGCTTGTCCGAAAGAACCGGGCTCGGGGCCGCCGGATGGTGACGGATGTCCGAAGCCTGTGCTGCCTGCGCCGCCACCGAATGTGACTGTTACGGATACGAAAATCGAGATAGCGCAACAGGTTCTGTTCGAGACGGGTACGGCGTTGATTCGGCCTGAAAGCGATTCATTGTTGGGGGATGTGGCGAAGGTCTTTGCCGAGCATCCGGAGATAGAGATTGTCCAAGTGCAGGGTCATACCGACAATGCGGGCGATGCGAATCGCAATCGCAGACTATCACAAGAACGGGCGGCGAGTGTCGTGGAGTGGCTCGTGCGTAATGGCGTGGCGCGGGATCGTTTGAGGTCTCAAGGGTTTGGGCCTGACGTTCCGGTTGCATCGAATGACACGGAAGAAGGTCGCGCGAAGAATCGGCGGGTCGATTTCCACATCATGCTTCGTGCGGTTGAGAAGAAGCCGGCTCCGCCAGCAGGTGCGCCATGAAGAAGCTGCGGCGCTGTTTGGCAGGGTTTATCGTCGCGGGTGTGGGTCTTTCGTACGACGTACAATCCTCGTTGGTGTTTGCGCAGGCAAACGATGATGAAGTTGGTGCGGGGGCGCCGCAAGTGTTGCACATGCCGGAGTCGCGGCGGCATGCGGAGGGTGGCATATTGCGTCCGGTGCCGGTGGTGGCTGATTTGCCGCTCGAAGTGTCTATTGATACGCGTCGGGTGCTGGTGCATTACCGTTTGTGGGGCGATCCGGATTGGACGACGCTGGAATTACGGCGCAATGGTGCAAGGTACGAAGGTGCCATTCCGTGTATGGAGATCAGCACGGTGACGGGGGACCTTAAATATTACATTCGCGTGCACGATGCTGAGGGAAAGGTCATTGCAACGGGTGCGTCGCGTGCGGATCCTTATTTGGTTACGATCAAGCACGACGCGGAATTGGAATCGGGGACGACGCGTGCGAAGTGTCCCGATCCGGCGGATTGTCCGCGCGGGCTTCCTGGCTGTCCCAGTGAAAAGGTCGTCGAGATTGCTTGCAAGACGGATGCGGATTGCGAGGGCGATTCGACATGTAGCTGGCGTGGATTCTGCGAGAAGACCAAACGCGCGAAGAATTGGATTTCGCTTGGATTGTCGCAGGAGTTCGGAATTGTTTCCACGACGGGAGCGTGCAGCATATACCAGCAAGAAAACAAAGGGTATGCGTGTTTTCGAGCGGACGGCGAGCAATATATTGGCAATCCCGTGCTCACGAACGAGCCGTTGAATGCTGGTGTGGCGCAGACGCGGGTGATTGCGGGTTTCGATCGGCTCTTGTATTACGACACGACGATTGGTTTGCGTGTGGGGTGGGCGTTTTGGGGCGAAGGACCGACTCCGCGGGACGGGACGGAATTCATTCCGTTCATGGCTTCGGCGCGGGTGACGCATTGGCTCGGTGCGGATCCTTTTGCGCATTCGTCATGGCGACCGTTTATGTTCGTCACGGCTGGGTATTCGATGGTGGATGTACAGACGACGGGAATGGTCCGCGAGGATCCATTGGCGGTTTCGTATCAAGGAGGCAATGACTTGGAGCAAAAGCTCGAGGTGTGGAAGCGAGCGGGGGATGGGTTTGTCGGCGGAGGAGGAG
>CAZETM010001557.1:0-1920 GCA_964514885.1 uncultured Polyangium sp. | reverse complement strand
TGTCCGTCATGGGGCTCCGCTGGTGGGGCCGCAAGTCGGCCGGTCCGAAAAGCCCGGGCGGCTTTCTGCGCGTCGTCGATACCCTTCCCATCGGCAACGGCAGGACCATCCACCTCGTGTCCATCGGTGATCGCGTCATCGCCATCGGCGCCACGGCGCAGAGCGTTGCGTTTCTGACGAATCTCGATCCTGACGAAGCCGCGACCGTACTCGCAGACCGGAATGGGCCACCGTCCCCTTCGCTCTCGTCGTTTGCAACCGAGCTGTTCCATTCGATTCGACGCCGCGGCGACACTGAACCGTCGGTCGCGGGCGAGCTCACACAAATCGAAACGGACTCTCCATTCGCTTGATGCACGGCGTGCAGGGATTCTCCCGCTCGGATCGGGGCGCGGCAGCTTCAACGTGCGGGTGCCGGGAGCACGCGCACGGCGGTACCCCGATAACCGGGGTGCACGCCGCAATCTACGCTGTGGCGATAGCCCCCGGCAGAGGAGTGAGTTCTGGTGTTGAAGCGTTGCAGGCGCCCCAGGGCGCTGGTTCTGCCCATGGCTGCCGTGCTTGCTGCCGTTGTGTTCAGCGGATGTGCCGCCGAACCCGGCGCAGGGTCGCTTGGCCAACCCACGTCCGCTCCCCTTGATTCGCAAAACCCGCAAAACGTTTCGGCCGCTATCCAGGTTCTGTTGCTCGTCACCGTGATGTCGCTCGCCCCTGCCATCCTCATTATGGTCACGTCATTCACGCGGATCATCGTGGTGCTATCGCTGTTACGCAACGCGATCGGGATCCCCCAACTGCCCCCGAACCAGGTACTCATCGGCCTCGCCCTCTTTCTCACCGCGTTTGTGATGGCGCCCGCCATCAAGACGATCAACAAAGACGCAGTTCAGCCCTACTTGAACGGCACGATTACACAACACGAGGCCTACAATCGCGGGGAGGCCCCAATCCGAGAGTTCATGCTCAAGCAGACTCGCGAGCAGGACCTGGGGCTCTTTCTCAAGCTTTCAGGCGGCGAGAAGCCGGAAACGCGCGACGACATACCCACGTACGTGCTCGTCCCCGCATTCACGATTTCGGAGCTCAAGACGGCGTTCCAGATGGGCTTCATCATATTCATCCCGTTTTTGATTATCGATCTCGTTGTGTCGTCGGCACTGCTCGGCATGGGCATGATGATGCTTCCCCCGGTGGTCGTGTCTCTTCCGTTCAAGATCCTCCTCTTTGTCCTTGTGGACGGCTGGTACCTGATCGTCGGTTCACTCGTCGGAAGTTTCAGTTGAAAGGCGTCGCAGCGTGAACGAAGCCGTCGTCCTCGCGCTCGCGCGCGAAGCGCTCATCGTCTCCTTGCTGGTTGGCGCGCCAGTCCTTGGCGTGAGCCTCGTCATCGGCATCGTCGTCGGCATCATCCAGGCAGTCACCCAGGTGAACGAGATGACGCTGACCTTCGTTCCGAAGCTCGTCGGAGTGTTTGTGGCGATGCTCATTTTTGGCCCATGGATGATGGAGATCATGCTCGGTTTCTCCGCGGGTCTCTTCGCAAACATGAGCGCATACGGGAGGTAAGGTCCTTGTTACAACTCGACCCGGCCTTCACCTGGGGATTCTTCCTCGTTCTCATCCGCACCAGCGGCATGCTTGTTTCCGCCCCACTGTTGAGCCACCGCGGAATCCCGTCGTACACGAAGGTCGGGTTCGCGATCTTCTTTTCGCTCGTTCTCGTCCCCCTCCAGCGGGACGCGCTCCCACAACCACCGGTCGATTTCGGAGGAGTTGCAGACGGTGTTTTGCGGGAGGTGCTGTTCGGGCTTGTCCTCGGCCTCGCGATGAACCTGGTCTTTCTCGGCTTGCAAATGTCCGCCCAAATCATGGGCGTCCAGCTCGGCTTCTCCCTTGGTGGAGTGCTGGACCCCTTCAACG
>CAZETM010001556.1:0-1920 GCA_964514885.1 uncultured Polyangium sp. | reverse complement strand
GGGATCGCTCAGCAACAGCCCATGGTGATACTCCGGCCGATGACGAGGGCGCTCAGGCCGATGACGAGGGCGCTCCAGCCGATGACGACAACCATGAGCGAACACGGTGCCGATATCGGTATTTTTTAAGCGGCGACGGCTCCAATCGCTTTGGCACCGATCGTCATTCCAGCATGAGGGTTGACAATCATTGTCGCGATTTCCCTGGCGATGGGTTGTCGTGGTTTCCCAAGGTAACAACGCGTGCAAATTTCTTGACAATCTGCGCGCCACCGTACGAACCTCCGCATCATGTCCCAAAACGATCCGCTCCATACGCTCGAAATCCTCGCCTCGAAAGTCGGCTCGCCCCAAGCCGGTTTGCTCGATGCCCTCATCGCCGGCACCGACAACGCGCAACTCACCGCCAAAGGGCGCGAAATTGCATCGAGCCGCCTCGTCATCGACGGCATTCGACTTTATCAAGAAGCGCATAACTTCTTGACCGTCGCTTCGGCGACGCAAAAACAATTGCTCAAAGGTTTTTCTGCACCATTGCTTGCCGTCGCCGTCCACCATTTGCTCGGCCTCCACCAGCGCGAACAGACCCGGGCCGGCAATGCCACCGCCGAAAGCCAATCGCGCGCGCGCACCTCCGGCGATGCATTGAGCGCAACCACATACGCCTTGGCATTGCGTGATCAAGCCTATTCGACATTACGTGACGCCGCCGGACTCGATGAAGGACTACGCGCCGAAATAGGAGAAGCCGTCGGTACCGCCGAAGATTCCGCCGCTTTGGCACGCGGACTCGATCAGTTGGCCCTCATTTTGACCAAATGGCTCGAATCCCCCGCCGGCTCACCATTGCAACTTCGCCTAACCCTCGCCAATCTGGACGCTCCATACGCCCAGGATCTCGCCACCACCGCCACCGCCGTACGCAGCACCGCCGCCCGCGCCGGCGAACGACTCGAAGGCCGCGCCGCAGCTCAAACCGCCCTCGACCGTGAAGACGGCATCGCCATTCTCTTGCTCGGGCAAATCGTGCGCGCATTCGATGCTGCCCATGACCTCGACCCCACGATCCCCAGACTGCTCCCCAATTCGACGCGACGACTCTTTTCCCGCCGCTCCAAAAAATCGACACCCGTCTCGTCCCCGGCCACTCCCACCGGCGAGTGACGCGACTCCGTTCGTCCCCAATCACCTAGACAAACCCGACACGCCACGCTGTTTCCACATGGTGAGATTCCACGGCGTATTGGCACCGAATTCGGCATTCATCCCCCTCTTCGCATTGCGGAGAGGGGCCGGGGTGAGGCGCGTCTGCAAAACCGTACGTTCCGTCAAATGAGAATACCGCACCAAAACCGCTGCAGTTGCCACTTTTTGGCAATGCCAACAACTTGCCCGCCCCGCGTTGCGCGCTTTAGCCTGGCCGCTGCGAAGGAGCCGGCGATGAGACGTTCGAGGTTGGGCAGGCTGATTTCGTGTGTCGTGCCGATGGCGATGGTCGTCGGGATGACGGCGCAAGCATCAGCGCAAACGGCGCCGGTGGAGGTGTGTTGGAGGCCGGACAGTCTGCCACCGGAGACGGACACGTTCGTGATTATCAAGGAAAGCGATGTTTGGGACGTGGTCCCGTCGTGGCATTTCTGGAGCGCAGCGGCCAACCATATCGTTTACAAATACAACCCGAACCTGGGTCCCGAGAGCCTTGACAAGTTCCCCGAGGATGTTCGGCGAATGGCGAGGTCGTGCGTGCCGCGGCCCAAGCTACCGCCGCCGCCACCACCGCCACCACCGCCACCCGCACCACCGCCACCGCCACCGGCGCCGCCAGCAAAACCGCAGCCGACGGCACCGAAGAAACCTTCGAGCACCGGTACGAGCGCAGGTTCCGGCAAGGGTAATGGTAATGGCGCGGGTTCGAAGCCA
>CAZETM010001555.1:0-1924 GCA_964514885.1 uncultured Polyangium sp. | reverse complement strand
AGAAGAATTGACGAACGGCTACCGAAGTTCAACAGCGGGCGGGACATTGCCCGGATTTCCGCCCGCTCGACCGTCTTGCGCGGCTTGCCGAACATGCCTTTCAAGGCCGTCACGGACCCGGTGGCAGCGATGAACTCGTAACGCCCGGGGGCTATCTCGACGAATTCGACGCGGTCGCCAGCGTCCACGCCCAACGCCTCTCGCACTGCGACTGGGACTGTGATCTGTAAGGAGTCCGGCCACGCAAGTCTGCGCAACATCTGGTTTACGGATGCCGGCGCCACGGCGCGCACGATCATGCGCGATCTCGGCATACCTCGGCTGCTGCGATGCGCGCATCGGCATCGTGCGCGCCGAGCTCGGCGATCAGCTCCGCCCATTCGATCGGCAGATCGGGCAGCCGGCCGTCGCGCCAGACGAAGCGGAAAATCCTGTGCACCGCGTCAGGCGTCGAATCGCAGGCGATCGCGAGCCAGCAGAGGCAGCGGATTGAAGGGATGCTCGGGCGGGAAGCGAAAGCCGATGCCGAGTTCCTGCGCGCGCCAGATGCAGTAGCGATAGGTGAACGTGCGCTTGGCCGGGATCTCGGCCGGGCCCTTCTGCCCGTTCGCGCCGAGCAGACCGGCGAAGAGGACCGGGCGGTAGCGCACGGCAACGCCGGGCCCGAGCGAGGCGAGCTGCTCGCTCTGCAGATAGGCAAAGGGCGAGACGAAATCGAAGTACCAGTCGGCGATCATCGAGGTCGCTGCGCCGACCGGCGTTCCGGCAACGCCGCCAGCACGCCGCGCTTCGCGTTCATGTTGAACCACGGTGGAGGCACCATCGCGCACATCCGTGCAAGCAAATCGTACGGGGTCCACGTTTTCGTTTTCGACGAACCTGTAGACCGCTTCAAGCTCGGCAGGCTTGCGAAACACTTCCGTCACTTTACCGGCTGGAAATATTGCCACCGCCGCTGCCATGGCGATCAGACGGCGATCGTGCCGTTTGTCGCCAAGGTCTACCCGCCCAAATACCTCATGCGCCCACGACTCTGAAGATACATCGACATCCATATATTCTGTGTCCCGATGGCCTTGCTCCGACGAACCTCATGCATAGTTACGGTTCATCCAAGAAAAACTTTAGGGACAGATTCGACAAACGTGTCGTTCTGTGCGGTGGATCTCCGCTTGAAGATGTGAGCAATGCTCAGCGTCATCGGGGGAGCGCGGCGTCAACGAGAAAATCGACAGTCGTAGTAAAACGCGGCCCGAGCTTGCTCCCATACGCGTGATGGATCAGTCACCCATATTGGATGCCACGAGCCGCAAGAGCTCCGGCGTGACGCACACGCGACGACCTGCAAACATGCGGCACGGATCCTCTCCTGCGCAGTCGCTCTGCACGGCGCAGGACCTAACACACACACCAGGCACATCCGATTGGTCTGGCTTCTTCGGAACAGCGCAGAACGAATCGTTCTCGCACCGGACGCGATTCTCACACTTCTCGCCCACCTTCGCTTCAACCGGGCCGACCCCGCACTCTACCGAGATGAACGGGACCGCCAAAAGACCTAAAATAAGGAGCAGATGGCGCTTGAGGAAGACTCTCCAAGGCCGCGCGTCTCTCTGCGCTTGCTCTTTGCGACAGAGCACGCAGCCGGCCTGATTCGCAGGGTCATAGCTGAGCCCATGAATACATTGCCTAAGCTGTTGACGATCTTTCATTGGCGGAATCCTCATCTCCCTCTGGTTCGCCGACCCGCAGAAGCAACGTCCGTGCCGATCAAGAATTGCACTGAAACCGGCAGGGCCACGGACCTAAGAGCGCAAGGGCTTGCGGGAACGCGCAGAGGGCGCAACGAGCCCCGCCGTTCCAACGTCCGCGCCTAAGGCAAACAAAGGCAGAATTTCGCACTTGACGCATCTACAACGCTCCG
>CAZETM010001554.1:0-1926 GCA_964514885.1 uncultured Polyangium sp. | reverse complement strand
GATCCCCCTCGATAAACCCCACCAACACTTCTTGGCCAACGCGCGGGATCACGATCATCCCATAACCCGTACCCGCCCAACCTTGGCTCACGCGCACCCAACACGAACTCTGCTGGTCATGATTCCCTTCGCGATCCCAAGGGAATTGTACGCGTACCCGGCCAAACTCGTCCGTGTGGATCTCCTGTCCCGCATCTCCAACCACTCGCGCACTCTGCACACCCTCGACGCGTGGCTTCGATGTGCGCTGCTGCGGCCGATACGGACCATCCGCAAACACCGCTTGTCCAGACATACTCCACTCGCCATCCGGCGATCCCTCGACCGAAAACTCCGTCACGAGCAGCTTCGCGGTTTCACCAATGTCCGCGTGCGGATGCCCGTCGATACAAAACGTTTGGCCTGGCCACAGGTCGATCGTGTTCGTGTCGAACGAGATGGTTCGTCGGTCCAAACGCGCGGCATCGAGCGAACGTTGCGCACGCTGCTTGCCAAATGTTTGATCGTGTGCGTCCCCCTGAGCACCCTCCACGACAAACCCTCCAGGTTCGTAATGATATTGCTCGTACTTCGCTTCGCGCCCTTGAACCTTCGATGCTTCACCAAACAGCTCGAAAGACGGCCTGCGGAAGTCGTAATCGCGGATCACGTGTGCGCCCGGACGCACCGCGTAGGACAAACGCACGCCCGAGACAAACTCCATTTCCGAAGCTTGGTTGGGGTTGTCCACGTAGGGAACAGCGCCGCCAGCTCGCACCGGAGTCGACTCGAGTTTGTCCGACAAAGTCAGCACGGAACCTCGAACATCATCGTCGGGAAACGTAAACGCAATGCCGGCTTCTTCGAGCACTCGGCAGAAGAACGCAAAGTCACTTTCGCCGTACTGGACCTTGTATTCGAGCTGCGGATACGCAGCGCGATCGATCTGCCAAACCTTGTCGATCGACCACTCGTTCAAGAGCTCATCGACGATGTCGGGAATCGACAAGTGCTGAAAGATGCGATAATTGCGCCGCTGGGTGAGCATCCACAACGCAGGTACGATCCGCAACGAGTAGGTCGATAGTTCTTTCGCGAGCAGCGTCGTTTGCGCCGCTTGAACCTGTTCAATCGAGCTGACCACACCACTCCACAGACGCGCTCCGCCCTGCTTGGCAAAGAGCCAACCACTCGCGATACGCAGCGCCGCCGCCTGCCCGATCATGCTTTCGAGATCGAGCGTAGGGCTCGGGGAACGCGCCCACACGGAGACCGTAAACAGGCCCGAGATCGACTCGTGCACGGAAAAACGGCGGACGGACAGCGAGTTCTCGCCACACGCGAACGACAGTTCCAAGATCGCCATGCGTACGCTTCCTCTTCTTCGCTCGTCCACGCGCGGACAAACCACCACCCGAGCTTGCCGTCGGCGGCGAATCCGCCATGCCAACCAGGTTCCGCGACAGACTACGAGAACCGAGTCTTCTTACGAGCCTTGCTACACCGGAGTAAAACCAAAGGAAAGAACTTTGTTTGTCTTTGTGGGTCAGACAAACTTTTGCGAGGTTCTACTCGCCAAACGTTCAGGAGTATGGTCGTACGCGACAATCGTTTGTCTTGACGCTGCAAACGCGGGTACGCTGGTAGCATGGCAGCAGTTGGAGCACACGCGGCCCCCGGCGACGTCATAGCCGGGCGCTATCGCATCGAAGATTGGGTTGGCCAGGGCAACATGGCCATGGTGTTTCGCGCGACGCACCTGGGCACGGGACGAGCCTGTGCGTTGAAGTTGGTGCACGCACACTTGGTCGAGCGTACCGAAGTTCGAGACCTCTTCGTGCAGGAAGCACGCCTCGGCGCACGTATCGGGAAAAACCCGTACATCGTCGACATTTTCGACGCGGGGATTGATTCCGACCGCAGCGTGCCATTTCTAGCCATGGATTT
>CAZETM010001553.1:0-1926 GCA_964514885.1 uncultured Polyangium sp. | reverse complement strand
GCCCCCGGCGCCGCCATCGCCGCCGGCGCCGCCGCCGCCGCCGCCAGCGCCGCCGCCGCCGCCGCCGGCGCCGCCGACGCCGCCGCCACCCATACCGCCAGCTCCGGGCTCAGCCTGCACCAACACGTCGACAGTATCCGTAGCCGACAATGCACCGTCATTGACGGCCACCTGGAACGTGAGCAGCGTATCCATCATCACGTTGGGCGCGACGAAGTTCGTCATGGCCATCGCGGGAGCGGAAAGCATCACGTTCGGCCCCACGGATTGCGTCCACGCAAACCCGATCGGGCTCGGACCGTTATCGGGATCCGAGCTACCCGAAGCGTCGAGCATGACGCTCGCGCCGCTCGGAACGACCTGATCGGTGTGGTTCGGTCCCGCAGATCAGCTCCCATCGATGAAGTGTCCCGGTGACGAACAAATGGGCACACCCAACGAACAATTTCGCCTGTACAAAGACCTCGAAGCGCCGCCCGCAGCATGCGACTCGTGCGCTTGTGAAGCCGCCGAAGGCGAGTGCGCTGGACTGACCAACGACATTCGCATCGCGTCGGGCTCATGCGCAGAAGCGAACGCGCAGTCCCTACCGTTTGGAGCTCCCACGAATTGGGATGGGTCGTGCACCAACGAAAATGCGCTGCCCGCGGGAGCGACATGCGGAGCAGCGCAATCGATTCGCGCGGGGCACGCTGCCTCCGCCAACGAACGAGGTGTGCAAGCCAAAGGTTGCGCGTCCTTCGTTCACGAAGACCACGACATGGAAAACGGGCGTCCTTGCGTGCAGCGCCGTGCGTGAAGAAAACGACTGCGCATCAACGAAGAAGACCTGCGTGAATCACGTAGCTGGGCCCGAGTGGCAACACTGCATCCACCGCGTCGGCGTACACAGCGAGGGCCCTGGAAACTATCCGTACAACGCAGCCGTGGCGTATCGCGGACCGGTCATCGATGGGCGCGGATGCAACGAGTGCGCATGCGATGCGGCAAAAGATGGCGGATGTCTCGCCACGCTCGCCGTGTACCAAGACGGCGCTTGCGCACAAGTGCCGTCGCATGTCAACAACGTTTCTTCGTTCATGGATCAGTGTTTCAACGTGACTCTTCCGGGTCAAGCGATCGGCTCGAAGACGATGTCCCTGCCGACGTACATACCCGGTACGTGTCCGGCGACGGGTGGCAAGCCGTTTGGCAAAGCGGCGCCTGATCCGCATGACGCCGTTACGTTCTGCTGCTCGGCTCTGTTCTACGACGAACTTCAATGATCGGCACGCCGCGCGTCCGCGGCCACCTCGACACGAATTCAAAATAATTCGTTACTGCAAACCGTGCAGACCGTTCTGTAGGGCGGCGGCTGAGAGCACGCCGTTCGCAGTGGGTTTGCATGCTCGTGAAGGTGTGAGCGGTAGCGTGCCCCGTACGTTCGCCTATGCAGCACGCGACAAACTAATGGTGAGCGTCGCGGTCGTGCAACTTCGCGTTTGTCGTTCCAAATGACCGATGCTGCAGCACGTGCATGCCCCGAAGACTTGAAGCCGATCCTTACGCCTTGAAAATCGGCGAGCGCATTCGCGCGCTGCGCCTCGAACGAAACATGTCCCTCGCGGATCTCGCCGACGTGAGCGAGTTATCGAAGGGACACCTTTCCAGCGTCGAACACGGCCTCGCGGCCATTACGATCAAGACCATTTCGCGGCTCGCCAAGGGGCTCGAACTGCCGCCGCTGTACATCGTTACGGCTTCCGAAGGTAGCGAATACGAGCAAGTCATGGAGCTCGTCCGCAAACTTTGCGTTGCTTCACCCGCCTCTTAATCCACGACAGCATTGCCCCGCCCTCATGGTGTCCGTATTGAACGGATTTCAAAAGCGGCAGCACAAGTTGCCCTGCCAGGGACGCGCAAAGTGCCCAGCGATGATCATTCATG
>CAZETM010001552.1:0-1929 GCA_964514885.1 uncultured Polyangium sp. | reverse complement strand
TTCACGGGGCAGCCGCGCAAAGTTCAAAAATGGCACTTTGTTTGGACTAAGTACTGTAGGTACCCTTGCGTTGGGGTCTACGCCGTTCGGATCTCGTCGATGACCTCGGACGTGTGGTCGGCATAAAGCATGATGCCATCGTCGGGAATCGTGTCGTTTGGATTCAAAAAGAGCGCGTAATTTGCCGTGGTGCGAAAGAGCCCCCAAAGAAAATTAATGCTAAAGCCAGTCACGCGAGACCTTGCGTAGTAGTTGGCTTGGGCGAATGACCACCCGCGCCGTTTCATCAGGTAACAAATGCAAAATACGCACGTTTTGACCAGCCCGATGGGATCGTGGATAAAAAGCACCTTGTCTTTGGACGCCGCTACTTCATCGGCCATTCGAAACGATTCCTCCATCAACCCTTCCACTTCGGCGCCTTCGAGAACGATTGCGTCGTCGAGGGGAATATGGATACTCACGACGTCGGGCGGTGTTGCATTCGTTGTCAACGAGCAGTCGATGATATGCGTGATCCGCAGTTCGCGGAGCATATCGGGGTCGAGTGCAATGAAGCTCGTACCGACGAAAATGTTCGGGAGAAACTCGGACGGCACCCCCTTCAGATTGGCCACGAGTTGCGGCAGTGTCACATAACAGTTGCCCAGAATGTCCCAGTATTTGATGCGCAACGTCGCGCCGTATTCTTTGCCGAATTGGTCGTCGCGTGAACGTCGAATACCCAAAACGTAGTCCTGGTAGTGGATGATGTCCTGAACCGACATGGTTTGACCATTACGTGCTTGTTTCGAGAACAATTTTCCGATGCTCCCGAGAAGCTTGTCGTCCATGCGAAACGCTTCTTTGATCATCGACACCCGCAGCCGCGTTTGCGTGAGCATATCGGTCGAACCGTCGCCAGCGAGCGCCAGCAACTGGCGGAGGAAACTCTTGTTTGGAGAGACGATTCTCCGACACGATTTGACATAAAAGAATGCCTCCGAAAGTGTCCAGTTTCGTGTCGTCATGTAATGACCAATGACGAGCGAGGCCGAGCGCGACATACCCATCGTGCAATGGACAAGAATGCGGCTGCGGGGCTCCAAACGTGCGTCGGCAAGAAAATTCGAGAATGCGGGGAGGTGAGAAACGAGATCGGCATTGTCGTCGTCTTCGATGTTGACCTCGAGGTACTTCACGCCGCGGTCACGAAATGCACTTTTCGCGCGGCTTGGCGACACATTGACGATGTGCGTGATTTGGAGCGATTCGACAACCCGTTGATTTTGGGCGTTGTACATATTGCCGAGGTACAAATCCACGGCCAAACGTGACGGGAGACCATTGACGACCGTGACCCATTCCGGGAATGTGCAAAGCCCGTCGCTGTCGAGGTCCCACTCCTTAAAAATCACGTTCACGTCGTTGAGCGATCGCTTCTGTCCCATGTGCCGGAAAAACTGGAGCAGCGCGTCGGCGTCGAGATGACCTTCCTTTTTGAGATCATGCTTCACGAACATCGCCCGTTGTGACGCGAGGGTTTGCGGCGACAATCCAAAGGCTTCCATCAACCATGGATCGCTGAGTCGTATGCGGGGAATGCTGGCGAGTTGCGACGCCCACCGAGCATTGACTTGGGTATAGGTTTCGATATCCGGCGGGATTTCGTCGGGTTTGATGACGTACGTCGGGACGTCGAATACGAGATCCGTTTCGAATTCGGGTGGCGCTACGGCATATTTCGACAAAAATGTCGGGACCTTGTGCCCCATCGACCGCGTCTGGTTCATTTCGTTGACCACGCGGTTGGCATGGTTACGCTTCCGAATCGTCACGACGCCCGACGAACCATTCACCTCGATGATGTCGCCGGTTTGAATCTTCTGCGTGGCACAACGCGTGCCTACAACGCAAGGAATGCGGAACTCACGCGCCATGATGGCGGCG
>CAZETM010001551.1:0-1929 GCA_964514885.1 uncultured Polyangium sp. | reverse complement strand
TCGAATGGGCTCAGGTGGTCGAAATCCACGCGATATCAGGGGAGGGGGGCATAAGCGATGTCTTCTATCGTCGGTTGTCAAGTGCGGTGGATACTCGTTGCAAATCGATATTGTGTGGAAAGTCCGCGCAGAGTTGAGCAACAAGTGGAGCAAGTCCGCCGCGCAAAGCTCCTGATTGGGCAAGGCTCGTCGCGTATCGCCATTGGGCGTCAGGCGTTCCCCAATCCCTCAAACGCTTGCGTTCACCGCCAGCTCGTTCCCAAAGGAGTTCGAGCCGATCTGGAGCAAGCGTCGCTCCAAGGTCAGCCACTTTCTCCGCAAGAGCAGATTCGAACGTATTTGTCTCTGCAGAAGAACCGCTCCAGAATTTGACGAGAAGAAAATCTAGGCCTGAAAGCAATTCGCCGCAGTTTGCTGCCGCTATGCGGAGTTCTCGGGTCGTCCACGCGCGGTCATAGATCGCTTTGGCAACACGCGCCCAGCGTCGTTTTGCCACGGCGTTTCCGAATTCATGTGCTACCGGTCCCCAATCCCGATCTTTCGAGCCCGCCAACCATTGAATTATTTCGTCTTCGTTCATTTGCGCCTTCCATTGCAACAAGATTACGATGGTTTGCGGTGGCGGTCGGGTTCTTCGGATGGCAGCCAAGAATGCATCAAGTAGCGCCTTCTCCGGCGTGGAAATAGTATCACCGGCGTTGCATCGATGTACGAGTGCATCCGCCGTGTGTGCAAGCAAAACTGTTCGTGCTTTTGGACCCAACGCTTCCCACAACGAAGCTCGACGAGAATCGTCAAACGCCGCCACCGCCAACCCCGCGGCCAATGCTACCACCAGTTTGTCCACGTCTGCTCCAGCAATCGCCGCATCCAGTAGCCCACGTGCAGCCATGCTTCGATTGACGTTAGGTGGCCAATGTGTTCCGCCAGCGTCGATGTGCGCTGACCACAACGCTCTCCACACTGGAACGGCAGCATCGAGCGATTGCAAGAGCACCGGCTCACGCGCAGTCCGTTTCGCGACCAAAGGAAAGATAGCCGAATGCCCCAATGCGAGAGTCTCGTCGACCACAACCGTTCCGGGAAGACGTTCGACCAACACCACCATACCTGCCAGGGCATCGTCCGGAAATGCCCATTGCTCACGGAATGCTTCTTGCGGGGATAACAGCGCGTGCACGATCAATGCATGCAAACGAGACCAACGACGCGTTACGGTGTTCTCGCGGAGAATCTCCAAATGAAGTCGATCGACCTCAACCTGGGAAAATACCTCGAAAAGCCGTTGCTCGACGATTGCCGTCGAGGGGAGCAATGCATCGAGAGATTGCTTGCCTTCGGACAGCGAGAGCCACTGAAGCCCCGCTTTCGCCCACGCCGTTTTCGGTTCGGCAAGTGAAGCTGCAAGGGCCGAGCCGACCGCTTCTTGCCACCATCTCTGCGACCGATCCGGTTGGAGAGCATTGAGCATTCGCGTGGCATCTTCGGGCGTCAATTCGGCTGCATGTCGGGTCATCCACGCATCGAGCGTATTCGAAAGAACACGCGCATCTGCGAGGTGTGCGATGTCGAGGCTCCCAAGCGAAACGATGAATTTCCAGGAAGCATCGGCAACGTTATGCTGCAATGCTGCGAGTGCCTCAATTTTGAGCGAACTCGCTGCCTCTTTCTGTGGTGCAAGCACTGCGAGCACCCGCAATACGTCCCGTCCATTTTCGATCGACGGCTGTGCTCGAAGCTGGTCGAGTCGATCCGCTGCGCGCGCGATCGTCGTGAGTTTGTCCAGATGCGACGGCAGAATTGGACAGGCATGGAAAACCTCGATAAAGGTTGGGTCTTCCGCTCCAGTGAGCCATAGCCCCGCTCGATTGAGCTGGGTCCCGGTTGTCGTTGTCGCAATCTGCCGATGTTCCGACCATGGCAATGCTT
>CAZETM010001550.1:0-1931 GCA_964514885.1 uncultured Polyangium sp. | reverse complement strand
TCGACGGCCTCGCGTGGAACTTGTTGCCCCACCGTCCATGTTTGTTTCGAGTATACGGTATTTTGATCGAGGATGTGTGCAGTAAGCGAGGAAGGTGGCTTCTTTCCGAAAAGTCCGAAGAGGCTCATGGATACCTCGCTCTCTGGGAATGTAGTGAAACATGAAATAGGCTGAAACGGGCCAACCAACAAAGCCCCCGACGCTGAGCGCGAGAGTCCCGACGACGCGCTCTAGAAGAAAGCCGAGCATTGATGCCAGCAGGCCGACAACGAAAATAACGACAGGAGCCCACCAAACCACCGCCCAGCCGTAATACCCGAGGTACGCAAGACCGGTAAGCCTGCCGGCAAAGGCAGCAACGTTGAGAGCCAGCGCGAACGATTGGCTTGCGCCTCGAAAGTTCTTTACGTGCAACTGCTGATAGAAAACAAAGATGCCGAACACGCAATAGAACGCGATTGAAGGCCATGACAGAGCTTGCATTCGTACGTTCCTTGAGAAACCCAACGTCCGAGCTCAGCCGCAGCGTGCACGGCGCGCAGCGCCGTGTGCGCTGTCGGCTGGAGCGATTTGTTCGGCGCCATTTTGTGTGGCTACCTTGGTGACACAGCTAAGATGGCCTTGGGATTGCGCCGAGCGATGGCCAGCAATGTGCGTGCCGCTCCGCTTGGCTGCTTGCGACCTTGCTCCCAGCCCTGCAAAGTGCGCACAGACACACCGAGCAGCGCAGCAAATTGCGACTGAGACAAACCTGTTTTCTTCCGCGCGTCAATTGCAGGAGAGGCGACAACCTTGCCTTGCCCCGCTTTCATTTCACGTACCGCTTGCAGAAGATCAGCGGCGAGATCTCGCTTAGATTCATACTTCTGCAGTTCGGCGTCTGTGAGGCGTTTACTCTTCGAGGGCACGACGAATCTCCTTCAATTTTTGGCCCGTGATGTTGTCAGTCCTTGCTTTGGCATAAAGCGTTAGCAATACAACTTCACCTGCCGCAGTGCGAGTGAAATAGATAACCCGCACACCACCTGATTTCCCAGAACCGGCACGACCCCAGCGCACTTTGCGAATTCCACCTGACGCGGGAATGACATCGCCGGCGTTTGGGTGCTCTGCAAGGTAGGCTGCGAATGCCCCGCGCTCATCTTCGGTCCAGTACAGCGGCCATTGCCGCTGAAATAGTGGTGTTTCAATTACGGTAAGCATTAGCTGACTATACGCCTAAAGCGCATATATGTCGAGCTTCAATTATGGGGCCGAACGTTGGAGTTCAGCCGCAGCGTGCGCCGCGCGAAGCGCCGTGTACGCTGTCGGCTGGAACGACTTGTTGGGAGGCACAACCACTATTTTTCTGTGCTCCCGAACGGCACCGCGTCCAACGGCGACTCGAATGCAATGAAGAGTACACATGGGACGGTGCTTGCGCAGACGGCGTTGTGTGGTCGTTTGGCGGGCCCATACGCATATGTGCCTGAGGTAAGAACCGCTGTCTCCTGGCCGTCATAGGTGACATGAAGCTCGCCCGCTACCAGCACCATGCGCTCGGCCGAAGTGTGCCAATGAAGCGGAAGGGTCGACTTGGCGGGTACTTTGAGGAACACATCGACGTTGTCTTTTGCAGGGTCGCCGTGAAGAACGGAGATGCCGCATCCTGCAGGCATAAACGGCGGGCAAGGTCCCCAGATAAGCTGCGCATCATTGGCAGTCCGCGTCAGTGCCTTTTCTTCAGCGGGAGCCTGTGCGTGGGCGAATGATCCGACCATGCCGAACAAGAGTAGCAACGAGAAATGCAATGCCGACTGCAGTGAGCGGCTAATCAGGGATTGGTAACACATGGCGATTTCTCCATTTGGTTGAAAATGTTGCTCAACTCGATTGCCGCCCAACGTCCGAGCTCAGCCGCAGCGTGCGCGGCGCGCAGCGCCGTGTACGCT
>CAZETM010001549.1:0-1932 GCA_964514885.1 uncultured Polyangium sp. | reverse complement strand
CCGTCAATCACGCGTCCCTCACGCGTCCCTCACGCGTCCCTCACGCGTTAATAACGGGCGGTCACCAGGTCGATGGACGCCTTCTGACACGCGTGCATCGCCGGCTCGCTCTGCTTGATCTTCTCTTCCGCCGCGGCGAGGTCAGCGAGAGCGTTCTTCGGAGCCTCTCCCGTCCGCTCCAGCTCGGTCTTCAGCTTGCGAGTCAGCTCCTTGCCCTCGACGATCAGCCGATACGACTTTGCACACGCGTCGCGAGCTTCACGAGCGACCGGATTCGTCGACGGCACTTTCTCGAGCGCTTCGATCAACGAGCGACGTTTGACCAAGTCCTCGGGAGGTGACTCGCGAAGCAGATCGAGCGCTTCCATGACGGCTCGCTGCTCCTTCGCCTCACGCGACGAACACGCACCAACGAGTCCGCAGAAGACGACGAGCCAGACGGCTTTCAATCGGTCACGCGTTTCGGAGGCGGGCCCATCTGAATCCGTTCGCCCAAGTAAGAACCGATCATCGTGAAGACGATGCCGACGAACGCGAGCAGACAATACATGAAGATCGGCATGGTGCGGACCGTTTGAGTACGAACCAAATGCCAAATCGTTGGAGCAGCAACGATCACCGTAGCGAGGACAGGCTCGGCAATGCGTTTGCCCGGGGAGATCATGCCGAGCAACATGCCTCCGACAAACCACACGGGAAGAGCGATCATCATCCCGTAACGCCCCTCGAAGTCGAGCTTGCTCACGACCATGGGCAAACCGATGACGATCGCGGCGGTGAGAACGACCTGGACGAGCAGCGCGATCGCGCACCACAGGACGCTGAATCCGCCTCCTGGTTGACGCCCGTACTCATCGACCTCGGAGCTGCGCGAACGGCGCGTGTCCATGGACGAACCGCACGAAACACACCGTAAACTGGGTGAAACGGGCGAGTTGGTCACGCCACACGAGGGGCAGACCATGGAGGAAGGCTTCTTCGCGCTCGTTGACATTCGCTGCGTAGGCTAGGAAAGCCAGGCCCCGGGGGCAAGAGATCGACCGCTCGAGCGACGCCAAACGTGACGATTAGGCCAGGAGCAAAAATTCACGGCACAAAGGCGGAACCAAGACCGCGAGTATGTGTCGGTCGGGTATACTCGTGCGCAACGCTCGAACACCCTGGGTCGCGGATGACTTCCGACGCCCATTGCTCCAGAGCCCAAACCTGTCACCTCTCGGTTTGTCCGAGCAAACATTCGATCTCGTCGTGCCCCGCGATCCCTCGCCTACCCTGACCGCTCCGCAAACTCCGTCGCTCGATGCGACGGGGCAGGATCCGGATCTGGCCGCGCTTCCTGCGCCACCAAAAGGGGAACGCACGGCGACGGTCGTGATGATGGCGATGACTGCGATCGCAGCAGCCTGGATGTCGGTGGTGCTGCTCGGAGAAGCTCGGTACGCGCTGACGCCGGGACAACTGGCGGACGTTTCGGATCTGGCGACGCTGTCTCCTGGTCCCGATCTGGACAACCGTTACGTGCGCGCGACGGGAATGCTGGGCACGGCAGGCGCCATTCGTTACGGACGTGCGGCTGAGGGAGACTCGTTCCGGCTCGCGCCGATCGCGGGGAACAACAAGATTTGGGTGGAGATTCGCGTGCCGGAAGGGTTCGAAGGACCGCGCTTCGTGCCGCCAACGAACTTCGCCGGGCGGCTCGTGCCTTTCAAGCACGCAGGCATTCGTCACATGCGTTTGCCTGAATCCGTTGGAGGTCAAACGGATAAGCAAGTCCCCGACGATGCGTGGATCCTGATCGATGGGACGTCGCCACGGGCGTCGCGTTGGGCTTTGGCGCTCGTCGCACTGTTCATCGGGTTCGCGCTGTGGAACGTGGCGGGAATCGTCAGAGTGATGGCTCGCGTGCGGGATCCTAGCCTCACCCCCTAGCCC
>CAZETM010001548.1:0-1933 GCA_964514885.1 uncultured Polyangium sp. | reverse complement strand
CTTGTGGCGGATCGCCTGCCGCTGCTGCTTGCACCACCGCATCCGTCAATTCGGCCACCTTGAGGGGCCCGACGCGAAACCCGCCTTCGGTGACGCGCCGTAAATCACGCAATCGATCGCGGAATCGCCCCAAATAGTCTTCGCGCAACGAAAGCACCACGCGCACCGTGCGCAGAGGCATATCCACGAGTTCTTCGAGGCAATCGAAAAAAGGCTGCGTTTCTTCAATCGTTCGACCGGTGAACAACAATTGTTCCAGTTGGTCCAGGTAAATCACCAATGGCCTGGACGATGCCCGTGCGGCACCGCGAGCCGTCCTGAAAACCGCTTCTTTCGCTGGCTCGTCCGTCGGAACGTCACCCAATCCGAATTCGGTGTGCATTGCGAAAGCGAGCCATTTCGTTGGGTCTTCGCCTTCGGGCCAGCTATCGACGCGAATGACCCGCGCATCGTTCTTTTCGGCGAGCATTGGCAATACCGCCGCTTGCATCAGCGACGACTTTCCAGCGCCGCTCGGTCCATGTACCGTCACGCAACGACTAGCAAGAATGGATCCGCGAAGTTTATGCGCCATATCCGCACGACCAAAAAAACGATCGCGATCGGCAGCTCGATAAGGTTGCGGTCCTGGAAACGGGTTTGTTGCCATCATGCCCCACCTTTCGACACATCCTCGATCTCGTGGGCCAACTCGTTCGGATCTTCGACGATTGCAGCAATACGTGACGTTCCGGGCAAACCTCCCCCGTTGTCCCATATTTCCGGCTCGCTCGGATCGACGTTCGGCGGCAGAATCGTCAAACTGTCTTTTGGTGCTGGGCGCTGATCATAAAGCCAACGTAACAACAATCGATTGCGCCAATCCAAAACGGACAAACCAAGGAAAAGCCCAGGCTGCGTTCGCGGCCATGCCAAGAGTTCTTCGAGCCATTGCGGAGGTCGTTCACCGAGTAAGCCATGAATGTGATCGTCTTCCGTGAGAACTGGTTGCGAAAAAATGGGGCGGGCTTCTGGCGAATAGCCGCCATACATACGCAAGATGACGATGTCTTTCTCGATATCGAATCGTTTGGGCAACACGGGCTCCATTCGCCATAACGCCGCTCCCGCCGCGCGTTTGACGACCCGCGGTTTCGCATTGGTACCCGTCATCGAAACTTGAATGGCGTATAGCGTCTTGTCCGGTTGTTTTTCCGCAATGGCTCGTTCGAGGTACGGGCGCCAAAGTAGCGTCACGTGAACGCCTGGCGGAACCAACCCCGCAATGGCGTCGACGAGAGGCGGAGGTTTGTCTTGAGTTGATCCGCCAATCGCCTGTTGAAAAAGCGAATGAAGGACCTCTTCGCCAAACTTGAGCACACATCGTTGCGTGATGACACTGAGCGGGAGATTCGGGTCGGGTTTGTCGTTGTTCTCCGCTAAAAATGCGAACAACTCCTTGCGAAGCAGCTCGCGATCCTCGTCAATATCGCCCACGACGAGCGTAAACGGAGGTTTGTCGAGTAGTGTTTGCAGCATCGGAGCGAGTGATCGGCCGCGACGTTTGCCGCTTGGTTTTGTCACTTTGCGCCGCGAAAAATCGAACAATACCGAATCAGAGCCACGTAAAAACAAGATGGGGGAAAACGCTTCGGCGCTCTGCGTGAGCAACGTGCGTCGTGCTGCAGCAACGCCCGACCTAATGTCACCAAGCGATCCTGCGGCCGTGAGCGATCGATACACTTCCATCGAACACGTACGGGCAACGTCGGCCTTGACTGGCCAAAGATGCGCGATCACGGCGTCTGCGCCAGCTTTGGCGAGTTCGTCCGCGGCACTGCCGAACATGCCGGCCTTCGCGCCTTCGCGAGCTTCGAGAATCACCAGCCGTAGTCCTTCAAAAAAATGAGGCGTCAACTCACGCGCGAGTGCTTCGGCCGTGATCCACACTTCT
>CAZETM010001547.1:0-1934 GCA_964514885.1 uncultured Polyangium sp. | reverse complement strand
GACTACGAGCGGCTGGTGATGGGCGGCGTGTGGGCGCAAGTGGACATGCGCTTCGAATACGACGAGGAGTCTCGCGGGAAAAACCCGTTCTGGATCGACAAACTGACGCCGATTCAGATTGCCACGTTCGATTTGGAGGAGTATCGTCGGGTTCGTCGCGAATTCACGTCGGACGAGTGGCTTGATTTGATCCTGCGCAGCATGGGCTACGAGCCGAACGAGATGTCGCGGCGGTTGAAGATGCTGTTTCTGGTGCGGTTGATTCCGCTGGCCGAGCGCAATTACAACTTGGTCGAGCTGGGTCCGCGGGGCACCGGCAAGAGCTACGTGGTGCAGGAGGTTTCGCCGTATTCGGCGCTTCTGACTGGCGGAACGACTGTAGCGAATCTATTCGGGCACATGTCGGGCCGGCAAAAGGGCATGGTGCAAATCTGGGATTTCGTTGGGTTTGACGAAGTGGCGGATTTGCAGAAAATGCCCAAAGAAGTCATCACGACGATGAAGACGTATTGCGAATCCGGCACGTTCCAGCGTGGCCAGGAAGCGATGACGGGCGACGCGAGTATCGCGATGTTTGGCAATACGAACCAACCGATCGACGTGATGGTGCAGACGGGGCATTTGTTTGCGCCGATGCCGGACATCATTCGCGATGACATGGCCTTCATCGATCGTTTGCATTTTTATCTTCCGGGTTGGGAAATCCCGAAGATGCATAACGATTTGTTTACGAACCATTATGGGTTTGTGGTGGATTACTTGGCTGAAGCACTGCGCGAAATGCGCAAGCACAACTTTACCGAGGTGATCGACCGGCATTTTTCCTTGGGCGCGCACTTGAATGCGCGGGATCGCAAGGGCGTGCGCAAGACGGTCTCGGGCCTGATGAAGATCCTTTACCCGCACGGCGAGGTGACCGAGGGCGAGCTGGCCGAGCTGCTGGAATTGGCGATCGAGGGACGAAGGCGTGTGAAAGAGCAGCTCAAGAAGATGGGCTCGTTCGAGTATTACCACACGTCGTTCAGCTACACGCATCAATCGAGCGGCGAGGAAAGGTTTGTTGGGGTACCGGAGCAAGGTGGTCGCGATTTGATTTCGACGGACCCGCTCGCGCCAGGCACGGTATACGCGGCGGGCGTGACGTCGGATGGGACGGTGGGTCTATATCGCGTCGAGGTATCGATTTCGAGTGGCACGGGGAAACTGAAGCTGGCAGGCGGTATTGCGGGCATGATGAAGGAATCGGTGCAACGCGCGTTTGGCTACCTGCAGGCGAAGAAGGGCGAGCTCGGGGTAGCTCGGGACATGGACACGTCGGACTTTCACGTCGAGGTGATTGACTTGCTGGGCAATCGGGTTGAGGCTGAATTAGGCGTGGCGTTCTTCGTGGCGTGTTATTCGGCAATGAGAAAGGCACCTGTGAGCCCGGCGCTGCTGATTCTGGGGGACATGAGCGTTCAGGGGAACATCAAGCCATTGCGGTCGTTGACGGAGCCGCTGCAGGTAGCGATGGACAACGGTGCGAAGCGGGCGTTGATTCCGATTGAGAACAAGCGAAACTTCTTGGATGTTAGCGCTGATATCCTCGAGCATGTGGATTCAATTTTCTATGGGGATCCGAGGACGGCGGCGATGAAGGTCCTTGGCGGGGCGTGACGGCTATTCTGCTGGTGGAACGCTCCAGTGGTCTGCGGATGATGAAGGTTGACGCGATAAAGGCCCGCCAATTGTGGGTTTGGATTCAAGCATGAACAAGAAGGACGAGGTCAACCGGATCCGAGAAGAGAATCGTCAGCGCTATGGCGAGCCGATCACGAATCGAGCTTGAATGCCCCACACCCAGACATCCCATCTCCTTCGCTCGCGGTCGACCCCCGCAAATTCGGTGTCCGGATCTGCTTATTTGGGGGTCGACCCCCACGAAACCTGATGCA
>CAZETM010001546.1:0-1934 GCA_964514885.1 uncultured Polyangium sp. | reverse complement strand
CCGAGCCGTTCGCGGAGATCGCGCGCGAGATGCACCACCACGGGCCGACCCTCGCGGTCTACGTGCTCGGTACGCTCGGCGTCGCCTTCCACCTCGCCAACGGCTTGCACGCCTTCACGATGGGCTGGGGCATCGTGGCGAGCCGCCGCGCTCTCACGCGGCTCGACCGGGCGGCCCTCGGCCTGTTCGTGAGCCTGCTCGCGATGAGCTGGGGCGCGATCTACGCCCTCTGGCTAGCCGGCGCCTAGTTACATGAAGTGACCGGCTCAAGTCGCAAGGTCGTAGGTTACGCGGCGGCAAAGCTGCGCAGAGCTACACACGACAGGAGCCGGTCAATGAAGAAGACTACACGATGGGTAGGGCTGGACGTCCACGCGGAGACGATCGCGATCGCGGTCGCCGACAAGGACGGCACGGTGCACTCGGTGGGAACAATTCCGAATCGTCCCGACGCGATCCGGCGGGCGATCAAGAAGCTGGAGAACGGGGGCAAGTTGAACGTGTGCTACGAAGCAGGCCCGTGTGGGTACGGCCTCTACTGGCAGCTGGCGGAGATGGGGATCGAGTGCGACGTGGTCGCGCCGACGCTCATTCCGGTGAAGACGGGAGACCGAGTCAAAACGGATCGTCGTGACGCCGAAAAGCTCGCGCGGCTTCATCGGAGCGGCGATCTCACGGCGGTCTGGGTTCCCGACGCTGAGCAGCAAGCGTTGCGGGACCTCGTTCGGGCACGCCACGCTGCCAAGCGAGACCAACTTCGTCATCGCAATCGGCTCGGGAAGTTTCTCCTTCAACTCGATGTCCGCCGGCCGGAGAAGATCTCGGCGTGGGGCACGAAGCACATGGCGTGGCTCGAGGTGCAGAAGTTGGCGCATGCCTCGCATCAGGAAGTCCTCGTCGACTACTTGAACGAAGTGAAGCGCGCAAAGGAGCGAATCGAACGGCTAGAGAAGGCGATCGACGCCGGCATCGCGCGCGCGCCGAAGCACCTTCAAGAGCTGATCGCGGCGTTACAGACGCTGCGAGGCGTGGCGAAGATCGGCGCAGCGACGTTGGTCGCCGAGGTCGGTCGCTTCAGCCGCTTCGAGAGCGCGAGCCAGCTCATGGCCTACGTCGGCGTCGTGCCGAGCGAACACTCGAGTGGCGGCTCGACTCACCGCGGGTCGATCTCGAAGACAGGCAACGCTCGGATGCGCCACGTCGTCGGCGAAGCCGCGTGGTCGTACCGACATCGACCATCGAACGGACCTGCACTCAAGAAACGTCAGGAGGGTCAAAGTGAGGACGTGAAAGCCATCGCGTGGAAGGCGCAGCACCGACTCCATCAACGCTTCCAGAAGCTGTCGGCCAAGGGAAAGCATCACGGCCGTGTCGTCACGGCCATCAGCCGCGAGCTGCTTGGATTCGTCTGGGCCATAGGGTGCAAGATCGAGAAGCAACTCGACGCCGCATAGGAACAGCAACACGATGGGCCCAGCAGCCAGCGGTCGAACCATCCACGAGGAGAACCCTCGCTTGATTTATGCGGTACGGCTTCGGCCCTAACCCGCGACCCTAGTACGAGGCAGCTCCCGACGGATCATGACCCTGAGGTACCCAACCCTCGAATATCAGAGTGATCAATCGTCGCGTTGCGCTTCGACCGCTGACTTCTGGGCTCATCCGAGCAAAGAAAAAAACGAGAAACGACTCGACTCGGCTTGACGGGTCACTTCATATCAAATCACCGAGCACGATTCTCGTCCCTCGAATCGTGCACGGAGATTTAGTTCCTAGTCTCGCGGGGACTTCGTCCCCCTCGCTCGCTGCGCTCTCGAGCCTCCCCGATTCGCCTTCGGCGAGCCGTGCTTTGCACGGACGATCGGGAATTCGCGAACGGTTCTCGTCGGCGTGCGCAGCACGCCGGTCGCCGCAGGCGAAACCAGGGGGTCCCA
>CAZETM010001545.1:0-1938 GCA_964514885.1 uncultured Polyangium sp. | reverse complement strand
CCCCACCCTCGCGAAAAGCTTCACGAACGAAGGCGGCAAGACCGAAATCGACGACTGTTCCTACTTGGTCATCTCCACGAGAACGCGCAATAAAGAGATTGTTTGGGGTGATATCGCGATGGACGATTCCCTTGTCATGTGCTTCGGCCAAAGATCCGAGCGCATGCGACGCCCAACGGATCGCTTCGGTCACCGGCAGTCTTCCCAAACGCTCGAGACGCCGACTGAGCGGCTCGCCTTCGAGCATCTCCATGGCGAGAAAGAACGACGATTCCGGCGTCGAAAAGTCATCATCGATCGCGAGTTCGACTGCGCCCACATCGAGCAGCGTGACGGTGTGCGGTGAGTGCAGCATCGAGAGCACTCGCGCCTCGCACTCGATACGTTCACGCGCGCCTGCACGGCTGGTCCAACCTGCACGAAGGATCTTGAGCGCGACATCGCGAGCATCACGAGTGTCGAACGCGCGATAAACCGTGCCCGTGGAGCCTCGACCGATCTTGCGCAGAACTGCGTACCGATCCGCGACGATCAAGCCGAGAAGAGGATCGCCATCGGCATCGGCGAGTACGGAAGGAGCCACGAGGGCAAACCCATCCGTTGGACAACAAACGAATTTCGTCGATGGCTCAACGCAACGGTAGCGACAACGCGGACAAACGAGGCCGGTCAACGACCGAATGTCCACGCCTTCGTCCACACAGCACTCCGCAGCACGCGTTCGTTCAACGCAACTTGCAACTGTAGTCGCCAACCATCAGGGCCGCGCGACGACAAACCACATCGACAGTGCGCTTGGGTGTGGACATGCCGAAGGTTTGTCCAAATGGCGACCTCTCGAGCCGAGTCAACTGCGCTCGACAACTCGGTCCCTGTTCACCGCAAGCCACAGCGGCGGCCATTTTTTCGACTTCGGAGTTGTCGGAAAACACGTTGAATGCGGAAGCCACGCTGAAAACCATACAGAGGACGAACACCAAGATCTGCCCAGCGCGCTTCATGCGGGCCACTGTAGCAGAGACGCTCTACCGATCAGCAGTAGATCTCTGTGACGACAACTAAAGACGCATGCCGTTGTCCATCACGGGCCTCCACGTTTGACGACGCTCTTCGTATTTTCCGCGAACAAACGCACCCAGTACAGGAGCAATGTTCGCTGCAACATCAGCGTCCCACTCGGCATCGTCGATGCCATCACGAGGGAACAAGTCGGGCGCGAGCAAGTAAAACCCAGGCACTCGTTCAGCAGGAATCTTCAAACCCGTAAGATCTTCGTCGAACACATCGACGTCGATACGCACGATGCGCACGTGCGACAGCGCCGTCTGCATCAAGGGATCCTCGAGCAAAACTGAAAAACGATTGCACGCCTGACACTCCGCACGCGTCGTCATCACCACCGTGACGTGTCCTGTGCGTGATGCTTCGGCACGCTGCTTGGCTAGCTCTTGCGAAAGCGACGTGACCGACGCGCCGATGTCCACCACCATCACCGCTCCTGTTCGATGCCACGTCGTGACTCTCGAAAAAACACGCGCGGTTTTCTCGGTGCCTGCATCCGTTGTCGAATCGTCGACCGAGGCATCAGCGGACACGACCGCGTTCGTCGCTGCGATCTCCTGGAGCTGTTCATCGTGAACGGCACGTCGCTCGACTGACATGACGACGTACGCGATCACCGCGCCCCACACGACCGTGAGACATAGGCCCAAGGCCATGCCGATCGTGGACAGCAATCGACCTCGCGACGGAGCAAGCTCGCGTCGTGCTGCCCAGCCAAACACGATCGCGATGACCGAGCCCAAAGGGCCTCCGACGATCGGTGCAACGATCGAGGTCAAGATCAGGGGCGACAATGGCGGCGGCTCGCGATGCGGATGCACGGGCGGACTTGGATCACCGACCTGTTTGGTGCCCTGGCCGCGACCAAGAACAACC
>CAZETM010001544.1:0-1939 GCA_964514885.1 uncultured Polyangium sp. | reverse complement strand
CGGCTTTTGCCGTCGCATCGGCGGCTTTTGCCGTCGCATCGGCGGCTTTTACCTCGAGATTGGTCATCATGGATTCGAGGCGTGCAATTAGGTCGTCCGAGCCAAAGATTTCAGACATGCCGTGGTAGAATTCGAGCTTCCCCTCGAGCAACGCGATATCGAGGCCCAAGACGTCCGACTTATGTCGCCCGCCTTGGGGAATGATGCGCTGATAGCGGCGCGCTTGGGGCGACGGGAGACGATAACCGAGCAAGTTCTGCCTCTTGCGGTCATAAATGAAGTATTCAGGAATTCCTAAATGTGCGTACCGCTCGACGTTATCGACGAGATCCTTGTTGCGATGTCCCTCCCACAGGATCTCGATCACGAGGTCCACTCCCCGCCCCTCATCCACAACGACCCATGCTCCGCGTTCGTCATCTTCGACATCCGGCACGTCGCGAACGGCGAGGATGTCAGGGGTGAAGGGGCGTTCGTTGGGGTAAAGTACCGTGAGTTCCTCAGCTAGAAAAATCACGCGTCCGATGGCGCGAAAATGCTTGCTGAGCCGGTCGGTGGCTCGACGCTTCGCACGATTGTGCGGAACGCTCTCGCCCATGAAATAGGGCGGCGCATTGAGTATGGCGTTGACTTCGTTGATGAAGTTTGCCCGCGCATCGGTGGACATGGCTTGCCAAGCTTCGACCGAAGGCGTGAGCGGCAAGTCAGGAGGTGTCACGAATTCGGCTGCCGGAGGAACCATGCGCCGAGCATACCACACAGATTCCGACAACGGCTACCACAACGCCGTGGTATTGTTCCACGTCGCGTCCGACCCATCGCTCACAAAGGTCATGGAGCGCTTGAACATACCCACGGACGATCTCGCCATCGTCATGCGCACAGACGAGATCTTCCGCGCCTCTTATTACCCCGCCCAGCGGTGACGACGCACAGCGAGATCGCGACAAAGCTCACGGATCAAGCGAGGGCCTCGTTCTGCACGTTGCTCGAGGCCCACGACTGCCGCGACATCCTTACCGTTCATGTCCACCCTCGGCCCGGACTGCCGGTCGCGCTCTTTTCCCCCTTCAAGCACAGCCTCGCGGTTTCCCGCTTCGAACGCCATGTGTTGCACCGCATCGCTGGACACCTCGACAGCGCCCTCCGTCTTCGATATCGCCCGGACCTCGCCATTGCTGCCGTGCTTTCGCCTGACGGGCGTGTCCTCGACCTCGACAGACGTCCTGGAGTATCTCGCTTCGGAGATGACGGTAGAAGAAATCCTTGCCGACTTTCCAGATCTGACAGTCGAGAATGTGCCGGCTTGCTTGGCATTCGCCGCCGATCGTGAGCGACGCCTATGGATAGTGCCCGCCGCAAGAGGCGGAGGTCGAGATCTTTGATGGGTGCAACGATCGATCGCAGCGACAAACCAATTCGATGAACGCGGGCTGGAGTTTTACTGATGCGGTCGTGCTGTTGTTTGCCGCCGCGGTGCTGGTGATGAGCATTGTGGGGTTTTGGTGGTTGCTGCGGAATTAGAGGGTGGCCAACACGCTACACTTCAGACACTTCGCGAAATGTTTTGAAGCCGTCGTCTTTTAAGGCGTGCGCCAATGCGACAGACCGTGCTAGAATCGCTGAACAACTATGTCCATTGCTGATCGTGTTCGAGAGGGTACCGAAGCGTTGCCCGCGGAGAAACAGGCGGAAGTCCTCGACTTTGTGGAATTTCTGCGCAGTCGGGCGACCAAGGTTGTTCGAGAAGAAGCCGAGCGAAAAGCACGTCTGCGATCTGATGGTTTTGGCGCACTTCGAGACGCATTCACGATAGAGCCCGACTTCGACGCACCTTTGGCCGAAGATATCCTGCGCGACTTCGAGGGTGGATGACGTGAAGTTATTATTTGACACGCACGTCTGGCTTTGGTTCGCACATGGCGAGAAGCAACTACCG
>CAZETM010001543.1:0-1940 GCA_964514885.1 uncultured Polyangium sp. | reverse complement strand
ACCTTTTCTTGCGACGTCACAGTCACCAGCAGGTGCGCGGCATTCGGTACCGGCAGCGATCTTCGTATCCGTTGGGCATGTGTCGGCCGGTCCATCGCAGCTCTAGGATATCGTCAAGAAGATCGAAGCGATTCGAGCGTCGCGGGTGCCAACGACCACACCGACAAAGAAGACGCTTCCAGCCAAAAAGACGAAAACACGATCACTCCGCTAAAAAAACGCAACCGACGTGGCGAAAACGCGGTCAAAAAGGCCTGAAAACGGATGCGGAACGAGTGCAGAATCGTTCAAAAATGATTACGCGCAGGCGGAGCGTGCGCACAACCGTCCTCGCGCTTCTTCCCGCCGCGGCGGAGCATGGCTAGAAACGTCATTAGCTCGATTCTGCATGGGCGGAGCGACGACAAAAACGTTTTTGGCACGGTTCAACCGCCGCGAAATGTAATCAAAAACGTTTTCGCCGCTGCTCCGCATCGACGCCGAGCCGCCAGAATCGTCGCTGTCACGACTCCGCGGCGGCGGAGCGTGTGCGGGAACGTTGTTGACGCCGCTCCGCGCCGGTGGTGAGCCATCATGGGCGTATGCAGAGACATATCGCGCCGCCCATTGCACGAATCGCGCACAATAAACAAGCGTTTGCCTTTGCTTGACTTGCGCGCTACGGTCTTTCGGGCGCTCGCTACGATGAGTGCGCTCGGCGTGCCTGTTCCGACGGCTTCGAGCCCGCCAAACATGGTGTCCGCACGAAAGAGTGAGGTCATTGAGTCCGACAGGCAGCCGCGAATAGGTGATCAACTCAATGGGGCGGTTCGTCAATGCCCCACTCTGTCGCAAGACGCATCGCCCGTACGCAATACAGATTGCGCGTGAGGTAGCTGGTTTTCCAAAATGGGTCCGTGATGTCGTCAGCGCGAAGTCGTATCTGGCGCAGGGTTTCGCTCATCTCGGCGTGTGCGCGCCCGATATCGCTGGCGGCATGGAAGGCTTCGCTCACGGCGACACGTAACTCGACTTCGGAGACCCCGGCTCCACCAAGGACAGAGAGGATCGAGAGCGCCTGCTCAGCCGCGAGCGTGGCATCGCTCAGACGGCTCAAGCCAATCAATGCGTGAATCCGCACGGCTGCGTTGGGGAAATACCAGGCTGGCATCGTCGCAAGCAGCCCCGTTCCCGCACGGGCATGCGCCTCGGCGCTGTCCATCTGCCCACGGCGCAGCGCCACACGCGCTAGAAAGGCGGCGCCCAGGTAGACCATTGCATCGAGATAGGCCGCTTGGGCATTATCATCGGGATCAGTCTTCAAGAAACCCGTGAGCAAATCCGTCGCTTTTGCTACATCCTGAAAAATCCTAGCGGCCGTGATTGCACCTGGTATAATCCGGCACCACGCAAGGCTTCCTGGAGAGACGAGCGGCAGCGCTGCATCACTGGCGTGTCGAAGCCGCGCATACTGGGCGAGGTTGTTCGTGGTATAACATTCAATGCCGCGTAGCTTTCCGAGCACAGCCGCCTCCGGGGCATGGCGGAAGCCATACTCCGATTGTGTGGCAAGTCGACTTTGGGCATGCGGCTGGATCAGTTCCGCCTCCACCAACACGGACAACCAGGCCGCTAATTCGGGTGCAGTTGCTGGAAGGTCAAGGATCGCCGCCACACCGCTCTTCCAGAAAGTTTGTCCAAGTATGGATGCAGCGCGCAAAACCCGTCGCGGTCCGCTCTCGAGGCGCCCCATGCGAGCTTGAAGCATGGCGATGACCGTTTCGGATTGCTCCTCCGACTTTTTCTCCGCAATCGATCGTATCAGCTCCTCCAAAAACAGTGCATTGCCCCCAGATTGCTCGACCGACCGCGCCACAGCGTCCGCTGGCACATTTTTCCCCAGCACGTGCTGAATCAGTCGCTCGCACGCTTTCTTGCTCAGCCCCTTGAGCGTGATTTCT
>CAZETM010001542.1:0-1941 GCA_964514885.1 uncultured Polyangium sp. | reverse complement strand
GGCCGGGGAGAACGGATATCAGGCAGGGAAAGCGATTGCCCAGGTTGCGGCAGTTGCAATTGGGGTGGGGGTGGCGAGAGGTGGAGGTGGAGGAGGTGGTGTGGAGAAAGCCCGCAATCGTCCTCCCGCCCCACTCTCAGAAGCTGAAGGACGACCTCATACGATTCTCGAACGCCCAGGTCGAGATGGACAGTATACGACGCACAATGGTGATGGCACATTCAAGCAATATCGCGGTTCCGGAAAGGACCATGGAGGGATTCCACGACCGAATGTGAAGGAAAACAAATTGAACAATACGCCGGATGGGCGGATGCTCCCTGGAAAAGGTATGGTTCGTCCTGCTCGGCCTGATGAGATTCCTGGAGGTGGTTCGTGAAAGTTTCGGCATCATACCAGCAGTGGAGAGAGGCTAATCCGCAGGGTTCGTTCTCCTGGTTCGACTTTGCACATTGCGTAATGCGTGACGGGGAAATTGGGGGGGACCTAGCTATCGCCCTTGCTCGGCTTATATGGCCGGAATTCATCGAAATCGATAGCTTGGTGTTTTTGGCAGAACAGTACTCTGAGGACCGAGCCTCATCGCTTCGGAACCAGGCTATTGTGGGCCATCATCTCGAATATTGGATGAACCTGTTTTCGGTGGACGGTTTCTTTTCCGGTGTTGACGGTACGCCGGAAGAAACACAAGAGCATTTAGCAAAAATTCTTGTAGACGCCTGGCGCGCAAAGCTCACAACCGACTTCCCTTCACGCAAGTTTGTCGTGGAGATCGTTCGAGACGACGACGTGGGCGACTTATGCGTTGTTTTTATGCAAGGAGTTGGTGGCGCGGAATCTAGCGCTTAATGGATCCTGCTGGATCCATGCCCATGAAAGCTGTGACAATGATGGATCGTAATGAAGGCACTGGAGCCCTTGCTTTCGATCCGCCTTTCCTGTGGAGTGACTTGCAATGACATTCAAACTAACATTGAAACCACCGACTGTAGCGGTGGCGGTTGATTCGGCACGACCTGCATACGATCCGGAGGTCGACGATGTAAGCTCAGTGCTTCGAGACATCTGCGAAGGTTTGGATACAATGGGAGCGCAGTTTATCGTAAGTATCTGTTCGACGGATTTGTGGCCGACCACCGCGAGGACAGACCTGGCTGTGGTCATGGAGCAACTCGGTGAAGTGCTTGCGGGGTTGTCGCGCAGTGAGGCTGTTAGCTTGGACTTTTACGAACAAGGCATTGAGCGCGTGGTCACTCTCATTCCTCACGGGGAAGACATTCTTGTGGAGTGTACCGACATGATTAAGAAGCCAACTTCACGGAAGGAAACCTGTGTTTTGAGTCGCGATGTTGTGGTCGACGAGTTATTGCGTCTTTGCAATGACTTTTTTCGAGTATCAAGACGGTATTGTAAAAATTCAGTTGATCACCCCTGGGTTGTCGTGTGGGTGTCCGAGTTGCGCCAGCATGCGGAGAAGCTCGGACGCGTGGTAGCCAAAGGTTGAAATCCCATGTTGGCGGCACCTGGCGGCCGCAACCCTCACCCGAGCAGCCGCCAATGCTGATACAATTTGGCCAACCATCGGTATATTGCGGGTCGGACAGGAACCAGCCATTCAGCCCTGGGCTGGTGACCGTCCGAATAGCGCAGCTTCATGGGACAGCGTGTGACGCAAATTTTTCGGAAGCAGAGCTTCGTTCGATGGGTTCGACCCGGCCAAACATGGAGTCATCATCGAAGGCTGAGCTTCACTTGCCCGAAACCTCAATTCTGGCTATCGACACCGAGGACCGGAGGTACTCGCGGCTACGACTTTTGGAGCGGCATAGGCGCGGCCGCGCTCGAAGGGTACAAGCAGGACGGGGTTTTCGGTGCATTGACCGGCGCTACCCATGGTGAAAACGTTCTCGCCTCGCTCCCCGTGCTCGCTCACATCGGGAA
>CAZETM010001541.1:0-1942 GCA_964514885.1 uncultured Polyangium sp. | reverse complement strand
TTGCCCATATCACGCGACGACGAAGGCGCGTTGCTCAAAAATTCGACATGGGTCGATCAGAACACGTCGAAGAGGCCGACCAGGTTGGCGCGAAGGGCGCCGTTGAAGCGAGGAAGACGCCACCCTTCGCCGTCGTTGAACATGAATCGCGGCTGCTGCACAACAACAATGCCGTCGCCATGTACCTCGATGCTCCACATGCGCCCCACCGATATGCCGACGCCTGCTCGCGCGCCAAGGTCGATTAGGGGAGTCGCATATTCGAAGGCCCGGAGCTGCTCTGTTCCAGCCGATAGCATTGTAACCCCTGCGAGCATGCAACCACGAACGTAGAATGGCGGATGCCGGAAACCATGATAACCGCACACAATCATGGCCAGCCCCACCTGTTCACCATGTACCGCCTGGGTCAATGGCAGCTTCCATGCGCGATCATATCGCCCTTCGATACCGACCGAGAACCTGGACCATCGCAAGCCGATCCCCAATGCAGAGCTTAACGCAGTATTGGGCGCACTCCACCACGTTGCGCCAAGCCCCAGCGCCAGGGTGAGCTGAGCTTTGGAACTGGAATTCGCTGGTTTCTTTATTGGCTGCACCAAGAGAGTCTGCTTTGGCGGGGATTTCTCCGGCACAAGCGACTGAGTCGATGGAGCGGTCGGGGTTGATGACACTGCGGCGGGCGCGGGTTCGGGGATTGATATCGGGTCGACGATATCGCGCAAAATGAAGACGATTCTGTCCGCAAGTTGATCACAACGCCAGGAAGGCGCATGCGCAATGGATTCGGACACGAGATTGTCATGCTCGTCCTTGACCTGAATGCGCGCTTCAATGCGCTCGGTCGTCGGCGCGACATCAATGACAATTGTTCGGGATGCGTCATTCGAGAATGGCTGCCGAGCGCCATTTTTTGCGGCAAGCGCCGTACGGAGGTAACTTTCGTCGGGGCAATTCGATGGCGCATCTTTGCTTCGTCGATATTCAAGGCGCCAAGTCGGTTCTTCCGCGCCTACATTGCTCGCGGTGTGAAAGATGACGGCGTGTATCACTCCGACGAACCAGAGGCGTAATACATTGGCAGTAGATATGGTTCTATCGATTGCGCCAAACCGTTTCATTCGCACCCGATGATGCACGCGGTCGAGTCACAAGGCAAGCGTTTGAAGATTTGGTGACAAACCATGCGAGTTTGTCGTGCTGACACGATACGTTTGACGACGAGCCAGGGCATCCGATAGGTTGAGTACATGCTCCGTTCACTGAGTCCAATCGCATGCGCCGTTGCACTGGTCATCGCTCTTGCTGCGTGCGGCGAGTTCGGCCGTGATCTTGTATTCACCAGCCGATGCTATGACCTGGATAAACACGACTTCGTCTGTTGCGACGAATATACGCCATTGGATCACTGGGCGTGCAGCGATGGCGGGACGGATGCCGGCGCGGATGCTGCAACGGATGCGTCCGACGACGGCGACGCAGATGCGGGTGCTGACGATGGAACTCCACCAGCCGCGGTTTGTCCTTGGTCTTGTACGACGACGGGCGGCGGCGGATTTGACCCGTTTCCATCGTACGTGTGGATGGGAGATGAAGCGGCGCCGCCACCGCAGAAGCTAAGCGGGCTAGCGTGGCCAGGCTGGGTGGACGTCAAGTTCGCCGAGTCGATCTGCCCGACATGCTCGTGCACTGCGCCCACGACGGCGGATGCTGGATGTCTCTTACCGGCGATGTGGAGCATCGAGTCGACGGCTTGTCAAGCGCCGTCTTCCCCGAGCGTAACATCCTTCGATCCGCCTATGGATTGGGGCGGAAGTTGCACTTCGACAAACCCGATCGCGGCAGGCCTCTCATGCGATGGAGTGCCGTGCGTGAAATCGTTGGTGGTCCAACCACCTACGATTGCGCCTTGTGTTGCAGAGCCGGCGATGCCACCGAAGGG
>CAZETM010001540.1:0-1946 GCA_964514885.1 uncultured Polyangium sp. | reverse complement strand
CTCGGGGATGGGTGTCCGTCGGCTTGGTGGGTATGGGGCTCGGCGTGGGGTTTTTCTTGTCGACGCGAGGAACCCTTGGACTCTTCGACTCCGCCGACAGAACCTGGAAAGTACCGCCGTCCACGATCCAACCGTAGTCCTCTTTCGCGTCGAGGGCATTCGAGGAGAGTTTGAACCCGCCCTTTCCTTTCACCGTGGCGTGGCAGTCCGTGGTATTGCATCCCCGCTTCGTCAGGATGGCGCCGATGTCGCGCCGGAAGCTGAACGGTCGTTCGTCCTCGGACACGTTCACCTGTACGTTCGAAGAAGCAGTGCGTCCTGCGAACTGCGCCGTGAGCGTGACGTTCCCTGTGAAGCGGGCAGTCAATGTGCCGCCACTCGTTAAATCGCCCAATGCTGGATTGGAAAGCGTCCAGTTCCCGCGCAGCGTCACGTCGCGGCTGAAACCGTCGGCATATGTTCCGATTAAAACGAATTGCCGGGATGCACCTTTTCCGGAAAGCGTTGCTTCGGCAGGCACGACGGCCAGCGAAACCAATTTTTTTGAATCGAGCTCTGTCTCGGCCAGCGCCATGTTAGCCACTAAGACCAGCCAACTTAATGCAATCACCGCCAAATACGAAGTCTTCAACATCATCATTTTCTGCTCGTGTTCAAGGCCCATACCTAAGGCTTGTTTTCTCGTTCAGCGACCAACATAACGGGCAACTCCCGAACCAGCAGCGCAGGACTGAGCTTACCTTGCTCTAGCACGCGGCATTCAACGCGCACAACTTGCGGCATACTGGTCAAGGGTGCATCCGGGCTGACCGCCAGAACGAGAGTTGTCTCGCTGGTCGGCGCGAGGATGGTCTGTGCGTTTTCCGTGATTTGGGTTGGGGCCTTCCGATCGACCAGAGAATCCGAGGGGAAAGCCTGCGCGCCTTCGGGCAGTCCGGTGAACACAAACGAAGCGCTTCCCGAAAAGCCTTCCTCGTAGCTGGTCGTCAGGGTTACTCGCCTGGCCCGGCCGCGTTCCAGATTTAGGCAGTCCAAGCCGCCCAGCGAAATTTCCCCAACATGCGGCACTTGCGGACGAACGAGAATCCGATAGCGATACGTCGGGTCGCCGTAATTAGCCGTGATATCCTGCACCTGCAAAGTGTACTCTCCAGGTTTATCGAAGCGGTGCACGATCTTGGGCATCACGTCCGCGATATAGATTTGCCGCTCGGCGTTGTTGTTAAACAGAGACACTTTGCGATGCAAGTTCGAAACGACTTCGTGATTTTCCGAATCGAGGATCTCCACCAAGGGATTGAACGTTGGTAATTGCTTTATGGGAGTCTCGATCTCGATGGCGATTTCGTCGCCCGCACGAACTTTAAAACAGTAACGGTCGACATCTGCTGGCGTATCGATGGTACCTTCCAAAATGGCAGGAAGCGAGAACCATGATTCCGTTTTACTTTCATCGACAACCACATGACTCACAGCTCCCTGTTCACGAATCTTGAACGAACGAGCCTGGACTGAATCTAACCAGTTCTTTCCAATCTCGCGAGTGAAACTACGCTCTTGCCACTCGTGTGTTGGCGGCGAAACCCGCATCGGTCCCTTGTCCCCACGGTAAACAGCCAACAGATAAGAGGCATCGACCGAAGCCTGACCGAACAAGGAAGAGACCTGAACAATGTAGCGCCCAAAGCGTTGCACCCGGAAAGTTCCCCTAGCATCCGTAGGCACGAGGTCGGATTGCCGCTCCTCAAGAGACAGTTGCCGTTCGAGCCGTTCGGCATCGAACCAACTGGAAGATGGCCCAAGCAGAGACAGTCGAGGCTTAATTTCCTGCGCCTGGATCACTTCTAACTTCAGTTCGTCGCCCTCCGACGCCATGAGTGAATAGCAATCGAGCTGCCCGCTCTTATCAAGCCGACCATTGATCAGAGACGGCACTTGGGCCGACT
>CAZETM010001539.1:0-1947 GCA_964514885.1 uncultured Polyangium sp. | reverse complement strand
GACCTCCCAGCCGCTCTTGTGGTCGAACTCGCCGGCCAGGGAGGAGACCATCCGGTTCTGCCGGAAAAGCGTTCGGACCGGGGCCAGGTTCACGCCGGACTCCTGCGCGAGTGCCAGCAGGTCGCGGACCGTGGAATCGTCCCGCACCTGGCCCACGAACTGGCGCGACGTATGAATGTCGACTGTGAGCTGGTGGTGTCCGAGTCAGCAGGAAAGTCGGTGCAGATCATTGAAGCAGAACAAGCCGACATCGGCTTTTTTGCGATCGATCCAGTGCGCGGCCAAGCCATCTTATTCACGGCACCCTACGTGCTGATCGAAGGCTGCTATCTGGTACGTGAGGCTTCGCCACTAAAGCACAATGATGAAGTTGACAAAGCTGAATACCGCGTGACCGTAGGTGCGGGAAGCGCTTACGACTTGTACCTCACGCGTAGCCTCGTGGCCGCGCAAATAACGCGGGCTATCAGCTCTCCTACCGTGGTAGAGACCTTTTTAGCCAATGGCGACGACGTCGCTGCTGGCGTCAAACAGCAACTTGAGTCCGACGCAAGACGCTTACCCGGTCTTCGTTTGTTGCCAGATCGTTTTATGGTGATTGAGCAAGCGATGGGCGTGCCCAAAAGTCGCGGAGTGGGAGCTCAGTCCTTTGTGGCTGAATTTGTGGAGGCAATGAAAGTCTCCGGCTTCGTTGCCGCATCGCTGCTGCGACACGGAATTGAAGGCGCCGCGGTCGCGCCCGCTACCGCTTTCGTATCCAGTTGAGACCGCTAAAATTTTTCAGCTCTTCGAATCCGTCGTGGACCATCGCGCTCGCTTTCTTTTTACCTTTTTTGTTCTCAGATTGATCTCATGAAAATTGTTGTTCTCCCGGGTGACGGAATCGGCCCCGAGACCATGGCCGTCACAGTCGATGTGTTGGAAGCAGTCTCAAGAAAATTTGATCTTAAGTTGGAGCTGTTGCATGACATTGCCGGGCATGACAGCCTGAGGCACCACGGAGCGACGGTGACGCCTGCACTGCTAGAAAAGGTTCGCGCTGCAGACGGCTTGATGTTGGGGCCCATGGCCACGTACGACTTCAAAGACGAGGCCAAAGGCGAAATCAACCCCTCGAAGTTTTTTCGTAAAACGTTGGATTTGTACGCCAATATTCGGCCAGCGCGAACGTTTCAGGGGATGCCAGCCCGACTCGGTGAGTTCGATCTGGTGGTGGTACGTGAAAACACCGAAGGTTTTTACGCTGACCGTAATGTCGAATCGGGCGGCAGCGAAATGCTCATCACACCCGACGTAGTTATTTCTCTTAGGCGTATCACTCGCTTGTGCTGTGAGCGAATTGCACGTTCGGCCTTTGAACTGGCCATGACGCGGCGCAAAAAATTAACCCTGGTGCATAAGGCTAACGTGCTGAAAATTGGTGACGGCATGTTCATTGAAGAGTGCCAACGTGTGGGTAAAGAGTTCCCCGACGTAGTGGTAGACGACGTCATAGTGGACGCCATGATGGCGCATGTGGTGCGCACACCGCAGCGCTTTGATGTGATTGTCACGACCAACATGTTTGGCGACATCTTGTCAGACCTTACAGCAGAACTCTCGGGCAGTCTCGGGCTGGGCGCATCGCTCAACGCCGGCACCCATCACGCAATGGGTCAGGCAGCGCATGGCTCGGCCCCTGACATCGCGGGCCAAAACCTAGCCAACCCGTTCTCGTTGGTACTATCAGCCTCTCAACTGCTGCGTTGGCACGGACAAAGATCAGGCCAGCCAGCTTTCCTACAGGCCAGTTCGGCTATCGAACTGGCCGTAGCGGCAGCGATCGAAGCGCATGAGACCACACGTGATTTGGGTGGCGGATTCGGTACTCGTCAAACCGGCGCGGCGCTTGTAGCGCGCTTGATGGCCTGAGCCAGGAGGCGCTGCTTCTTGGCGCACACCGCAGTG
>CAZETM010001538.1:0-1947 GCA_964514885.1 uncultured Polyangium sp. | reverse complement strand
AGTCCTACGAAGGCGAACAACCTCGCTTGATGCGGGTGAAAGACGCTTTCTGGATGGGGCGCACCGAAGTCAGCGTCGGGCAGTTTCGGTGCTTCGTGGAGGCGACTGCCTATGTGAGCGACGCCGAGAAGCCAGGCGGCGAGACTCAGGTCCTCGATCCCGAATGGGATGGCTATCACTTAACGACGAAGGTGGTGCATCCGTGGAAATCCATAGCGGGCAAAAGCTGGCGCGACCCGAATTGGGGTTTTCCAAACCGGGATGTCTATCCGGTTGTATGTGTGAGTTACAACGACATGAAGGCATTTTGTAATTGGCTAACAGTAAAAGAAAGTAAGGCAGGCCGGTTGCCAGAGGGTTTGGAATACCGTTTGCCAACGGAAGCGGAATGGGAATACGCTTGCCGAGGAGGCAGCAAAGAGGGCGATTATTTTTGGTGGGGTAACGAGATCGAGGAGGGTCAAGGCAGGCTGAATATATCCGCCATTGATTTACTGCCCGGCCGCAGCAAGACTTGGCCGCTGGCAAAGGCGCCGTGGAGTGACGGGTTTGCGTTCGTATCGCCCGTGGACCACTACGGCGAACGGGGGCGCAATGGTTTCGGTCTGGCCGACATGTGCGGCGGGGTGTGGGAATTTGTCCTGGATCACTTTGATGCCAAAGGTGGGCACGAAGAAGTCCATTTTGAGAATGCGGAACAGCGGACTGTGTCCCGTCCGGTATGCAAGGGAGGAAATTACTTTGATGTTCCGGGCAACGCGCGTTGCGCCGTTCGACTGGGTATCCGGAATGTGACCTACTCCGACTCCCGCGACGGCTTCCGGTTGTGCTTGGGAACGCCTCGAGGTAGCAAGCCGTGAAGCGTCGGCCCTCGTGCGATGCCCCCGAGTTTTACTCGGGGAATACTTACCATCCCTCTAGAACGGATGGTCACGGGGTCGTTCAAACTAGCTCAGCAATTCGAGCACTGGTTCGCCGCCGCGCGCGATCGGATGAGGGCGGCCTAGGGGGTCGCGCACGATTAGATGCGGGTCGATTCCCAGCAGGTGGTATATCGTTGCAACGAGTTCGGACGGATGAACGGGATTGCTTGTTGGGTAGGCTGCGTCCTTATCGGTTTCGCCGTAGACCATTCCTGGCTTCACCCCTCCTCCTGTCAACAGACTGAATCCGCATTGCGGCCAGTGGTCTCGTCCCGCAGAGGCGTTGATTCGCGGTGATCGGCCCATCTCGCCCATCACGATCACGAGCGTCGAGTCGAGCAACCCGCGTTCGTCCAAATCCTGGATGAGCGCCGGATAGACCATGTCAAGAACCGGCAGGTTGATGTTTTTCAACATGCTAAAATTGTTCGAATGCATGTCGTAGGCGTGCCCGTAGTGCTTGAATATCTCTTGGTGAACGCTGACAAATGGTACACCGACTTCGACGAGCCGCCGAGCGATCAGCATGCTGGCGCCGTACAAGTTTCGACCGTAACGATCGCGAACATGATCTGGTTCTTGCGAAAGATCGAAAGCATCCCTCGTCTTGCTCGATGTCAGCAAGTCGAACGCCCGCTGCTGGAATTTGTCGAGGCGATCCTGCGACGAGGAACGGCTGGCTTGTCGGAAAGCGTCGCCCAGTTGTTTCAAAAGCGAATAGCGATTACCAAAGCGTTCTATGGACATGTCCGGCTGGCTTTTGAGACCGGGCAAATAAGGTTCTCCCTCTGGCATTACCGGGTCATAGTTCTGTACCTTCGGTTCTCGCGCGAAATTTGGGCTGCACAGTGAGAATAGCGGATCGAATTGGCTACCAAGAAAACCGCCATATGGACCGCCGCGTCGATATCCCTCTTGTCCCCAGCCCGGGTAACACGGCATGCAGACTGAACCAGGGACATCGCGCGGTCCCAGGCCTACGTATTGACAGATGGCTCCAATGTCGGGCGGGTCGGTCGCTTGC
>CAZETM010001537.1:0-1947 GCA_964514885.1 uncultured Polyangium sp. | reverse complement strand
CATGAAAACAAGGAGCAGATACACCATGCGGGCAAGCGTAGGCGCATGGACAGATTGGGGTCAACAAATGTGCGAAGGATTGTTCGTACGGCGTCGACGAGGTTCGATTACCGCAAAAGCGCCATCTCGGATCAGAACAATCCGAACAGTTTTTTTCGTACGGCGGGAGGTCTTTTGATTTCAATGACCTCGTCGACGCCTGCTGCATCGAGCGCTTCGATCAAGGCTTCCGCACCCTTGTTCAGCTTGAGGTTCACTTCTTCGATATGCAGGGGCAGCAAGCAATAGATATTCACGACTCGGCCGTCTTTTAGCGTGATCCGCTGATCCGCTTCTTCGACCCCGATAGGCGGAAGCAACATCCAACAGCATAGTTTGGTTTCGGGTGAAAAAGGCTTTGGCGGATCGCCATTGGGAATCGTATGCAATGCTCCAAGCCAGGTATTGTATTCGTGCGGCAATCGCGCCATTCGCTTGAGCCATTGCAGGGGCCAAAACCAGCGGTCGTCATTGTTGCCGACTTTCCACGATGCCGGGAGCGTCAACATCAATTCGGCAAAAGCGAATTGCTCGGCATCCTCGATATGCTCCGGCACGGTCATGGGCAGCGCGCTCATGCCGGTCGTGAAAAGTGTCCAATGATTGCGCTCGGGACGCGGCGGAATGATGTGCACGTCGATATGGACCATGTCCGACACGAGCTCGTGGAATACATTTTCAGGCTCGCCGAACACGCGCGCGAAGTGTTGTTCGATCTCGTCGGTACCGGCAGTCTCGACGGGTGCCTCGATATCGCGTTCCTGAGGTTGGTGGCGCAAGATGTCACTGCCCCCGGGCGAACGAGCGAGTTTGTCATTACTCATGATGCAGCCTCGTCTACTCCAAACGGCGCGGCAAATCCACTCGAAAAAAAGACCCTTCGGACTGTGGCACCTCGGCCTGGAGCTACATGTGGCGCGAAGAAGGAAGTGGCGCTTCGAGCGCACCGGTTTCCGCTGCTCTTTCGACCTTCAGTAGCATCCCAGATGTGGTACGCTGCGCTAGCGACGGTACCACACCCGGCACTCCAAAGAATCGCGCCATGAAACCTCGCGTCTACATCGAAACCTCTGTCCTGAGCTACCTCACCAGTTGGACTAGCCGCGATCTCGTGCAAGCCGCTCACCAGAGGATCACCTCAGAGTGGTGGCAGCGGCGCGACAATTTTGATCTTTTTGTCTCGGAAGCCGTCCTTGCTGAGGCCCGTCGAGGAGACCCGGACGCAGCCGGTCGACGGCTAGCGGCGGCGGGCGGCCTGCCTGCCCTCGTCGCAACCACCGAAGCCCAAGAACTCGCCGCACGTCTTCTGCGGGCTGCTGCCATGCCCGCCAAGGCCGCCATCGACGCAGCTCACGTCGCCATCGCGACCGTTCACGGGATGAACTTCCTCTTGACTTGGAACTGTACGCACATAGCCAATGCCGCTATGCGCGAGAAGATCGAAAATGTCTGTCGCGAGGCCGGGTTCAAGCCTGCCATTATCTGCACACCGGAAGAACTGTCAATTCAGGACGAAGCGGAGGAGACATGATTCCCGATTCGATTGTGGAAGAAGTTCGGGCAATTCGGGACGATATCGCGAAGGAGTGCGACTACGATATTGACCGCATCTTTGAAGAGCTCCGCCGCCTTGAGGCAAACAGTGCTGCACAGCATGTGTCGCTCTCCCCGCGTAATGAGATTGAACACCAGCAGACGCCGGTACTCAAGGGCGCTGCATAGCCCGAAAGAGGGCTGCCCAACACGCCATTGCTCGCGTCGCGTCGCGGGCGAGACAACCGTTCCGAAATTCGACCCGTGCATCGATTACAGAGCGCTTTTTTTCTTGCCTCTCGCCCCTTCCGTCACGTAAGCTCGCCGCGGTCTCCACACTCCGGAGGATTCATGGCCGACCGCCACATCGATTAC
>CAZETM010001536.1:0-1950 GCA_964514885.1 uncultured Polyangium sp. | reverse complement strand
GACGACGGACGCAAGTTCTGTTGGACAAACTTCATCGGGCAACCGCGAGCATGACTGGCAAACGAGGAAGACACAAGTTTGCCATCGGGCACCACATAAAACTCCTGGTTTTCCCATGAAAAAAAGTTGGTCTTGACGGACGGACGAACCCCCCGGTACGTTGATCCATTGATGCGTGCCTTTACTCTTGTCGGTTTCACTTCTGGGCTGTTGGCAACGATTGCATTTATCGGATGCGGTGACTCGAACGCTTACTTCTGGTCGCTTTGCTACGAGCCGGAAACGGACGTCTGGACGTGCTGCGACAAAGAGCTTACACCGCCCGACCATCCCCTTTGCAACGGCGGCGATGCTGGCGCTGACGCTGAAGTTGAAGCGGATGCCGCCACCGATGGCGAAATCGACGCTGGCACAGACGATGGAGGTCCACCAGCCGCCGAGGTTTGTCCGTGGGCATGTACGCCCGTTGGTGGCGGCGGATTTGACCCGTTTCCGTCGTACGTTTGGATCGGCCCCGAAGCTGCATCTCCGCCTGAAACGCTCGATGGGTTTGCCTGGACAAGCTGGGTGGATGTAAAGTTTGCCGATCCAAACTGTCCCGCATGTTCGTGTACTGCGCCATCGGCGCCTACTGACGGTTGCGTCTTGCCAGCGGTGTGGACTGTAGAATCGACGGCTTGTCAAGATCCTTCGTTGCCGGTAGTAGCTCCTTTCGATCCGCCGCTGAATTGGGATGGAATGTGCTCGTCGACAACCCCAATCGCTTCAGGCTTGACTTGCGATGGCGAGCCGTGTGTGAAATCGTTGGTGGTCAAAGCACCCTTGATCGCACCTTGTGTTGCTGAGCAAGCGATGCCACCGGAAGGACAAACCTTGGCGGCTCCGACGCGAACGAAGGTGATCGAGTACGTCGCCGCATCCCACGGCGCTTGCGACCTGACGCACCACTGTATTGCACCACCGCCCGAAGGATTCAAAAGCTGCTTCGTTGCACGGGGCATTGAGGCGGTCCTGCAATGCCCGGAGGGATGGACAGATCGCTACACGGGCTGGAATACGGCCGACGACTTGCGCGCGTGTTCTGCTTGCACGTGCGGCGCTCCAGAAGGCGCGGCGTGCGAGGTTCGCGCGAAAGTGTACGCCGATGATGCATGTGGCAACGAACGCGGCAGCCTCGTGCTACCGTCGAATGACGGCGCCAAATGTGTCGACCTGCCGACAGGAACAGCGCTTGGCAGCCAAACTGCCGAGATCCTTTCTTACCAAGCAGGCACGTGTGCGCCATCCACGAGCGAGATCATTGGAGCCATCTCGACGGGCGTCGCCGTAACCTTTTGCTGCATGCCCGAGCCGGAGATGCCAAAATGATGCAGCTTCCACATCAATTGCATTTCCCACCGGTGCAAGTGCTGGAAGCGCACTCTTCGCTTTGCGTACACGCTTTGCCGGGTCCAAGTGCGCATTTCCCCTTCCCATCGCAAACATTGTCGCCATAACAGACTGTGCTTGGATCGGAAGCGTTGAATATATCGCCCAATCCGAGCTGAATCGGCACACATTCCCCCAATGGAGGAATGCACTGGTAGCAAATCGGGCAGGATGTAGCGCAGCAGTAGCCATTTTCGCAGGTCTTGCTCGCGCAGTCGTCATTCGACGCACAGAAGATGCCGAAACAGATGGGACAGTGACCATCGAAAACGCCGCAATCCACGCCCGTTTCATCGCCATTCTGAATGCCGTCATGACAACTAACGCACAGACCTTCCCAGCAATATCCATCGGGACAATCCGCGTCGACGTTGCACGTTCCTGGGCAAAGCGGACAGGATCCGCCACAGTCGACATCCGTTTCGTCGCCATTTTTCACGCCATCATCGCAGCGTGAGCAAAGCTTACTGGGTTCGCACGTATGGCCGGGGCCGCATTGGGAATCATCTTCGCATTCCACGC
>CAZETM010001535.1:0-1957 GCA_964514885.1 uncultured Polyangium sp. | reverse complement strand
GCGACGCCAATGCAGATTCGATCTCGCCAAGCTCGATGCGGAATCCACGAATCTTAGCCTGATGGTCGATGCGGCCCAGGAATTCGAGATTGCCATCCGCGCGCCATCGCGCCAAATCACCCGTGCGATACATGCGCGTACCCGGCGGGCCGAAAGGATCGGGAATGAATCGCTCGCCGGTCAAACCTGGGCGATTCAGGTAACCGCGGGCGAGGCCGATTCCCGCAATGTGGAGTTCGCCGGGAACGCCCGTGGGTATCGGCGAACAGCATTCGTCAAGCACATATAGCTGCGTATTCGCTATCCCTTGACCCAGGCAAACGCGGCTCGACATGACATCTAGCTGCCACACGGCCGACCAGATTGTCGTCTCCGTCGGGCCATAGACGTTCCAGACTGGGCAAGCTCGCCGGACAAGCTCCGCGGCGAGATCGGGCGGTAGTGCCTCCCCGCCGCACAACGCTCGAAAGGAACTATTACCGGACCAGCCGGCATCGATAACCATGCGCCATGTCGCCGGCGTCGCCTGCATCAGCGTTGCGCGCGCGAGCGCTGCCGTCAATGCATTACCGTCGGACGCTTCCTTTGAGGACGCCACATGAACCGTCGCTCCCCGAATCAACGGTAACCATAACTCCAGGCAAGCAATATCGAACGATAGTGACGTGACAGCGAGCAATACGTCCTTCTCGTTGATGCCTAATTGATCAGCAAACGCTTGCAGAAGATTGGTCAGCGCGCCGTTTGGGATTTGAACGCCCTTGGGCTTCCCGGTCGATCCCGACGTGTAGATTACGTAGGTAAGGTTATCGCATCCTGTGCCGCTCGTGACCGCCGTTTCCGGCTGATTCGCCCATTGCTCTTTATCCGCATCGAGTAGAACGACCCGCCCATCATACGCTGGAAGTTTGCTTTCCAGACGCGCTTGCGTCAGAAGCACACTCACACAAGCGTCCGCAAGCATGAACGACAATCGCTCGGCTGGATACGCCGGATCGAGCGGTACGTACGCACCTCCTGCTTTCAAAATGCCTAGCAATCCTACCACCATTTCAATGGATCGCTCGACGCAAAGACCGACGAGTACCTCCGGACCCACCCCAAGAGATTGCAAATGGTGCGCCAAACGGTTTGCCCGCATGTTCAATTCGCCATAAGTCACCGATTTTTCCTCGAACACCACGGCAATCGCGTCCGGCGTTCGCTCGACCTGCTCCGCAAACAATTCGTGAATGCACTTATCGGCAGGATAGTCGCGCGCCGTATCGTTCCACTCGACGAGCAGTTGATGACGCTCAGTTGCCGTGAGCATCTCCACGTCCGACAAACGTTTTTCCGGGGACGCCACCATTGACGTAAGCACTTCACGCAGGTGCCCCGCCAAACGATGGATCGTCGCGTCATCGAACAAATCGGTGCAATATTCAAAAACGCCACGCAAACCTTCCGCGGTTTGCGCCAAGCTCAGCGTCATGTCGAACTTCGCCACTGCACTCGCGAGATCGATCGCCTCGATTTGCAGGTTGCCCATCGTCGGAGCTATTTGCTGCGCATTTTGCAGCACGAGCATGACCTGAAACAGCGGCGTCCGACTCGTATCTCGCGGCACGGCCAATGCGTCGACGACTTTTTCAAACGGAGCATCCTGATGCGCATAAGCACCGAGCGTCGTTTGTCGCACTCGATTGAGCAATTCTTCCACCGTCGGGTCACCATCGACGTTCACGCGCAAAACCAGCGTGTTCACGAAGAACCCGATCAGCCCCTCGATTTCGCTGCGGTTGCGATTCGCAATCGGACTGCCTACGACAATGTCCGTTTGTCGCGCATATCGTCCCAGCACCACGGCAAAACCAGCGAGCAACACCATAAATGGCGTCACGTTGTGCTTGCGTGCCAGCAATTCGATCTGCGCACTCAATGCCGCGTCGAATTCGACCGGCAGCATAGCCCCTCG
>CAZETM010001534.1:0-1961 GCA_964514885.1 uncultured Polyangium sp. | reverse complement strand
TTCGTTCATTTCCTCACGCCCGCGAGTCAACATGTTCACTCGATTCGTTCACTTTATAACGCTGGCGAGTGAAATTCATTCCTCCAACGTTCACCTTCTCACGCCGGCGAGTCAAACTCGTTGCTCCCACGTTCAACCACCATTATTTGCAGCCCTTGGTGGCCGGACGCTTTCCCATTTGCGCACACCAATCCACCTTGGAAGGGCATTCGCCTCCGAGGCGATGTGCGCTTTCACACATCGACTCATACGGATCTGGGCCGCCCTCCCACTCTTCTTCCTCCGGCTCTGGCGGCGGCGCCGCGTGGTGTTCGGCTCCAGCGCACGCGACTTGCGTTGCAGTCGGCGTGACGAGTAACGCCACGGGAAGCATGGTTGCCTGGAGAGAACGAGCGATGGTGGTTGCTTTCATCTCGCCATCACACCACTGCATTTCAGGGTCGTCAATGGCTATCGGTTTCACCGGCTCAACCTCCATCGCCACTGGCGGCTCAGATAATGCCATCGCCGCTGCAAACGTTGGTCTCGGAACCGCTGCAAGCGTTGCTTCGGGTACTTTGCGATGCTCGACGGTAGCCGTGGAACTGGCCGGCACGAGCACGCCGCAAGCGACCGCCACCGTCATCGCCGCCACTGTTTGCATCGTGTGCGGGACCAGTTGCGATACGCGGTGCGCCAACCAAAGACCTTGGGCGCGGACGTTCTTCGGGAAAAGCCAAACCATCGCGGCAATCACCACCTTCAGGGCGGCGCGAAGACGCTCGAGCACTCGTTGATGACGTGAGTCCGCCGTGGATCGCGACAATTTTTTCTCGACGGCAAATTCGCTAATGGTTTTCCCCTCCTCGTAGATCGCTCGGAGCAGCTCCACGTCCGCCGGGCTGAGCACGGGAAGCACGTTACGCAAATCCAGGCGCGCATCCATGACCTCGGCAAACCCCGGCGTCGAGAGCAGCTTATCGATGTCGTCCTGCGAATGCCCTTGGCTCAACAATCGCCGCTGTGTGGACTTGCGGTTGGTTAGAGCTGCCTGTTCGGTCAAAGCACACATCCATCCGACAAACCTTTTCCATTCTCCACTGGACGGTCGTTGAGAAGTGGGTTTAGTTATGGCCTTGACGAACGCATCGTGGATGACCTCTAATGCATGAACATGCACCGGACAACCCACACGCCGCACCACCGCCAACATGACCTTGACAACCTCGTTGTATTGGGCCTTCGACAAGCCCAACGACGCAGCCAACAACGGAGCTGCATCAGCCAGCTCCTGCAACAACGTGTCGGTGCGTTCGTCGGACGGAGGCTTCGGGGGCTGCGACGGGCGGTGGCTCATGCGAAGGAAGGGTGGAAGTGTACCCAAATCACGAAAAAATCGTCCGGCAAGATCATTTTGTTCCTGATGGTAATCTGGAGCCTAGTTTTAACACCGCTACCGTCGTTTGCACACGACGCCCCGGTCATCGCTCCGACGCGGCTCGATTTCGACGCGAGTCAAGCGCCCAAAGCTTGCAACGATGACGCGAAGTTCCGCGATCTGCTTGCGAACTGGGTCCTACCTGAGGTGCTTTCCGTCGAAGCGGATCGGCAACTGGAGGTGCGTATCCGCCGTTTGCCGACGGGTGGAAAGCTTACGGATGTGAAGCTTGTGGATGCGGCGGGTGCAACCCTTGGAGAACACCACGAGCGTTACGTCGCCAAAGCTGAGTGTTACAAAGTGCTTTACGAGTCGGCACGCGCCTCTGCCAGACTCCTGGGCGCCTTCGACAAACCGTCGCCGCCTGAGCCCGTCGTTTGTCCCTCCTGCCAATTGCCACCTCCCGCTGCCAAACCCGAACCGTGTCCGCACTCGCCGGCGCCTGCAATACGACTGCCACAAATCACGCTTTCGCCACCGAATCGTCGAGCGTTCATTGGCGCGGGCGTATTGCTCGGCAGGACGACCCAGTCCAATGCTTTGG
>CAZETM010001533.1:0-1964 GCA_964514885.1 uncultured Polyangium sp. | reverse complement strand
TGCACCAGGTTCGGGTGCGTGATCTTCGCGAGCGCTTGCGCTTCGATGCGCATGCGATCGACGAAGTCCGGACGGTTCGCATGTCGTTCTTGCAGCAGCTTGACGACGACGTGCTTACCGAGCGCCACATGTTCAGCCTCGACGACATCGCCCATGGCTCCGCGTCCCAAGGGCGCGACGAAGCGATAGGGCGTGCCATCGAGAAGAGTTGGTGGATGGCCCGTTTCGGCCGGAGGCTTATGCGCCGACATCACGAGGCTCCCTGATACTACGTTTCGGTCCGTACAGGGGCGTTACGCGCGTCGAACGTGCGTTGCTCGACGGCGTCGCGGTGCGTCGGAGTTGCAGCCTGCGAAATCGGTTGGTCCAAGGGCCCTTGGCGCGTTTGGCCCGTTTACCTGGCCAGGATGAAACCGTTAATGTCGTGCGCATGTCAGCGGATGCGGAAAAAGAAGACGCCAAGGATACCGTCGAGCAGCCAGGCGCTTCGTTAGAAAGTGACGTTCCAACGCCTAACGAGGAAGATGGCAAGGACGCGGATACCCCGTCCGAGGCAGCCGCGGAAGAGGCTTCGGTAGAAGACGCTGCGTCTGTCGAAAAGCTGCCAGTTCCACCTGTGCATTCGCATCCAGCAGGAGCCGCATGGGCGAATGGCTTCGTGCGTGTCGAGCGAGCGCTGACGTGGCTCGAGTCGCGGTTGCTCTTCGTTGCGCTCATGGCCCTCATCGCATCGCTCGTCTTTTGGATCTCGCTGCGAGGAATGTCGGCCCCTGTCGAGGGTGGAGGTGCAGCGGGCACGGTGTTCCGCATGTTTGTCGGGGCTGCAGTGCTTGGAGTCATCGCTCGCGTCGCATCGGTGCGGCTTCTCAAGCTCGACGATGCGAAGAGTTCAGCGATCACATTCGGTGCTGTGGTCGTTGGCGTGGTGATCGCGTCGTCGTGGCGAGCTGTTGGGGTCACTCGTGCCGACGCCATTCTCAATTGGCTGCAAGAAGGCTCGGTCCTCAACATGGTCGGCGGTTTGCGCGGCCTGTCTACGCGCCTCACGATCGTCGTGGCGATGCTTGGCGGAGCGCTTGCCGCAGCGCGGTCCAAGCACATCAACATCGATGTCTTCTTGCGGTTCATGCGTCCGAGCTGGCGGGTGCCCGTGAACGTACTCGGAGCTTTGGCGACGGCTGTCGTGTGTTTCATCTCGGCGTACGGCTTCGTGGACTACACGTCGATCGAAGGCTTCGAGCAGAACAAAGACGCGACGATCTCTGAGAAGATCGCGGGCATTCGTCATAAGTCCGCGGAGCATCGGTTTGTCTTTTGGAAACAGGCCGGACTCGATTTGCGGGCGATGCCGGTGGTCGTTTTTCAGGGAGTACGTTGGGACGACGCTTCACGCATGAACGGCAAACAGTGGAACGCGTGGCTCGACGAGAGCGGGTTTTCCGAACACTTCACGCGTGAACAAATCGACTCGATCAAGGCTCCTTCTTCGATGGAGAACGAATCGCGACTCGCGTTCGTCGTGTTGCCGGGGGACAGCGCGAAGAATGTGCTGGTTCATGATTTGAACCTGGTCTGGCCGCTCGGTTTGTTCTGGATTGGTTTACGCACGCTGTTGCGCGCGTTACTGGTGGTCGCAGGTCATGCGTCGGTGGAGCCCGATGCGGACGAGCCCGATGAAGGCGCCGCTCCAGCCACGCAGCAAGCTGCAGTGACGGAGGCGGCGCGATGAAAATCCCGGCAGTACTCCTCGCGTTCCTTACGCTCGTAGGCATGCCGCTCTTCGCGGTCATGGGCGCCATCTCGATCCTCTCATGGCTCGGGACGGACCAAGTCGATCAACGTTTCGTTCGGTTTGTCGCAGCAAACGTTCTCGAAGAGCGATTTCAGAACACGCCCATCCTGGCCACGATCCCGCTCTTCACGTTCGTCGGCTACTTGATGGCTGAGTCGAAGACGCCTGATCG
>CAZETM010001532.1:0-1965 GCA_964514885.1 uncultured Polyangium sp. | reverse complement strand
GCTGGACAGAGCCATGGCTGAACTATCTCTTTGCCCATGATTCGTATTTTCTTGCCAAAAGCTCGCGCGACCCGTTTATGTTCAGCCGCGAAGTCAAACTCCAACCCAAATAGAACGATTGCCCAATGCCTACAGCTCTGCGGCTCCAGTCTTTCAAATCGAGCCTTCAAGCCGCTGGCTTGAACCCACTCGCCGATGTTTTCGACGCCGCTGCCGCTCGCTTGGCAAAGGTGGACTGGCACATTGCTCATTTCGCAGTGACGAAGCCCAAGGCCAAAGCTGAGAACGAACTGGCTCTGAGCAAGGTCGAAGCTCGATTCAACGGCAAGATTCCAGCCGAGATCCGCACCAGCTTGCTCGATGTCTACGCTATTTGTAACGGATTTTCGCTCGTCGTGGGACCCGTCGGACTTCCCAGCCCGGTAGCCCCTGGCACTCAGCGTGACGAATGGGTCGATCGCCCGATTGGTTATCAGCTCTTACCCTTCGCTAAAATGGTCAAATGGCTGGACCAGTTCGCTGTCGACGCCAGTGCCGCTCCGCAATACGCAGAAGGTGGTTTGCGCCAACTCTTCAATTCGGACTTCACCAAGGGTGCCAAAGCAGACACTGCAGCATTCCGATATTCGTCCTACGTCAATTTGGACGACGACAACAAGCTGGCCTGGGCATACTATTGCAATGAAAGTTATGCCGCTCATTCGCTTGCGATTGGGAACGACAAGTTTCCAGGCGGCTATTTAGGAGCCGACGGTGACCAACAATCCTTCCTGCTTCTCAATAAGAAACGCGCACCTGTGCGGACCCATTTCGCGGAAATCATCGCCGCGGAGCTTCAAGAGGCAGTGGGGCATTTTCTCGAAGCAGCGAACGTAGAAGAACCTCCTCAACCCAAGCGCAAACGCAGCGCACGCTGAATCCTCGATTGATTTGAGAATCGGGTCGGCTCCGGACGCACAGAATCCGCAGAAAGCATCAGCAACGCTTACTTCTTCGTTGCAATCGCCAGTCTTGCCGCGGTGTCGGTACTCACGAGCTGCACGTGCGGCGGCAGAAGCTTGGCAAGTATTTGGTTTTCGCACCGAGCACGCGGCGTCAGCGTAACTTGGCGTTTAATTCGACCAATCGCCGCACGGTATCCTTTTCGTCACGCCAGGTTTCAGCGGGCCATCCATAACAACCACATACGGCGTCGTTCATGGCCTCGTAGGCTTTCCGTACTGCCGATGCGTCGCCCTTTTTGATTTGGTTGTGGATCTTCGTCAGGCCAAGATTTTCCTTTTGGCAAGCTTCAACCCGTGCTTTCTCGAAGGCCGTTGCGGCTTTGGCAAGAGCCTTTGCGGCCGGCGATGCCGGTACGGTGCGCGGGTCGTAATGGCCATCCGGATGCAGCGGGAAAGGAAACGTCTCGAATATCGTGGTATTGGTGTAGCGAAGCCTCTCCTCGAGTGTCGATCCGCGAGCCCATGCCCATGCTTCGTGAACGGCCGATTGAAGAAGACCGAAATGGTAAACGTCGCTGAGGGCGACGACCATGAGTTGATGATCGAAACATATCGTCGTTGGTTGCATGCTCAGGATGAGATGGGGGGTAACACAAGGGATGACGAGTGCAGTCGTCTTGTTTGACAATGCTTTCCGCAGCTCGTTGCGCGGCCGAACGAATTGCCACCACCGTTCGAGTTCGCCTTGGGTTTTACGGTCGGATGCAGCATGCTTTGCTTCGTAAACGAATTTCCGCACATGCCGAAAGGCCCCCTTGAATTGCTCAGCTTCCTTTCGATCCAAGCCGCCCAAATCGATGATCCAACGCGTCGGTTTTTGATCCACCTCGCGATTGACGTCGCGACCAATCAAGAACGGCCGAATCACTTTCTCCGATAATGGGTCTGTCGCGAGAATTTCGGCGCGCTGTTCCTCCGTCAGCACGAACTCCGCATTTCCAGGCGTCACGCCCATGAAACA
>CAZETM010001531.1:0-1966 GCA_964514885.1 uncultured Polyangium sp. | reverse complement strand
GCGTCGAGAAAGCGCGCATGGCGTCGAAAAATCGCGGTGATGCGCGGTTTCAGCGCGGAAGGCAAAGCACCCCGCGCGTCTGCATCGCGAATGGCGTTTGCGACACGGGCCATACACGCCACAGGAAGCCCGGCAAAAATCTCGAGCAGGTTCACGAACGCACGGTGACGCGTCTTGTCGGCAAGATCCGGCTGTGTCGCAAATGCGAGCAAAGCATCCGCGATGACGGTTCGCCGTTCATCCGTGGGCTCGTAATAAATGCGCGCGCTGAGGAATTCGGCCGCATCCAATCGAACGTCGTCGGTGAACTCGACACGACCGATAAGCCGTACCAACAGATCCTCCGCGGCAATGGCGTCTTCCTGCGGCAATGACTTGAACACCGTACGCAGGCGAGCGAGCGTTTCGAGATCGGGGGCGGCTTCGAGAAGGGCCGAGAGCTCGGCCCAGGTCGATGGTTTGGCGGGGAGCATGTTCGCCGAGGCGATCAAGGTTGGACGTGGCGCTGCCGCTTCGCGGATGATTTCGAGGGTCTCGGTGCCTTTGGGGAAGAGCAGTTCGATGCGAATGTCGGGAAATCCATCCGCAGCGATGCGAAGTCTGTCGACGGCCGCGTGCATGGTGGATCGGACGACGCGATCGTCGAATGCGGTTTTGGCCAAGGTCGTGTCATTGCCTCGCCAATCGAAACGAAAGAGGAGTTTTTCGCGCACGACGGGGCGTTTGCCCGGCAGGGGATCTTCGAGTCCTTCGATGACCAGCTCGTGGAGTTCGACAAGTCGTTCGCCGGCGATGATCCTGGGGCGTTGCCAAAGTTGGAGGGCTTTGGCAAGCACGAAGATGCCCGGCAATGGGTTTTCGGGGGTGATTCGCACGAGCGGAACGAGGGTCGGACAGGTGGCGGCAATGATGGCGTCGCCGACGCGTGCGGGCAATTTCCAAACGTCCGTGGCGAGACTGGCGAGCGACAATCCGCGCGGGGGTTCTTTTCGTTGGCCTTCGGGCAGCAAGGCATAGGCGGGGATGAGCCTTGCCAAACGCTGGAAATAATCGATGGCGGTGGCGGCGGAATCCCAAGGCAAATCGAGCAATTGGGTGAGCTTGCCGCGGACGTCCTGGGGGAGGTCTTCGGTGCTGAGAACGACGGCAATGGCGCGATCGAGCTGAAGTGTATATGCGGAGGCGACGAAGTCGGCGCAAAGGGCGTCGAGAGATACGTCGTCGAGACCGAGGGCGGCAGTGGACGCACGCAGGAGGGTTTCACCGAGGAGACAGATGCGTGCGGGGCGGTCGGCGAAATCTGCGTGGCGGGTGTGGGGATCGATGTTTCGCTGGCGTTCGCGGAGATCGAGCCAAGATCCGAAGCGTTCGAGAATCGCGCGCTGGGGTGAAGGGGGGAGCCGAGCGCGCCAATGCTCCAGGTGCGACGCGCCGACGCTGCGGAACGGGAGTTGTGGAATGGCAGCACCGTCGAGGAGACGTGTGTCCGTGCGCGAGAAGGTCGGGTCGCGAGAAATGGGCCGGATGATGTCCGGGGGCGGAGGTAGCGCGCGAAAGTCCGCATCGTCGGGCAATTGCAAATCGAGCTCGCCGACTTCGAAGCGGCAGAGGCCAACGACGTGCCAGAATGAACCGGTGATGGCTCCGCCGTATTTGTATCGGCCGTCGGGTGAAAAAGCGACCCAGCCGTCGGGGGTGGCGAAAAGAATGGCCCGACAAACGCCATCGTCCACGTTCCACAAGCGAATGGTTCCATCCCACGACGATGACGCGAGCGTCTTGCCATCGGGACTGTAGACGACGCTATCTATCCAATGGGCATGTCCTTCGCAACGTCTCATTTCATCGCCCGATGAGGCATCCCAAATCCGCACCGTCTTGTCGAGTGAGCCCGACGCAATCGTCTCGCCGTCGGGGCTGAAGGCAACGCTGTACACGGGGCCCGTGTGCCCTGTGAACGTTTGCA
>CAZETM010001530.1:0-1966 GCA_964514885.1 uncultured Polyangium sp. | reverse complement strand
ACTGTCGATGGTTACGCCGGCTTCTAATTGTTCGGGGCGCCCTGACAGATCCAGTCTGAAACGGTTTGGATTTCTGCCGACGGTAAGAGCCCGAGCTTCGGCATTTGCGTTCCGGAGCAAATATCGACGTTGGTCATCTTGTCAATGAGGTAGCTGGCTCCTGGATCGCCGGGTTTGACCCGCAATCGTCCGTCGTTGCATTGCTGGGTCAATTTGTTGACGAGTGCCGCGTAGGACTGGCCCATCGCCAGGCTCAACCCACCTTGAGGTACAATGCCGCTATGGCAGCCGCCAGACGCGCACCTGGCGGTCAAAATGGGTTGTACCGCAGCCGAAAATGAAACGCTCGACAACCCGCACGCGCACATGCCCGCGACGCAGGATTGCCCCGTGGCGCAAACCTTGCCACACATCCCGCAATTGTTGGTATCCGTGCTCGTGTCCGCGCAGACGGTCTCGCACGCGGTGGTTCCACTGGGACAAACGCATTGTCCATTTTGGCAGGATGCTCCTTGGGGACAGGTTTTTCCACAAGCACCGCAATGAGAAGTATTCGTCGAGGTGTCGACACACGTTCCATTGCATGACGTGCTGCCCATGGGGCATCCACACATGCCATTCACGCATGACGCTCCGCCTGCGCAGGTAGTGCCACACATGCCGCAATTCGTGTTGTTTGTCGATGTATCGACACACGTGCCATTGCAGGACGTCGTTCCTGCCGGACACGTGCATACGCCATTCTGACAGGACGAGCCTCCCGCGCACGTTTTATCGCATTCGCCGCAATTCGTATTGCTGGTATTCGTGTCTACGCAGGAGGCCCCGCATTGCGTGAACACGCCGCATCCGCCTGTGCAGGCGCCCATGTTGCATACCATTCCTTGAGCGCAAACCTTGCCACAAGCTCCGCAATTGGCACCGTCCGATTTCAGGTCCACGCAGCTACCATTGCACGACTCGAGCCCCGCGGCGCACAAGCAATTGCCGTCGGTGCATGATGAGCCGGAAGGACAAACCTTGCCGCACATGCCGCAATTCGTCTCGTCTGATTGAAGGTCGACGCATGAGCCGCTGCACGATTCGAGTCCGCTTGCGCACATGCATGCTCCAGCAACGCAGGAAGCCCCGGCGGGGCACGCAGTTCCACATGCTCCGCAATGGATCGAATCGCTCTGTACATCGATACAATCAGCTCCGCCACAGGTTTCACAAGGCGAACCTCCCGCGCCACCCGCGCCACCTGCGCCCCCTGCGCTTCCTCCCGCCCCGCCTGCGCCACCGGATCCATTCGACGGAAGTCCGGCGATCCATTGTTGAATGCAATCGAGTTGCGCTTTGGAAAGAGGTGACGACGGAGGCATGCGCAAGCCGCATGAAGGAACCGTCATCTTTTGATACAGAACAGATTGGGAAGGCTTGCCGGGTGCGACGAGCACTCCATCGCATAAAGCTGCGGGAACGTTGACGAGCGCATTCTCGAGATCATCGCGCGTCAAATCCAGCGTCGCAGCCGGTTGTTCGGACCCGTGACATTCCGATTGCGCGCAGGATTGAAGGAATATGGTTTGACGGAGCGATGACAATTCAGGAGTGCACGTGCCAATCGTAATGCCTCCGTCTGATCCCGTGCACCCCGATGTCCCGCTGACGACCGCCAGCGAAATGAACGTAGCTACTGCCAAAGCCGTAGAGAGGAAACGTAGGTTCATGGTGGTATTCGTGCAGGTGCCGGGACTCGTGCCAAACGGTTCACATTTTTGAAAGCGCTGGCCTGATTTTTTCCGCGGGACGAGACCACACACGAGGCATTCAGTAGGTACCTCGATGTCGTGCTGGCGGTTCACATATTTTCTGGTTGGCGAGACAGCTCTCCATTGTGCCGTTTGAGTTCAAAAAGTTGAACCGTGCTGCGGGTGCCGAGACACCTATCGACTCGCGGGCGGCGATCACGGCCAAGCGTGGC
>CAZETM010001529.1:0-1969 GCA_964514885.1 uncultured Polyangium sp. | reverse complement strand
GTGGCGCCAGACGAACGCTCTGCTTCGTATTCGACGTTGGAAGAAGCCATCCAGGCATTTGAGGAGGAATTTGGAAGCGTCTGGAAGTAGCAAATTAATAAGGTGCCAAGCACTTTTCACGGTGCTCCTTGGGAGTGAACGATGAGTGTTTATTTCTGGATTCAGGCAAGTTGTCCACGGTGGCAGGGGTCTGTCGATCCTGATGCAACGACCATTGATGAGGCGGTGGAAAGCGTGTTTATGCGCAATACGGAGGACGCACTCATCGTATGGCAACACGTTTACATTCCCCTAAGCTACAAGTATGACGTGGGGACGATTCTGCGAGACGTCCTTCATATGGTGCGAGAGCTTTTGAGCAGCGACGCAGGCGAATGGCAGGTCGATTGGCCATCGAATACCTTTGGTGCTCGCTGGCACTTTAAATGGGAGGAAGAACGCCTTGTTGTGACGGCGTCCGAATGGCGTTCAGTCGTCGGTGACACGGAGGACTTATTGCGGAAACGCTCAATTCTCGAAATCGGCAAAGCGGAGTTCATATCCGAGTGGAAGGCGGTTCTCGAGCGAGTTCACACGGCCCTTTCCGACGCTGGGTATGTATCGACGACGATTCCCGAACTCGATGAGCTTTCCGAGACAATTAGCCGCATCCCGCGACACGGAGTGCTGTATCGGTGAGCCAAAAGAGGAAAAATGCACCGATCCCTGAATCGTAGTCTGCCTTGGGGGGAGTACGACCTGCCACCCCAGCAGAATTACCGGAGTAAAGAGACCAATGTATAGAATCATTTTGGTGGTTGACGAACAATTTGGAAGTCGTGTGCTCGAGCTTGTGCGCACGGCGTATGTCTGGCTTGTCGAGTCTGTCGAGAATGATCGATGGGCTAAGGAGGCATGGAAATCTCCTCAAGATACTGACGACTCCCTTCTTCACGGTCTCAGCACGTTCAAGCGCGAGCAGGAGGAGACGTGTGACGCCTTGATAATCCGACTCATTGACATGATTGATGAACACCATGGCGAATTCGCTCACGACCCGGAATGGTCGGCAATTGATGTTTTGGGCGCGTCACCTTCAAATGCAATACAGGAGGCTGCCATTGCCTACGGTGTTTATAGGTGTCAAGCAATTCCTGGCGGATTTCGGCTGTATAGAACTCGTCCTCACTTGCCACCGAATCAAGCACCATGACTGAAACCACCAATATGCCATCGCGACTTGGCGCGCGATGGACTTTAATTGCAACCAAGCTCGGCTTGCGAATCATCGCGCCGGCATTGATTTCGTTGCCTTCGGGAATTCAAATGGAAGCGGATGCGCTCCTGCTGGACTTCGGAGGAAACGAGGGGATGTTACTCGTGATAAACGACGAAGTCGTTTGGCCACTCAGAACAGCTATCGTCGAGGCAGGCTACGCGTTCTCTGTGTTGGACGATCCAGACCCTGGCGGGGACTCCGAGTTGGACCTGCATCATATCATCGACGTACTTCGCGACTGGGGCTGGAGCGGAAAGGCTGAAAACCATCCGACGTGGCTGTGAACGAATTAATAGGCACTTTTCAAGACCCAGGAAATGCCGATATCGTGCAACGGTGCCTCGTCGAGATTGCACGCGGATTGCCGATTTACATGAACGTTCTCGAGCAAAGCGTCAACTCGGACGAGAGAGCATTCTGTGTGGATTTGTTGGGGCTCTGTTGCAGAGTTGAGCCGACTCTTTGTCAAAGAGTCCGTTGGTATTTCGACAAGGTCAAGTCAAGTCATCCTTCGAATGGCTTGCTTCGGCTGCTTTCAAGTTGGGAAGAGGAGATTGCGCAGACGCCAACTTGAACGAGGTTCTGCTTCTCCTTCGGGGGTTAGGGGGTATGGGGGCATTTCCGCTGCAAACCTCGCCCCGGGTTGAAAGTCACTAACCCATTTCAGGACGTCAATGCATCGATCTTCGCTCGAATTGCAGCCTCTTCGGC
>CAZETM010001528.1:0-1973 GCA_964514885.1 uncultured Polyangium sp. | reverse complement strand
GGGCGTTGCGACGGCGGCGTGGCAGGAGCACGCGGGCTGGGAGCCATTCGCGGGGCCGCTTTCGTGCGCCCGGGCGACGTCAATGGCGGACGCGTGACCGGTTGCGCTCCCGGTTGCGCCGTTTTGGCCGGTCCCAGCCCAGAACCAACAAAAACAATCGTGGCCTGGCCGATCACGCCCACGACGAAGTCGGTCAGCACTTGGACCTGGTAGAGTTTCTCGGATCCGTTGACGTACATCTCGGAAAAGATGGCGCATTTCTCAGCGTATTGCTGCATGTCTGCTTCCGTCAAATCCACCCACGTAAACCGACCTTCTTGGACTCCCTTCATGATCTTCGCCTCGTCCACTTCGTCGTTGTTCAGCTTGCTCCAATTGTATTGAATGACGCCGGGCGCAGTCGTGCTCCACTTGAGGCGCCACCACCGCATATCCAAGGTGAACCGGACCCACTGATCTCCCGAGAACCCCGTGCCGGGTTTGAAGAGCGTGGGCGGCATGGAGCGGTTGATTGCCGCAATGTATTGGGCAACCTCCGCTTTGCCCTGATCCAACTGACCTTTCGTGCTGGACTTGATCTCGAACACGACCGAGTCCTCAAGATTCGTAATGTCCGGCCGGAGCAAAGCCTCATCCGCGCGAACCAATTTTACGACTCCGCCGGCATCTTTCACAATGGTCGAAATGCTCACCGTATTCGTGCGCACCATTTTAGCATTATGCGTCAATTTGTATTGCTTCCCGATGAGTTTGTGCGCCGAGTTCCCCAGGTGAAAATACCAGGGCTGCTCCCCCGGTCTGCCCTTGACTGTGTAGCCGCCTTGTGGATCGCCTCCACCCCCGCCTGATACCGTTTCTCCGAACAAACGCGCGTTCCGACGCACCTGGACCGGTGGCCCGCGCATCACCGGCAACAGCCGCGCTACGTCGTCACCTCGCGCGCTCCACAACGACACCGACCGCAAGTAGTCCGCCACCGTTTGGCCCGGCTGAATGGGCATATCCGTGGCCGCGCGCGTTGGTCCCAGCGCCTCGCGCGCCTGCGCCAACCGCTCCACCACTTCGTGCAATGCCCGCCCAAATCGCGCGATTTCCGCCGTCGTTATATCGCGCCAACGGTTCGTCACGTACGCTTCGCGGTACGCATCTTCCGTCTGCTTTTCCACGCGCAACGTGAGCCAACGATATTGCACGACGCCCGGCTCCGTCGTCGACCACGACAATTTCCACGGCGCCGACTCCTCGGCGAAACGCACGCCCACTTCACCAGCAGAATCGATTCCACTCTTGAAAACGGCCTTACCGCCCATCGCGCCATTGATCACCCGCAGATACCAGTCCAATCGATTGCTCGCAGCCGTGCGATAAGATTGTCCCGGCGGAACGATCTCGAAGACAAACCGACGCTGCATGTCCGCGATATCGACGCGGCGTTGTTTGTCTCGGTCCGCAATGGGCTCGGATTCGCCACCCGCATCGTCGACAATCTCGAGCAGCGTGCCATTTTCGAGCACCCGACGAGACGGATGCTGGACTGCGTAATGCTGCCGAATCAGCCTTACGGCGGCATATCCCACATGATACGGCCCAGGACGAAGCTGATGCCCGTCGTCTGGCGCGTAGGGTACAGGAAGCTCTGCTTCATTCAACACGTCGGCGTTTTCGGGGAAAAGGCCACGTACCCAAAAGCCCAACAAATGCGCCGGACGCCGCGCATCGGCCGTATTCGATGCGTTGAGCATCGCGTGAAGCGCGGTCAAGTCCGCGGGCGCGACGTACACCACGCGCGGCGCACAACCCACGATTGTCCAGGCAAACAGCACGATGCATAGCCATTGCACGATGAAATAGCGGGCAGCGTTCATCCACCAAACGCATCAGCGTCGGCAGGAAGCGTCAAGTGCTTTGGGCTAGTGCAACGCCTCGCGCCGTGGCGGTTTGATCTAGCTCGCCACAATCGGATCGTGACCCGT
>CAZETM010001527.1:0-1978 GCA_964514885.1 uncultured Polyangium sp. | reverse complement strand
CTCGTCTACGAATTGGTGTCGACCCAGAATCCGTGAGGTCAGGAGGTCTGAATTTGTACAACGCATCGGACGCGTTGGATATGGCCAGGTCTTCGGCGCTTGCTAATAGCTTGGCGGTATTCGAGGCATGGCTACGTCAATAACTTACGATGCGGTTGGTTTGTCGCGCGCCTGCAGAGCGAGAAAGGCTTCTTCGTTCCATTGGCCTTCGGGCCCGAGCAGGATCGCTTCGAGGGGCATGGGCTCTTCCATTGCCTCGAGATTCCAATCTTCAGGAGGCCCTTCGATCCACAGGGTTGCTTGAAGGACGTTCAAGATTTCCTGCCAAAGCGCGGGCGTCATGATGAACCCACCACCGATATCCTTACCGATTGGGCACGTGTGATCTTCGCTCATTTCATCACCCTCAAATACAGACTGGGCCTAACCACCGGCTCTTCCGCGGCTGCACTTGCGGCAATCGATACGCCGGACAAACCAGCCAGCAAGATCATCGAATGCGCTCGACCAAATCGTTGCATACGCCCTGCTCGCGGTTCATGCGCCAGCGTCTCATGATGCGAATGCGCGGGCAAAATTATGCAGTTATCGATTCGTGCAGCGTCTCCGCGCGGTAACTCGATTCCGTTCTTTGGGTTGGTTGCGCCGATGGCAACGACGACGTCAATCTGTCTAGCAGGGCTGATTGTTTCCCGATGGAATGACCTTCTATGTCTGCTCTCCATTTGGAGAACGACGTCGCGGCAAAACACCCGTGGCGTGCGCGAGTTCGATCATTTCTTCGAGCCAATCAAGTCGCTCCGCTGGCGTCGCCGCAAGCCCAATCGTGAATTTGCGACGTCGCTGCGCGTCCCAATCGACGTCCCACGCGTCATCGTTCGTGTCCGTCATCGTTGGGTTCCTTTTCGGCGTTGAATTTCCTGGAGAGCCTCAATATCGAGAAGATCTTCGGGGCGCCCTGCGAGACGCTTCATATCAATGAGATCGGGAATTGAAGCAATGCGAATCATTGCACCCCTGATGTGAATGAGTTCGGAGTGCTCCCAAAGCCGACCGAAATCAATGGGAGACTCGACGAAGAGATCGACTTCTCGCATCGGGTTGGTCGGATCCCACAGCGACATGACTCGCATCCCTTTCTCTTCGAACCACACGCGACGAACGTGCGGATCTGCGAACTGGAAGGCGTCGACGGGGCGCGAGGGCGAAAGCCGAGGTACGCACGGCGCGGCGAGCTTCTGGCGGACCGAGATCCACGATCATTTCGATATCAGCGGTCAAGCGCGCAAAGCCATGGAGGACACCTGCGAGCCCACCCACAACCACGTAGCGAACATGGTTGTCGTTCAATGCCGAAAAATGGGCTCGAAAAGGGCCATGTGCCCATGGTAGCGGCGTGACGACCCAAGCGACAGGACGAAATTCGGTATGCCGTTGTACTCGGAAGGCACCAGGCACTTTGCCAGGTCCACGCGCAAAAACGACAACCGCAACCGCTGTTCCCATCGCCGAAAGTGACCGGGCGACAGGTCGCAGCGCACGGATCCCAGGTGAAAGGTTGCGTGGCGACTATTTGCGCTTGGGTCGTGGTTGCAAGCTGCCGTGCACGATTCGTCCGCGACTCGGTCCACGCGACGTCACCGTGACGCAGATTCGTCCCTGCCTCGGGTCGTGGACGAAACCGTCCGAACAAACTGCACCGCGACTCAGGTCACGGACGATTTTGTCGTGCCGCTCGGGCCCGTGACTCGAGGTTTGGGCGAGCTTGTAGGGTGGGAAGATACCGCGACCTGGGTCACGGAGATTTTGGTTGCAATGGGAAGGGGGAAAGCACGAGTCACGGGGCAATTGGGTACAATTTAATCAGGTGGGTGCACCGGATTGCGTGTCGTCCTGGTCATTGGACTTTTTCCGCGCGGGAGCGACGTCATAAAAGAATGCTTTGACGTATCCGGTTTGTCGAGGAAATCGTTCGAGC
>CAZETM010001526.1:0-1979 GCA_964514885.1 uncultured Polyangium sp. | reverse complement strand
CGGCGAGCGCATCGAGGGCCTCGATCGCATCCGGCTCGATGCGGGCGCTGCCGATGCTGCGACCGGCGATGGTGGCTGACCAGCCAGCCCCGTGAACGAGCGAATGGACGGAAGCCGCGCGCGCTGACTCGTGGTAGGCCCCTTTCGTCATGTCCGACAGCAAGAATCCGCGGGCAACCGCGCTCATCGCCAAGCTTGACGAAATGAATGCTCGCGCCCTCGAAGGAGGCGGCGCAGCACGTATCGCCAAGCAGCACGAAGCCGGAAAGCTCACCGCGCGTGAGCGTCTCGACCTGCTCCTCGATCCAGGAACGTTTGTCGAACTGGACCGGTTCGTCGTGCATCGATGCACCGACTTCGACATGGACAAGAACAAGGTGCTCGGCGACGGCGTCGTCACCGGATGGGGCTTGGTCGACGGTCGCAAAGTCGTCGTCTTTGCGCAGGACTTCACCGTCATCGGTGGATCGCTCTCGGGCGCGTACGCGTCGAAGATCTGCAAGGTGATGGACCTCGGCATGCGCATTGGCGCTCCGATCATTGGCCTCAATGATTCCGGTGGCGCGCGCATTCAAGAGGGCGTCGAGTCGCTTGCGGGATACGCCGACATCTTCTTGCGCAACACGCTTGCGAGCGGAGTCGTTCCGCAGATCAGCGGCATCATGGGCCCGTGTGCCGGTGGTGCGGTGTATTCGCCTGCCATCACCGACTTCATCCTGATGGTCGAGCACACGAGCTACATGTTCATCACGGGTCCCGAGGTCATCAAGACCGTCACGAATGAAGACGTGACCAAAGAGGATCTTGGTGGAGCCGCGACGCATGCTGCAAAGAGCGGCGTCTGTCATCTGACGGCGCACGATGATCGTGCGGCGATCGCGCGCATTCGCGAGCTGCTCTCGTTCTTGCCGTCGAACAACACCGAGGATGCTCCGCGCAAGAAGTCGACCGATCCCACCGATCGAGAAGTCGTCGAGCTCGACACGATGATCCCGGTCGATTCTTCGAAGCCGTACGACATCAAGAACGTCGTTCGCGCCGTCGTCGACGATGGATATTTGTTCGAGGTTCACGAGCGTTACGCGCAGAACATCGTGTGCGGATTTGCGCGCATCGGTGGTCGTCCTGTCGGTGTCGTTGCGAATCAGCCTGCGGTGCTTGCTGGGTGTCTCGACATTCGCGCGAGCATCAAGGCGGCGAGGTTTGTCCGGTTCTGCGACTGCTTCAACATCCCGCTCGTCACGTTCGTCGATGTTCCCGGATTCTTGCCGGGCACCGATCAAGAGTACGGCGGCATCATCACGCACGGAGCGAAGCTGCTCTACGCGTTTGCCGAAGCTACGGTCCCGAAGATCACGGTGATCACGCGCAAAGCGTATGGCGGCGCGTACGACGTGATGGCTTCGAAGCACATTCGAGCCGACTACAACCTCGCGTTCCCCACGGCCGAGATTGCGGTCATGGGCCCTGATGGCGCGGTCAACATCGTCTACCGCAAAGAGATCCAAGCGGCGGCAGATCCCGTGGCGGCGAAGGCTCGTTTCGTCGAGGAGTACAAGGCGAAGTTTGCCAATCCGTACAAGGCAGCGGAGCTTGGGTTCATCGATGAAGTCGTTTCACCGCGACTGCTTCGCATCCGACTCGATCGCGCGCTCGACTTGCTTCGTGACAAGCGAGACAAGAATCCTCCGAAGAAGCACGGCAACATTCCGCTGTAGCTGCTCGCGCATCGTTCATGCGAACACTCGATTTGCGCTGAGTCGATCCCGCAGTTAGGCAGATCCTTTCGTGTCGTCGCGGCCGTTTGTTCTGTGCGACGAAGAAAGCTTGGAGGTCAAACTATGCGCTGGTTGGTTGCGACGTTGTTTGTTGCTTCGGTATTTTCCATGGGTTGCTCTGCGGAGCCTTTGCAGGGAGGTGCAGGCGGCGAAGGAGGAGAGCCTGCCTGGGGCGGCAATGGATCGGGCGGTTCGACTGGC
>CAZETM010001525.1:0-1980 GCA_964514885.1 uncultured Polyangium sp. | reverse complement strand
CGGAGCCGAGCCTGGTACGAAGTATCTGCACGTCGACCATCTTGGATCGATTGAAACGATCACGGATGAGACGGGCGTGGTGGACGAAAAGCGCAGCTACGATCCTTTTGGGCAACGGCGCAATGTAAACTGGGCATTGCCGCCGCCCGCATCGTTCACGAACAAAACGACGAAAGGTTTTACAGGGCACGACGCGGAAGACGAATTCGGCCTCGTGAACATGAAGGGGCGCCTGTACGATCCACGCCTGGGTCGTTTTACGACGACCGACCCGATCATCGCCAACGTATTCGATGGGCAATCGCTCAACGCCTATTCGTACGTTTGGAACAATCCCCTCGCATTTACGGATCCGACCGGATTTATGCCTGCGGACGGCGTGGTGAGCCAACCGGGTTTTCCGGACGTACCTTTGCGCGACGATATCGTTGAACCGAGTCCCGAGTTTCAAGCTGCGCAACACGTGCGGCAATTCCTTGCCCACGACTACGACGCGTCGAGCGTCGGTGCCGCGACGGCATCGAATGACGTGGATACGACGGGCGGCAACAATGAAATCGAATTGCCCGTCCTGGAAACGATTCATGCCTCGGGGCCGGGCACGGACGATCCGTTTGGCGTGTTTCCAACGGACCTGCGGGTGGTACCTGATGGACCCATCACGACGTTTGATCAATTGGTCACGGGCGATCACGCTGCGGGGCGTCGAACGTTTATCATCGAGGAAGAACCGGGCCTTGGTCACGATCTACGGATCGAGTTTGGCGCGGAACGCGAAACGATCCTCTTACGGCCGCAAATCGGCGGCGCAGGTATCAGCGACCGCGACGCAGCCAAAGACCGATTGATGGGCGAGGGGTTGTTGACGGCCGCAACTCTCTTGACACCAGGACCATTGGATGATATTGCGGCAGCAGGATTGGGTGTCGGCGTCAGGGCGCTGACTCGTGGAGGTGGTGCAAATGTAGTGCGCGTAGGACAAACCGGGGAAGCGGCCGTGCGGGCAGTGTTCGATATTGGGGCGAAGGAGGGGTTCTTTGTCAACGGTCGGTGGCGCATTCCGGATGGAATCAAAGACGGAATTTTGAGCGAGGTAAAAAACGTGAACAGGCTCAGCTACACGCGCCAACTACGTGACTACGCTACGTACGCGAAGCAAAAGGGGTGGGAGTTTCATCTCTACGTGAAACGAGGAGCCAAATTGTCAAAACAATTGGACGCAGAGGTCGCAAGAGGCACAATTCAACTTAGGTACATCCCATGACGAAGAAGAAGGAAGACTGGATCACCGCCGAAGAATTGATGGCTCGGCTCGAAGCCGATCCGGCTTGGGTTGCCGACCGCGACCACCGGCATGCTGAGCACCAAAAGAGGGTCGAGGCTATGCACGCTGCTCTGGAGCCTTTGGAGCAGGATCTACGTACGGCTGGTGCTCCGTCTCGATCGGCACTGTCTAGCCAGACGAAACCACCCAATGTGCACATGGCCATTCCAATCCTCCTCGCTCACCTACAACGGACGACCTACCCGCCGAATGCGCGTATGGAAATCGCCATGTTGTTGAGCGTACCCCAGGTAAAACCTTACTGGGACCTTCTGCTGCAGCTTTATCGGGATGAAGCAGAGGGGGAATCGAAGCATCGACTTGCCTGGGCCATCGCCTCCATCGCCGACGATAAATTGCTCGACGACGTGATCGCCCTCGTCCGCGACAAGCGACATGGCGAATATCGCGGGCTCTTACTGTACCGGCTCGAAAAAACGAAAGACCCTCGTGGGCGCGCCACCATGGAAGAGCTCGCAGACGATCCGGACCTTGCGCTGCAAATTGGAATCAGCTTGAAAAAGCTGGACCGCCGCAAGCTCAAGCAAACCGAACGGCAAGCCCAGAAAAACCCGACGCGTCATTAAAGCTGAACGAAACCCCCAGCGCCCATACTCGCGTCGTCAAGACCCAAGCACAGGCGCTCACTCCACCCA
>CAZETM010001524.1:0-1981 GCA_964514885.1 uncultured Polyangium sp. | reverse complement strand
CTCCTCACCCCCTGGCCCCCTCTCCAACTACGCATCACTCCGTGATGCTCCGTGGAGAGGGGGAATCGTGCTCGATCCGATCTGTCTCCCCCTCTCTACGGAGCGAAGCGTAGTTGGAGAGGGGGTTGGGGGGTGAGGAGCGAGGAGCGACAAATGCACGCTAGTTTGTCAAAACGCCGTAATCACCACCGGCGTGCTCTTGCCATTGCCATCTCCAGGACGAATACCGCCCCAGCCTTCCGGCAATGTCGGCTCCGTCCAGCCAAACAAGAACGCACCATCCTCGGGCGACAGATTCACGCATTCAGCGCTCTTCAGGTTGCCAAAGTCCTCGTGCCAATACGCCACGTGCATCGCCAGCGGCGCGCGCAAGTATTGAATGTGCGGCACTTCGGAAATCCATAACTTCTTCGGCGGCCATTCTTTATCCGGCGACATCACCGATACGTGATCCTTCCATTCAATCGGAAACGTCCCCGTCTTCGTCATCGAATGAATGTACGGATCGTACCCGGGCACCGGCGCTCCGCCTTTTCCTGGCGAAAACATCGACGCATACACCGGCGTCATTCCTTCGTATGCCGTCAACGTGCCCGGATTGATCTTCGCCTCAATCCATTTGTCCTGCCCGCCAATCCCGTTCGGTAGCTTCTTCGGCAGCCGCGTGATCGTCACGTCCTTTGCCGAAACGTATACGCCTGGCTCGTTGCGCAATGGAAAATAAGAACCTTTGCCCACTTTGATCGGGCTATCATCCACCTGGACAAACGTCTTCGGCGTGATCGGCTCGCCCGTCGGAACCATTTTGTCATTGTCGCCCTTGGTGTACTTCTGCACCGGATTCCACGTCCGATTCCACGCAAGCGGCAGTTTTACCTGGTCCCCAATACGCACCCCGTGGAACTTCGAACGCTTGAAGGGACGCATTCGATCGGCTGGAACCAACATCAAATCCGGCGTCACCAGCCAAACTCGGCCGTCCATTTCAAAAGCTCGCGCATAAGCCACCATGGATCCGTTCGGAATCACCCGCCAAATTAACTTTTTAGGGTCGTACGCGCCATTGCCATCGACCGAGCGTTGGTGAGCCGCGAATACTGCGGGAACGGCGTCTTTGCCGGGAATCTTCTCGCCATTGGAGATCAATTCTTCATGCCCCGCCGACCATTCTGCAAGCTGTACGAACGAGCCGGCTGTGCCAAAAGCCCGTTCGGATTTCTCTGCTTCGGCTGGCGTGGGAACTCGACTATACATCGGAGCGCCATTGGAAAACGCATAACTGTAGGGCCATGCCGTCGTCTTGGATGGAGCGAATTCGGCGAGCGCTTTGTAATACGCGTCGGATTGGTCCAGCGTCGTCTTGCGCGGGTCGAGACAAACGTATCCGCGAGGTTTTACCTTATAATACCCACGGGGACAATCTTTGCCCTCCACCGGATCGTTCGACAACAATGGCGCGCTCGTCCCCATACGCACGTAACCCAGGGGCAAACCCTTCGCTTCGGGCTTTTTGTAGATGTACGCGCGTTCCGCGATGGCGCCGATATACTTTTGCGACCCTGGCGTCGATGCTCGAGATGGCGTGGATCCAGGCGAATCCGCAGCGGCTCGGCGCCCCGGGCGTAACGTGTCGGTGGCGGGCGTTGCCGTGGTTTCAGTCTTCGCGGGAGCGCCCCGTGCCTTCTCACCCGAAAGCGGGATTGACGGAGAGCTTGATTCCGACGCTTCACATCCAACGACGCATCCAACGACACAGAGGATCGATAGGGCCAAGGCAGGCCGGAGGCTGAGCATGGGAAAAACTGTATCGAGGTCTCGCGCGGTGGGACAAATTCCTCGCAGATCGATCTGGTTTGGTGCACCCTGGAGCGGCGAGGAAGTACTTTGATTTGCGAGCAGTTACGAACGTCGGAGCGAGCGGGGATGCGTCATCGGATGCGGGCAGCGGCAATGAGGATGAGGATGAGGATGAGGATGGGGA
>CAZETM010001523.1:0-1983 GCA_964514885.1 uncultured Polyangium sp. | reverse complement strand
GGATTCGGTTTCGAAGGGCGAACCGACGGTGCGTATTGGCGGAAAAGATGCGGCACGTATGGGCGATCCGACGTCGCATGGGGGCATCATTGTGAAGGGGTGCCCAACGGTGTTGATTGGTTCGTCGGCGCAAGCGGATACGTTGCGTACGGACAAGCCATTCTGCGAGGAATGCGATAAGAAGCGCAAGGCAGCCGAGAAGAAGCGAGCCAAGGAAGCAGCAGCATGAGCGAGAAGCGCTTGATCCTCGATGTGCGGTGGGGGCCGATGAATGGTCGCAAAGTGGCGATCGATGCGGGTTCGTCGTTACGCGTGGGACGAACGGAGTGGTCGGACCTGATTCTTGCGCACGATAGGCACCTGTCGCGGAAGCATTTTAGTATTGTTTGGGATGGCAAACGTGGATCGGTTCGTGATGAAGATACGATCGAGGGGACATTTTTGAATGGCGAGCGGGTAACGTCGGGGGAAATCGGGCACGGGACTTGGATTCGCGCGGGCGAGACGGATTTTACGGTGCACGTGGAGGATCACGTGCCTGCGCATAACGAAGACGAAGACGACGACGCAGACGATGATGACGAGCTGACCGAGGACGAGCGGTGGGTAGTGGAGCAGAAACGCGCGGAGGAGACGAAGCGGGTTGAAGCGGCGCGGATAGCGTTGGCGAAGTTGCGTGAGGAATCGGCGAAAGAGCCGCTGTACGCGATATTGGATGCGGCGCGGGACGATCGCATTTTGGAATTGTTGCGGCAATCGGTGGAGCCGCATCAATCGTTGTACGAGGGTGTGCAAGGCGAGCCGCTCGCAACGGTGGCGCCGTATTTGACGGGGCCGTTTCGTGGGGACTCGGTGCTGCTGGATAGGCTGGTGATGGAGGGATGGGGCAAACGGTGGGGGATTTACCTGACGAGCCGGGAAAAGTTTGTCGAGGTACGGAGGCATTTCCGGCGGTTTTTGACGGTGGAGTTCGAGGAGACGGGGGAGCAGGTCTATTTTAGGTTTTATGATCCAGGAGTACTGGGGGCGCTTTCGAAGGCGTGGACCACGAGGCAACGAGCTGATGTTTGTAACAGTGGGCAAATCAAATCGATGTTTGCCGAGGAAGTAGACACAGCGAGCGTAATCCGTTTGGAGAGTGTCTCATGCTGAGGTTTCAGCCAGCGCAAATGCCGGCGTTTGACGATCTTGGATTGCGATCGTTCGAGAACGATATGGTCGAGCATCTCAAGGATTTTGCCTCGAAGCATTGCGAAGTCATTGGCGAAGTGAACGTGCGCCAAGTGACTCGATTAGGTATCAAGCGCGCGAAGGGATATGGTTTTACCAATCGTGGACCCGTTCGTTTTTACATTGAATGCATGTTTCTATTTGGAAGTGATTTCGACACGGATCCGCTTTTGCATTGCGCAGCACAGATCCTAACAGACCCAGGATATTCTGATCAGATGGTACGGGCGATGGGTTTACACGATGTAATCATGGATTTTGTCGATCGCGTGATTGGACGGGATCGAAAGCCGTACGCACGAGCGTTGGGTCGGGCGTGCGAGGCGATCAGAAAGCCGATAATGGTTCCAAGTGGTCCCGAACTGGACGAATTCATGTTTTCGCTCTTGATTGACCTCTTCCCCGAACGACACGCGTATTTGGGAGACGAATCGCTACACGCATTGGTGAAACGAGGACCGGCAGTGGCCGAAGGGATTGGAGTCGCGACGGAGCGCGGAGTCGGACTATCGATTCTGCTCGCGTACGCGCTGGGGCATGGGTTCTCATGCGATCCACTCTATCCGTGGGTTGAGAGAACGCTGAAAGATTCGAGGCTGAGGACATCGGAGATGCGTGTGGAGTGGCTGGAACGACGGGGTAGGAGCTACTTGGAACACGCGGCAGAATATTTGGCAGAGGGGCACGGAAATGGGTAAGGGAAATCCGAGTCCACCGACGAACGGCTGCTCGACGACGGGTTCAGTCCCATCG
>CAZETM010001522.1:0-1983 GCA_964514885.1 uncultured Polyangium sp. | reverse complement strand
GGCCCCGCCACTCTTGCCGAATGCCTCGTGAAATTGGGCAACCACCTTTCGCGCCGGCGCTCGCTCGGCCGACTGGGTATCGAAGGCGGGGGCTTTCGCTCGGTTCTCGGGAATCGCGTGAAGCGACTGCTCGCTGAAGAGAACCGGACGTGGAATCCGCCCCCGCCATATCGAGTCGGGCTGATCCGAATCGCATGTCCACTGGCACTGGCCGCATTGATTCTGGCGGCCACCGTTTGGGCGCAACCGACCATCGCTGGGCCGACCACCCTTCGCGGCGCATTCCGGCAATCCGTCCTGGGTGTCAGGCTGACCGTCGCCCTGCCCACGCCGCAACAATCGACCGAGGTTAGGAATCAGACGGAGGAAGTTCTTCCGCCACCCGCCCCGCCGAAGAGCACGAACGAATACGTAATCCAAGCCGGTGACACGCTGACGCGCCTTGTCAGCACATTTCGCGATCGCGGCCAACCAATGACGCTGAAGCTCCTTCAGGAAGCCAATCCCGATGTACAATGGAACCGCCTGCGCATCGGCCAGCGAATCGTCATTCCAGAGGCGAAGACATCCAACAACGATAACCGCCGAAAAATTCTGAACGAAAAGCTGGATTCGATTCTGATCGAAGAAATCTCTCTTGATGGTGGAACGCTAAGCCAAGCCATCGAAAAACTTGGGCGAATCGTGAAGGAACGTGATCCGGACGGGAAAGGACTAAACTTCATCATCAATCAGGCCCAGTCGAAAATCGATCCATCGACTAGCCTACCCGTTCACCATTTGTCGGAGCTCAATCGGGAACATCCCAAGAACCAGCCGGATTTACTCAGCGCTTTTCCCAAGGACGCAAAACAAGCGCCACCAAAGCCAGTCACAATTCGAGCGCTTGGTTTGCTGCGAAACGTAACACTCCGCGACACGCTGGACGCAATTGCCGGGGCAGCAAGCACGCCTATCCGGTACTCTGTCGAGGCTTACGCAATTGTCTTGTCGTCGGAGCCGTCGGCTCCAGCGATGCACACTCGTTTCTTCAAAATCGATTCGGAGACATTCGAACGAGCCTTGCTCAGCCGGGCCAAAACAAGCCTCGATCAGGCCATCTCGAACGCGGTCCAAGTCTCGCGAGCCATCGACATACCTCCGGGATCGTACACGCCCTTAACTGCACCGCGCGTGGCTCCTACTCTCACTCGATCCGAAATGCTCCTCGCTGACACACGGCGTTACTTCGCCCAGCTCGGCGTTGACTTCTCGGCGCCCGGGCGCCAGCTCGTCTACAGCGATACCAGAGGACAGTTGATGGTGCGCGCCACGCTTGAAGAGTTGGACATCATCGAGCAGGCGATAGGAGACCTAACTACACCGCCGCCACAAGTTGTGATCGAAGCGAGCGTCTATGAAATTACCAAGGAGGATGCGAAGGCCCTCGGACTTGAGTGGATTCTCGGCAACGAATTCACGAATCTGTTTCCAACGATTCGAAAATTGGATCTGTGGAACCCTTCGAGCCTCTTCAACCCAACGCGCAGTCAAAACACCAACTACATCCAAGCCACAGGAATTCTTACTGAAGCGCAACATCGTGCTTTCCGCGAAGTGATTGACCGGCGCGGCCTCACTAATCTTCTGAACGCTCCCAGGATGACGATGCTAAGCGGGCGACAAGGTCAGTTCTTCAAACAGGTGCGAGTCCGCCACATCGTAACCGATATGGATTGGTCGAGCACCATCACCAGCTTGACCAACCCGCCACAGGCACAGCCAATTGCGGAACAGTTTGAACTCGGCCCCGTAATCGACGTGGTTCCCCACGTTCAAGCGGACGGAAAGACCATTGAGCTGACAACGATTCCCACGTTGACGGAGTTCATTGGTTATGACCTCGACGAAAGAGCCCGGCGTAAAATCGTCACTACGCAGGATGGCCGTAAAGAGATCGTCATGTCGAACCAGCCGTCTCCGATCTTCCGCAAACTTCAGATG
>CAZETM010001521.1:0-1988 GCA_964514885.1 uncultured Polyangium sp. | reverse complement strand
TTCGAGCAGCGTGGCCTGAGCTGCGCGCGGCGATAGAACGATGGACGTCGCGCACATCGGCGACGTGAACGATGAGTGGGTTTGTCGAGGGACGTCCTTTGGCCTGGAAGATTTTCCGCACGGCGGCAGGGTCATCTGCGCGAGCACCAAGGCCATAGACGGTCTGGGTCGGGAGTGCGACGAGCTCACCTGCACGAAGGAGCGTTGCAGCGCGTTCGACAGCGGATGTGGAAAACGGGAGGACCTCGGTACGCACGGTGGGGCGTAGTAGGTATCAACGATCAGCGGAACTGGCGAGCCACTCGACGAGTTTGTCGGTGGGGAGATCGAGGGCGAGGTCGCCGAGTTGTGCACCATGAGCATCGAGTCGCGCCAACAAGACCGAACGCTCAGCAGCAGTCAGCGGTCGGCCGAGTCGGCGTTCGATCTGGCGCATGGTTGGCGCAAGTGCTTCGAGCTTGACGTCACGCTTCACCTCGGGTCGGCGGTCGAGCAAAAAGCGAACGATATAATTTTGTCGCTATTCAATCTCGGGATCGTCCGTCGTCTCAGCAAGATGCTCGAGGAACACATCACGCACTTCGACGCTCATAGCTCGAGGCGTCTCATCGTTGCGCAGCGTGCAAGCGCGCTAAAAGGTCTTGGCGCGCTTCGTCCCACGAGCGGCTTGAACCCTGACCAGTTCGATACGCTGCAATGCGTTCCGCTATGATCTCGCGCTGCCAGTCGAGAACGGGCACCGCTTCAGGATGGACGGCCACGCGGTCCAATAGAGCCTGGACGTAGTCGATCTTTTCCGCCGGGGAAAGGTCGTCAAAGCCTGGAGGGGGCATCGTCGGGAGCGCCATTACGCAAGCATACGGCAACCATCCGCAAAGATAACGCCCGCATGCATGTTGTCAGTTTGGGCCCACATCAGCAACTTTGGTGGAAATCCGCATTGACGAACGTTGCCAAGAGCCAATGCGGCACGGCTCGCGCGCACGCTTGTGACTCGCCGATCTGTACGCATTCAACGATTCATTCACTCGGAGTGCGCGCTCGAAGGATCAAATACATTCGTCCCCGTCAACGCCACGTAATGCCCGCTCGACCTCCCCAACGACCCTTGCCCATTCCGTCGTTGCTTGCTCTTTATTCGAAACGGCGCTTCTCCCATTCTTTCATTACTGAATCCAGCTCCGAAACGACGGTCCACCCGTCCCTTCGTTGTTAGCTCGACATCCGAAACGACGGTCCACCCGCCAGTTGGGACGAAGTCTTTCATCCTCCTTGACCTCTTTGTGGCAACTGGAGTAATGTCGCCATCGTACTTGCGGGCGTTCGAACCTTGGAGGAGCAAATGGGCGACAAGAGCGACAAGAACAACAAGAAAAAAAGCAAAGCTGAAAAAAAGACGCCGAAGTCAAAGTTTACGGCTGCTGAAATCATAATGGGCCGGCCGAGGCAAACTGGATCAAGCGCAATACTTGGTTGCGCTTCCGGGGCTGTTTGCTGAATTCGCGCAATCGATTGCCGGAAAACATCCATTCCCTGCCGATAAACTGGATTTGATGGCGACGCTGGGCGGAACGCTCGTGCAAAACGTAAAACCAGGCAATACCCCGACGACGATTGCGAAACGATCGACTGAATCGATTCTTCGCGATCAATTTGCGTATATGGTTGTGGAGCGATACGACCAGCTTTTGGTCATGGCGGCGCTTGCCTTGGGAAAGCGTAACGCGGACGAGTTATTGCCGGCATTGCGAGCATCTGTAGCAGCGCCCAAAGAAACGATAGGCGCATAGGGGAAACCTGGCTGTCAACGCCTCCTCAAATCCGAACAACTTAACATCCAGGGAATGGCGACCAGGCCCGCAATGTACCGCTGACAAACCTAAGGACGAGGCGCTTCAGGATTCCGCGGCTTTGGGCGCCGAGGATTCTGCCCGAACACGTGATTCCCACGGTGCAAATTCGGCAATGGGTGTTGACGTTGCCGTGGG
>CAZETM010001520.1:0-1989 GCA_964514885.1 uncultured Polyangium sp. | reverse complement strand
CTCACCGCCGACTACACCTGGCTGAATGCACGGCTCGCCAAGCTCTACGACATCGACGTGGCTGCGCTCGTGGGCAAGACAGGCAACAGCAACGTGCTCATCGACGCCAAACAGAACGCTCAATGGCTGCGTGTGCCTTTGAAGGACAAACGACGCGGCGGCTACATGACCATGGCCGCCCCGCTCACGGTTACCTCGCTGCCCGTACGCACCAGCCCAGTGAAACGCGGCGCATGGTTGCTGGAGACTCTTTTCAATCGCCCACCGCAGGAGCCTAAGATCGCCTTTGCGCTCAAAGACGAGCCACAATCGCAAACCGCACCGCAGACCGTGCGCGAGCGCTTTGAGCTGCATCGCGACAAGCCCGCGTGCTACTCCTGCCATGTGCGTCTCGATCCTCCCGGCTTCGCGCTGGAGCGCTTCGATGCCATCGGCTCCTGGCGCGAGAAAGACGGCTCCCAGCCCGTCGATGCCCGTGCCGAGTGGAACGGCACGCCCTTCAACGGCCCCGCCGAATACAAAGCGCTGCTCGCCGTCAATCCGCACGAGTTCACACGCGGATTTATCGAGCACCTTCTCAGCTACGCGCTGGGAAGACCGCTGGAGGTCTATGACATGCCCGTCGTCGCGAAGATCGAAGACGCAGCGAAAGCGGATGGATGGAAAATCAGTCGCGTGGTCATCGAAATTGTGAAGTCGTATCCGTTTATGAACATCAAATTAACCGCAGAGAATGGACGGACGCAGAGATAAGAATTCAGAATCCAAATGTATTCCTCTGCGCCCGTCCAACCTCTACGGTTCACCCAAGCTGAATCTCTTTCCATAACTATGAATCGCCGACACTTCCTCCGCGCCGCTGGCGTCTCCTTGGGGCTTCCGTTTTTCGAAAGCATCTCCAAAGCCGCACCCGTGGCCACGCAGCGCTATGCGTTCATCTACACGCCAAATGGTTACAATCAGTCAGCGCTACTGCCGAAGAACCAAGGCATGAACTGGGAATTGACGCCGACGCTGGAGCCCCTAGCTAAGGTCAAAAACGACATCACGCTGGTCACCGGATTGGATCGGCAGTTTGTCGGCGGCACGGGCGTTCATGCGCAGTGTGGATCGTGTTGGCTCACCTCATCGGCACCGCAGGAAACGCTGGATGGCGGCTTCCCGACGAACACGACGCTGGATCAGATGATCGCGCGGCAAATCGGGGCGGACACGCTGCTGCCGTCGCTGGAGCTGAGCACGAACGATTTCACGGACAACAAGGAAACACGCTACTATGAAAGCATCTCGTGGTATGCGCCGGGTTACGCGGCGAATGTGGAGAAGAACCCGCGCACTGTCTTCCAGCGCCTCTTTGGCAAGCCCGATGCCGCCGCCACACGCAGCGTGCTCGATGTCGTGTTGGCCGATGCGAAGGCGCTCAACGCTCGCCTCGGTCGCGATGACCAAGAAAAGTTGGGAGAGTATCTCGAAAGCGTCCGCGCGACGGAGAAGCGCATCGAGAAAGCCGAGAAAATCTCCAAACAAATGCGCAAACCGTCGCTGGCCGAGCCTGCGGGCATTCCCGAGTCACGCGGCGACTACCTGCGGCTGCAAGCAGAGCTATTCGTGCTCGCCTTTCAAAACGATCTCACCCGCGTGGCCACACTGGTCATCGATCCCGAGCGCTGGGACTCGCCGCGCATGTTTCACGGCCTCTTTGACAAACCGCAGAACCATCACGTCCTCACGCACACCAAGGGCGATGAAGCCAAAGCCGCCGTGGCCAAGATCGACCGTTTCCACGTTGAATTTTACGCCCATGTCGTCGAGCGGCTCAAAGCCACCGGTTTGCTCGACACCACCACCCTCGTCATGGGCAGCGGTATCAGCGATGGCGACCAGCACAACTACGGCGACCTCGAAGTCCTCATCGCTGGCGGCGGCTGGAAGCGTGGCCACTTTCACTACGCAGGCCAGCGTCCACTCGCGGACCTCTGGCTCACGATG
>CAZETM010001519.1:0-1991 GCA_964514885.1 uncultured Polyangium sp. | reverse complement strand
GGTGACGGTGTGCTGTAACAACGGATCCGTCGAATCAATGACAAAACCGTCGTAGACCGTCGTCGTCGTGGCGTTCCATGGCGTCGTGTGCCGAATCTCGCGTCCGATGGAGTCGAACTCCGAAACGTCAAACGTCAATTGATCGTCTGGCGTTCCTTCCGCGGTCGTTATCGATCGTTTTGCCGTTTTGCCGCTCAATCGATCGTACCCGAAAACCTGCATGCTCCGCGGCGTTTTCTGGCTTGTGGGCGTAGGTCCGTGCGAAAACGTGCGAATGGGGCGGCCGTGGCTATCGAAGATCGTCTCATCATCGGCGCCGCCGTTCGTCGTGGTTCGCGCGGACAATCGCCACACGCCGTCGATCTTCATGCGGGATAACGTCGTCGTCGTTTGCGACCCATCGGGACTTTTTTCCAGTGTTTCACGGCCAAGGCTGTCGTGCTCCCATTCCGTGATCAGCTTGTTCGGATCGATTGCTTTTCTCAATATGCCAAATCGTCGGTAGTGGCGACAGCCATTGCCGTTGAAACGCTCACCTTAGTCTTCAACGCCTGCTCGGAGTTCGTCACGTATTTTGCGGAAAGTTGTCACGTCCTTTTTATACCATTTACGCTCTTTTCGCGTTAGCGCTTTCCCTTGTAGGGCTTGCTCCATTTCGGTGATGAGCGGTTCGAGCACTGCAATACCAGCGGCGAATTCGCCGTTGAATTGGCAACACCGAGCGTAGATGGCAGTATTGTTGCGCATCGTTTCGTGGTTGGAAAAACCTCGTTCGACCAGCTCCTCCCATATCGCACGGCAAACCTCGTGGGGCTGATCGGCCCCTAGAGCAGCGCCGAGAATCTGCTTCGAGATGCGCCGCTTGACATCGAGGACAACTTCTTGGTTATCGCCTGCACGGGCGACAAATTCCTCCTCGATGCGGCGAAATTCGCGAACCACTTCGTCGAACGGCCATTCGATTTCACGCAAAATGGTCTCGCTAAGTTTTTGGGTGAAAGCAAGCTCGTCGGGTGAAATGTCTTCGTCCCCCATGGTCGTCGTCCTCCGATCATTTCCAATTTCGTTTCCAATATTCGCAGGAACCATTGCCAATTTCAGAAGGCCATGATTGCTGTTGCCTGCACATCTCCAAACACGTGTTGCATCTTGAGGCTCCCAAATGATTTCCGCGTTTCCAAGTTCCGACGGCGGCGATGCAAGCAGCATACTTCGCGATACATACCGCCTTCCACCCTTCCTCCGCCACGTCCTCCGCTACCTTTTCTACCACTTTCACCGTCACCGCAAACATAATCGTGTATGCGCCGGCTTCGAGGACCAATTCGCTGACGACAATCACTACGCCCGCGACGACCACCCCGGGCGAACCCACGAGCGACCGTTGCGCTGCGCTCGCCTGGTCGCGCCGAGACTTCAATTCCGCCGCCCCCTTGCGGACCAGATCCTCGGAAACAGGCATATCGGCTAATGCCTTGCGCAGACACGCACCAAAATCAGGCGCTGTGTTGGGAATGTCGTTGATTGTCACCCCCGTCCTGTCGCCGTCTTCATTCACCAGAACGGTCGAATTTAATACGTGATACCCTGGCTCCAACTGCGGTGCATATTCGGCCACGCAATCCTTCGCATGTTCAACCGTGATATCAGGAAAATTGGCGCGGTCAATCCCGCCATTCTGGATAGCTCGTACCGGCCCAAGACGACTTCCGCATCCAAGCGGACCGATCCCAAACGCCACGGTTCCAAGAAGTCCTATTGCCGCTATCGTATGCACACGTCGTCGCATCTGCGTTCTCCGGTTCTTTGCGTTGTCGTCCAGGTTGATAACCGAGTCAAGTTTTCGGATCATTTCGCAGTTGCGTCGTCGTTCTATACAGGCTTCGGCCATGCATGAATTGAAGCGACACGCTTCGTCCTCCACGTACGCAAACGGCCATCGGGGGAGCCATTTGCAATCGCATCGGGCAAACCATCCGCATTTACGTCAG
>CAZETM010001518.1:0-1993 GCA_964514885.1 uncultured Polyangium sp. | reverse complement strand
AAGAGCTTTTTTGAAAGGGCTAGCGAGCAGCAGGGCGCAAGAGTCGGACTTGTTCCCCGTCCGTTTCCCACACGATGTCACCACCTCGGTCGGTACGAGCCACCGTGACACCACGCTCCTCGAGCCTACGCACGACGCCGGGATCTGGGTGTCCGTAGCGGTTTCGTACTCCGGAACAGACGAGCGCAACGCTAGGCGAGACGGCATCGAGGAAGGCTGAGGTCGTCGACGTGCGGCTGCCATGATGACCAAGCTTGAGCACGTCTGCGCGAAGAGCGGCAGGGTCGCGAGCCAAGAGCGTGCGTTCCGCTTCGGCCTCGGCATCGCCCACGAGCAGCACGGATCTCTGACCGTACGAGATGCGCAAGACGAACGAGTTGTCGTTGGCGCTCTCGTCGGGAACAACCCCCGGACATGGTGAGAGCACCTCGATCGTTGCACCACCAATCAAATGCTTGCCACACAAACGATCTGGATGGCGAATGGGCACGTTACGCGCGCGCAGGTCCTTCATCATCCGTGCGTAGACCGGGCCAGCTCCATGGTCTTCGGCTTGGCCCGTGTCCCAGAATTCTCCGACTTCGATCGAAGGAATCGTCGACGCGAGCCCTCCGAAATGATCCGGATGCGGATGCGACAGAACCACGATGTCCACTCGATCACGACGCATCGTACGCAGCACGGGAAGCACCACGCGCGTGCCCGTGTCGACAGGACTGCCCATGAAGCCTCCACCATCGATGAGCATGATCGTGCCATCGGGTAGGTCGACGAGCAGCGAGTCACCTTGGCCCACGTCGAGCGTACGCACGCGCAGCAAGCCCGTTGTTTTGCTCGCGTGAATCGCAGTTGCTTCGACCACCAACAATGCGGACAAACCCAGCGAAATCACCGCTATTCGCCGCAAGGTTCCTTGCGCCAAACCTGCTGCGAGAGCCGTCACGGCGAGCACGGCGAGATGCATCGGTGTGGGCGGAGGAAACGAGACCATGCCCCCGAGGTCGCTGGTTACGCGGGCCACGGCCCGGACAAACAGGAGCGAACCTGAGCCAATGAGCGCGGCTCCTTTTTCGACAGGCGGGAGCCAACCGAGCACTGCATGGGCGAGACAAACCGGCAGCGCTGCAAGCTCACCGATGGGTCCTGCCACCAAGTTCGCCAAGATGCCGAGGATCGAGATCGACGGCGCGATCATCGCGAGAAACGGCGTGCATCCGGTCATCGCAGCCAACGTGGTCGCGATGGGACGCAGGATCATTTGGAGCGGTGCGGGGCCTCGAACGAGAAACCGCGCGATGGGTCTGTCCAGGCCAAGAAGGCCAGCCGTCGCTGCGGCGGACAAGACAAACGAAGGGTCACTTCCGACGAGCGGATCGGCGATCACTGCAACGAGCAGCGACACACCAAACGCACGCACACCGTTCGGACGAAGCGCGAGCGTACGCACGAGCATCGCCGTGGAGAGCATGCCTGCGGCACGCAGAGCCGAGCCACTTCCGCCGGCAAAGTCCGCGTAAAGCCACGAGGTTGGAATGGCAAACGCCGCCGCCAATCGTCCCACATCGAAACGTGCTGCCAGCGACTCGATGCGTACAAGCAGCGCTCGCAGCGCTGCCGCGACACCGGCCACCGCGAGCACCAGATGCGTCCCGGACACGGCGAGCAAATGCGACAAACCGCTCCGTCGAAACGCTTCATCGTCCGCGTCGCGCAAATCCGTTTCACCTAGAACGAGTGCACGAGCGAGTGGGTTTGCCTCGGGATGAAACGTGGCTTCGATACGCTTGCGCACATGCACTCGCGCGCGATCGATCCATGCAGTGACTCCGAAGCCACGTTCGAGCAGTTCGAGATCCACGACCGCGCCTGATGCTGCGACTCCGCTTCGCGCGATGAAAGGTCGTGGATCGGGCAAGGACTCGTTCAAGAAAAGGTGCACCGGCGCCACGTCGATGACGATCCGCACGCGATCGCCTCGCGCTAGATCTTCCGG
>CAZETM010001517.1:0-1995 GCA_964514885.1 uncultured Polyangium sp. | reverse complement strand
CTTCGACGACAGGACCACGCGCAACGATACTGCCGTCAACGTGCCAATGCTGGCTGTCGACAGGAATATCACCAGGCTCGAAGTATTGGATCTTCGAGTCGACATAGACGTAACGCTTGTCGCCAACGACGAGCTCTTTCATCGCTTCGAGCACGCGTCCGGGCTCGGGATTGCTCGCGAAAATCATCGTCGACAAGTGCGAAGACTCGATGCCGATTTATCGGCAATGCAAGGAGTTTGCGCGGCTCGGCGTGCCCTTGTCGTGCAATCGACGCCGCGCCAAGAAATCGTGCCTTTCTTGCCAAAACCCGACACGAAACGAATCGTCGGGCATCTCGTCGGGTCGGGCTTTCGCGCGACGCAAGCATTTTCAACGCCCGATGAACACGCCATGCTCTCGGGCATGGACGTGTACGTTCAGCCGCTGGCACGGTCCCTTCGAGGCACGTTGACGATTCATGCCGATTCGTTTGGAGGAGCTGAGCATTCTCGACGGATCGGATCTCGCAAGCAAAGTGCAGCAGACCTAGGCGATTTTGATTCGGATCCCGGCATTGTTTCGCTCGGGATACCGCGTCGCATACCGGTATCGTTGTTTCACGTCGGGATGATCCCACATCTCGTTTTCGTCGCTCCGGTAATTGAACACGAATTCGTGATTCCATTCGCGTTTGCAAATACGCGCAATGGCTTCTTCATCCGGATGCGAAAACCGGTCGCCATTCGTCGACACGAGCACCATCGATGCCTGCACGAGCTCGAGCAGCCGCGGGCTGACGTTCGCGCGACTGCCGTGGTGCGGCAATTTGAACGCGTCCAGCATCAGTTTGTCCTGGCTGCGCATTTCAAGGAGCCGCTCGATCGTGCTCACCAAAACTTCAGCATACGCATCGGCCCCGAACAAAATGCGTTTGTCATTGTATTCGGCAAGAAACGCAATGCTCGACCCGTTCGCCGGTGACGTGTCCGGTTTGTACGCCGCTCGCGCCAATTCCTCGACGTCGGGCCCGGCATCGTCACCAAATCGATAAAGCAGCCGCTTGCCTGTCGTTTCAAGGTGCTCGAGGGCCTCTTTGGGCGCGTCCGGATGCAACCCCGCTTTGCGCACTTCGTCCTCCCAAGCGTCCGCCATCTTCGCAAGTTTGTCCGGGGTCGGTGACAGCAAGGTGAGCGTCATCCCGCCGGGCAATTCGAAGACGGGTGGCGGGCCCTTGTCGGGAACACACAAGGCGCGACCCTTCGCCGCCGCATTCCACGGAAAACGCCGCTTTTCAATCAACGCGCTCGCGTATTCACCCTGCACGCCGCCGAAATTCAGCGGCGCGCCTTCCGTCAAATGTTCGTACCCATTAAACCAGACATCGTCGATACGAAGATGCAACGACGTGTCCGTCAAAAGCCGAACCACCCCTTCGATGTGATCCGCATCGACATGCGTAATGACCATCAAATCGACGTGGCGATCGGCTTCGGGAATCTCGAGCAGGTGCGCGCGAAGCACGTCGTACGTACGGCCCACGCCTCCGTCGATGAGAATGCGATACACACGTTCGCCTTCCCCGTATTCAACGAGCAAACAATCGCCATGCGCTGCGGGAAACATGTGTACATTCAACATGACAAACCTTTCATCGAGCCGCCGACGTCATCAGGTGTATTCGTGGTCCATGACGATGCATTTCGCGTGCGGCCGCACCACGCTTCGTTTCGTCGGCCGTCCGCGGATCGAGTCGGAACCGGCGCCGAACTCGTAGGGGCCGACGAGATCCGCCTGCAGGGGCGCGCAGGAGATGTTCGCGAGGGCGGTGAACGAGGTCACGGGCCCGTTGTACTGGACGGGGCGACAATGTGTAAAGAGAAAAGATAGAGACACTTACTTCCATATTGTTTTTCTAGGCACGCCCGTGTGCGTCGCCTTGGCGACGCATGCAAGGGTCAAGGGGCGGCCCCTTGCCAGGTCGAGGGCGGGGAGCCCTCGTGGGGTCGGAGCGCATC
>CAZETM010001516.1:0-1998 GCA_964514885.1 uncultured Polyangium sp. | reverse complement strand
CCTCGTACGACCAATGCCGAGCGGCCCCGTGAGCAAAACGATGCGCATGGCTCCTTGGTTCGCTTCGTGCGCCGCGTTGGCAAGGATATCGAGCACGTCCGCACGACCTACCAATGGCGGTTCTTGCCTATGCTCCCTGGACATCGTGGTGCTGTGGGCAGATGAAGGACGCTTCGTTATGGCCCTGAAAGCCGCTGGTCGCTTTTCGGTTGATTCTTCGGCGTTCCAGGGCGAACTGCGATCCAATATCGATAACGGAGTGCCCCGATCCCGAATTCGTTCGAGCTCGCGCGCCACCCAATCGGCATGCCGCGGTCGTTTCGCAGGATCGGGCGATAGGAGGAGTTGCGTGAGCTCGGCGAGGGAATTGATGACCATGGAGCTTTCCGCGTTTCCCTGCGCCCGCATGAGCAGAGGGCCGTGGACGTGTTGGACAGGAGGCAAACCGCCCGTCGCGAGGCGATGCAACGTAGCGCCAAGCGCATAAAGATCGCTCGCCGGCGTCGGTGGAGCGGCAAGCCCAAAACACTCGGGCGCTACATAGCCCGGCGTTCCAACGAGAGGGCGAGCCTCCGCCGGCATGCCTTCGATTTGAGCATCCACGACGATGCCAAAATCAATGAGCTTGTACCCCGATGCGGCTTGGACGATGTTGCCGGGTTTGACGTCGCGATGTACAAGCCCCGCCTGGTGGACGGCGGCAAGCGCCCAAGCGACGCAAATTCCCGCATCGAGAACCTGTCGCTCGTCCAATGGCCCGCGTTCGCGAACGAGGGTGTCCAGGTTCGAGCCAGCGACGTATTCCATCGCCAGACCAACGACGCCCAGCTTATCGTCATGGTGAAGGGCATAAAAACGGACGACGTTGGGGTGCTCTACGCGGCATAAAGCTCGGGCCTCGTTCGCCACATCATTGCGCCACTTTTCCGCCTCGGGCGAGGTATGTTCGAATAACGCAGGCAAGAGAAAGAGCTTGAGTGCGACATCACGCAACTTCCGGCCGCCATAGGTCTCTTCAGCAAGCCAAACGGGCGCGAATCCGCCTTCTCCGAGTTGACGGACGAGCCGAAGAGGACCAAGGGCCGAAGGAGGCACGCGGACGACGGATAAAGGCATATCGTGGAGTCAGCTATTCTGGCTCTTCGTCGTCACGGAGTCCCCAACGTTTCATTGCTCGCTGAATGAACTTGCGATTGACCTGCGCAAGCTCTGCGGTACGTGAGATGTTGCCGCCCGTTTGTCGGAGCGCAGCTTCGATGTACGCTTTTTCGTACAGTTCGGCGATACGCTTGCTCCCGACGAGCAACGGCTCGGAAAGATCGACGGTCGACGCAGCGGGCTCTCCAGTTGGCACGGGCAGCGCCGGGCTTGTTTGCGCATTCGGTGAAATGCCCAGGGATAAAGCGCGCGCGACTTCATTTCGCAGTTGACGCACATTTCCCGGCCACGAGCGATTCATGAATGCATTGATGGTTTCGTCCGATAATGGTGCCGTCGCGCCCGTACGCGGCAGGAGATCCTTCTCGAAATGGCGAACGATCATGGGGATATCGTCGAGGCGCTCGCGAAGCGGTGGCAACGAAACGTTCAGCACGTTGAGGCGAAAGTAAAGATCCTCGCGGAACTTGCCCCGTTCGACCTCGCGAGCGAGCTGCCGGTTTGTCGCGGCTATCATTCGCACATCGACACGTCGCTTCACGTTCGAGCCAACACGTTGTACTTCGCCACGTTCGAGGGCACGTAAAAGCTTGGGCTGCAGATCGAGCGGCAACTCGCCAATTTCGTCTAGAAATAATGTGCCGCCATTCGCAGCCTCGAAAACACCGACGCGATCGGCCACGGCGCTCGTGAAGGCACCTCGCACATGGCCGAAAAGCTCACTTTCGATGAGCGTCGGCGAAATGGCCGAGCAATCGAAAACGACGTACGGTTCGTTTGTTCGAGGGCTATGTTCGTGGATTGCTTCGGCCACGAGCTCTTTACCGGTACCGTTTTCGC
>CAZETM010001515.1:0-1999 GCA_964514885.1 uncultured Polyangium sp. | reverse complement strand
CCTCGGTCCCATTCCCTGCGGCCTCTCCCATATAGGCCTCGACGAATCGGCGCTGTTTCTCTGTGAGTTTCATGCGAGCCCGAGACGTTTCCGGTCCGCCTCCCAAATCGCAGCGGCGTGAATTGCACACAATTTGGTTGTGTCGTCGCCGTTGATCTCGCACTCCTCGTCGCATGCGGCGTTCTCAGGAACGCCCAAGGCGTCAATGGACGCAACCCGTCTGGCCCGGCTCTCGCTCGGGCTTCTAGCCTTGGGCGCTCGTGACAACGTCGTTTTCAGAACCGCACTCCTTCCTCATCCGCCTCGGTAACAGCACGATATACCCCACGTTTTTCCCTAATTAGCGCGCCATCTTTGGCCAGCTCGTGCGCGAACAGGGTCGCCGAGGCGTGCGAGCACTTGAGCGCCGCGATGAAGTCCGGGATCGTCCACATCTTCCCTTTGCTGCGTTTCGCGTTCACAAGTTCGAGCAGTCGGCCCTTGACCGAGTCCGGGTTGATAGCCGTCGCGGTCCGTGGTCTCGGTGCTCGGTCTTCGTCGCTGGCATTAATCGCGCGGTAGTGTCCGCGGCGCTCTTTGAGTATCAACCCATCGCGAACAAGACGCAGAAGCGTAACTGAAAGATTAGTAGAGTTCAGTAGAGTCGCCTCGCTGATTTCAGCAAACGAGTAGACACGTGTAGGGTGTTTTTGCAGAAACACAAAAACGCGACCTTTGTAGCTTTCGCTGCCTGCGACCTCTGCCGCTCGTGCCTCGGTGACCGACTTCGCTGCCTGTCGACCTTCGGCTATGAAGCTCGCGATCTGCCCGCCGAGTTCGATCATCCGTCGTTGCGTTCGCACGTAGTCCTTCCACACGCGGTTGAAGCTCAGAGAGCACCTTGCGTGGCGTCGTACCATAATTCGGCGTAGTGGGTCGCGCAAAACCTGAAAGTGAGCGGCCATTCGACCAGACACGGTTCGGAGCAATCGAAGTGCTTGCAGTTTGGCGGCACGTGGTCCGGCGGCGCTGTTTGGCCGAAGCAGGACACCGTTGGACCGGCGTCTTGCACTTTGTGGTCAGCGCCATCGACACGCTCGAACGTCAGCCCTTTGTATTTCCGCCCCTCTCTTTCCGACTTCGCGAGAAGCGCGGAATGAAGTGAGGCCATGCGCTGCTTGGCGTCTGCGTACAGGCCTGGGAATTTTTCGGCTAGGAGTTTACCCCAATCCCCACGCGTGGCGGTCTCTCCGGTCTCGACACACCGATACCGGTCTCCCCGCTTGCTTGGGTAGTTCTTCCCTGCCAACGCCATCGCCTTTGCTGTCATCGGGCACCCACCCAGTCGATCGGTTGATTGAACTCCCCGCCGTCGCGCTTGCCTGTCGCGGTCAAGAACTCGAAGCGGTCTAGAAACGCGCGCTCGGCCTTCTCTGCCGTCAGCGGCATCGGTAGCGTCTTCGGCCTTGGTTCGTGGCTGAGGTTCCACTCGCGCTCCCCTGGCCCGATCAGGTCGCGGCGCTCGGTGGCAAGCATCACTAGGTCCATCCGCTTGATGATCTCCGGCTCGTCGAGCATTGGCGGATCGCTGCGCAGGTGGGGGAGACCGAACCGCTCGAAGATCGCGCGCTCGATCCGAGCTTCGAGAACGTCGAGCGCGTAGGTCTGCCGTCTGATCCACCCCTTTACCGGGCTGGTGGTGTCCCCAATAAACGCCTCCGCGGCGTCATGGAGCAGCGCGCGGAGCGCAAGGCTGGTGTCCCCTGCCTCCTCCTCCACGGCGAGCGAGACGCACACGCTGTGCTCTGCCACGGAGTATGTTTCGCGAGTGGCGCCGAGGTAGCGGTTGATGCGCGACAGACCGATCGCGATGTCCTCGATCGTAAATTGCCCTGGCTGGATGTTGTCGAAGTCGATGGCTTTCCCGGAGTACGATTGCGCCCAGTAGTTCACAGAGCCTCCTCAAGTTTTTGAATCGCCCGCTTGAAGTTCAGTTCGAAGATCCCGATCGGTGCGCCGC
>CAZETM010001514.1:0-1999 GCA_964514885.1 uncultured Polyangium sp. | reverse complement strand
GCTCTTGTTGAGCAGGATTTCGACGGCAGATTGTCCAACTGCGGAAGTTGGGCTACCGAGTATGGTCGCTTGTACGCGCCTTTCGGCGAGCGCTCAGGTTGAGGTCAGGTCGCCAAGTCGCTCTCCCTGGTGGCCCGGCACGAAAACGGGTGGTCGACGAGCACGCTTGCTTGGACTTGGTGTTGTTACGCGAAATCGACTAGCATGCGTCCCATGGCGGCACCGAGTGTCGATGCAGAAACGCTGGCGGCCTATTTTCACCCGCTGCTGCCCGAAACCTGGAACGATCCGATCGTCGGTCCGGTCTTGCAACGATTGGCCGAAACGATGCCCGAAGTAATTGCTGCCGTCGTAGATGTCGATCGCTCGCTCATTTTCGATGCGCTCGCCATGACCATGGAGCAACGCGTCGCTCAATCGATGCACCGAGCGGCCTTTATCGAATCGATACGCGAGGCGAAATAGGCATGGTCGGAGCCGATGCTGGCTAGCAGATACTGCTGGCGTTGCACGATGCTGGCGTCGAGTTCATCGTGGTCGGAGGAACTGCGGCCGTGATGATGGGAGTTCCCCATCTTGCTCGCGACGCTCGAAGCGAAAGAACAAGGCAAATGAGGGGCGGCTTTTGCTAGCCAAAATCACGATCACCCCCATCCGTGCGACACTCCTATGGACTGCTCCGTGCCGCATCTCATCGCCAGCGCAAGCTCGTCGAATTGTTCTCCTACCGTGCCCCACGGCGCGGCAAAGCAGCGAAAACCGAAGAAACGTCCGGCTCTGAGGCTGAGGCGCCTCCAAATAAGCCCGCGACTTGCTCATCTCGACGTGACCGCCAAATTGCGATATGCGAACGCATGAATTCACGCGACGTTGCTGGCCTCTTGTTGTTGACCGCGGCTACGGCATGCGGCGCGCGCACGGAACTGCGCTCGGATGGCGACGGCGCCGCCGGCAGCGCGAGCGGCGCGCCATCATGCACCCTCACCATCGACGAGGGGTCGACTGTTTCAGCCCTCATTGCCGAGGGCGAGCGTTTTTATTACGTTGAGAACCACGGGCGCGTGATGGCGGTCGATGCGGACACCGGCGAGGGTAAGGTGCTCGCGCAAGTTCCCATTCAGGGACTCGGCATCACCGTTGGGCTCGCGTTGGACGCGGACTGGCTCTACGTGACGTTCATTGCCCCAGGTTTCGGCTTTCCCGCGCTCTGGCAGGTCTCGAAAGCAGGCGGAGAGCCCAAGCTGATCGCCCCAGGAGACCGGATCAACAATGTCTTTGTCGACGAGACGGGAGTCTATTGGACCAATTGGCGCGACGACCACTCCGAGCACGTCGTGTTTCGTCGACGGCCGGACGGCACGGTGCTGTCTCTGGGCGTGATCGATGAAACCTACCACGACCTGCGAGGTATTTTCCGGGGCACGGCCGGCCTTCTCGTAGCTTCGCCGTCCGCGCTCTTCGCGTTCGACATCGAGGGCGCCGGCCCGACCAAGCTCGTGGACGTCAAACGCATCTCGTATCCTTTCGAGCGCGATGGCGCGCTCTTCTACAACGTCGACCCCTGCTCGCCGTACGACCTCGATCCTTGCACGGCGTCCGGTTTTTATCGCGCTTTACCCGACGGAACGATGGCCCAGCAGCTCTACGACCGTTTCTTCCAACGCGTCATGACCGACGGCGTGCACTGGGTCTTCACCCAGCCCATGGACAAGGATGCCGGCATCTTCGACGCGTCCTATCCAGACGGCGAGCTATCGTTCGTGTATCACAGCCCAACCTATACGTCGGAGCGTGCGGTGGCGCTGACGCCGACTCGTCTCGTGCTCGGGACCGCGTGGTGGGAGATTGGAGCGGGCATTCAAAGCATCTGTCGAGACTCGATCGGGTTATGAGGCGACCCCGGCCAAAGTGGAAACAAACTTCTTGCCTTTTCACCCCATTCGCTCGACACTCGCCCGGCGTAACGGGTGTTGCGCATGAAAGGTTGCTGCCCATGGAA
>CAZETM010001513.1:0-2000 GCA_964514885.1 uncultured Polyangium sp. | reverse complement strand
GCGTAACGAGCTCCAGCAGCGGCGCTGGTGGTGGCAGCGTAACGAGCTCCAGCAGTGGAGCCCCGGGAGACGCCGTCGTCGAAAATTGTGGCGGAGCGCCATGCGCAATCAGCGAAATGCAGCGATGTTGCGTCATGCCAGACAAAGTGCTCGCGTGTATCCAGGCGTTGGCATGCCCCGCGAACGCAGGGGCGATTCTTTGCGACGACAAATCCGATTGCGATGCCGCACCGTGTTGCGTCTCTTTACCGAACGTCCTGTGTGATAAGAGCTGCGCTCCGGTCAATGTCGTTTGCAAGACCGATGCGGATTGTGCTAGCCCATACAAGTGTAGCGGAATGTTCAACCAATTCAAGTTTTGCGCACAATAGCCGACGTGACGTGTAAGTCCCAACGGGGCCGGATGGGTTTGTCTGGAGGTAACCAATGCATTCACGATACCAATGGAAACATCTTCGCGGGCTTTTAGGCATCGTCGCCACGTTTTCCGCATGCGCCTACGAACCCCCCACGGTTGAGCCAAATGGCACGGAAGCCTCATCCGGCGCCAGTAGCGGAAATGGCGGCGCGGGCGGAAGAACCGACGTGTCCTCGGGCAATGGCGGCGCTGTCTCCACTGGCGGAGCGGGCGGTGAAACGCCCAGCAGTAGTTCCAGCAGCGGAGAAGCGGGCAGCGGCGGAGGCAATTCCGGCCCCAAAGCGGTCATCGCAGATTGTGGCGGCAAGGAATGCGTGATTACAGGTACGGCAGCGTGTTGCTCGGCCGGACCTATCCAAGACTGCAATACCTCGGGTTTCTGCGCGGGCGCCAAGAAGGTACGTTGCGACGATCGTGCTGACTGTGGCGCCCTCTATTGCTGCGACCTGCCCGTCTTGGCCAATGCTATTGAATGCCGGCCAAGCTGCCCAACTGGGGATACCGTTTGCAAAACCAACTACGACTGCGTCAGCGGCACGATTTGCAACGGGAATCGCTGCAAATGATGCGCAATTTCATTCGCATTCGCGATACGACTCACCTAGCGAGCACCAGGCCGCTTCGCACGCGGCTTGATCCCCATCGATTTCCAGCCGTTTGGCCGCGGCGCAGCTCGACGCATCTGCGCATTCATTGCTTGTCCCGCACGTGAATCCCACCAGATCCGCACACGAAACGTCGCTCGGACAGCTTCGTTGCCCGTCGCATCCCATCGCCACCACGGCGACGCTGGCGACCAGGACAAACAAGTTCACGATCGTACGTAATTTCACGGCGTACCTCCGGACAAACCGAGGTTCGACTTCAGTTTTTGAAGCAGCGCGATTTCCCGCTTCAAGTTGGGATCGTTCAGCTCCAAATCCGACGCCTCGAGTCCCGCAATGACGCGAGGGCTGTATGGCGCAAACGGTCCACGAGCCGTGTCCTGAAATTCATCATGTCTCCAAGCAAGAAATGGTTTGTCGGCGGGATGCAGCCCGTCCTTCCCCAAGGTCGCCTAGACCGTCTTGTCTGTCAAGTCTACTCGATCCCCAATTCGCGCTTGACGTCGTCGATGGGCATGTTCAGCCATTTGGCCGCCACGGCATCATTGCAGCCAAAAGACCGCGAAAGCATCCGATCAATATAAAGCATGCCAGCCAAATGATCGATTTCGTGTTGCAGAATGCGCGCAGCCCAACCCCGCGCCTCCCAACGTAATGGTTTGCCCTCGGCGTCGAGCCCGGTCACTTCCACTGCCAAGTGCCGCTCCACGAGCGCCATATAACCTTGCACCGACAAACACCCCTCGAAAAATGTCGCGGTCGCATCTTCGAGCACACGCAGGCTCGGATTGAATACCACCGTTAATGGGAATACCGCTCGCCCGCGTTCGGCGCGTTGCTCTTTCGACAATTTCGACATTCGTTGTTCGTTGTCTTCGAGCACGATGATGGACAATCCCACGCCAATCTGCGGGGCGGCAAGGCCCACGCCGGGAGCCTGTCGCATCACTTCGACCATGGTCTTGACGAGCGACTGC
>CAZETM010001512.1:0-2000 GCA_964514885.1 uncultured Polyangium sp. | reverse complement strand
CGGGGAAGAAGTGCCCAACCGGGAGCTCGACGCTATGCGCGCAGTCGATTGCGGCGGGAACGTTGGCGCCTCCGGTCAAAGAAAGCTGCGAGCCATGGGCGGACACGCTGCCCGTTGCGTATTTCGGCATGTCGGGGCCGGGTTGGAAAAAGACGGCGATCGGCTATCAAGTGCCAGGCTGCGACGAGAGCAGTTCGTGTTTGCCCACGGTCGAGGGGCTTCCGGACGGCTTTCGAAGCTGCGTGTATCAACGCGGCGAACACGAGTGCCCGGCGTCGTGGACCGGTGATCGTTTCGTCGTCTACGAACGGACGGCGGACAAAACGGGATGGCTCGATGGTCGCGGGTGCACGGCGTGCGAGTGCGGAGCACCCGTGGGGAGTGCGTGCAAGGCGCGGCTTCGGACATTCGAGGATGGGGCGTGTACGAAGCTGCGGGCGGACGTTGATGTGTCGTCACTCGGCGAGCAGTGCACGAACTTTTTCCCGCCCGGAAGCGCGGTGGGGAGCAAAGAGATCAATGATCTCGCGTACGTTGCGGGCTCGTGCGAGCGGAGCGGCGGGGAGCCGGTAGGGTCGGTTGTCGCGGATCCGGAGCAGGCGGTGACGTTTTGTTGTGGTGAAGCGGTGTGAGAATCGGCCCGGGACGAGGAACTAGAAAGCTCCAGGGACCGACGTCTGAAAAAGAACTGGAGACTGATTGGTGCTGTTGTAGCGCCATTCAATATCGTATGGTGAGTACTGTCCGGGGTAAACCAGGTAGTACGGCTGTTCAAGTCCCCATCGAATCGTGCCACTGCTAGGCCAAAATTTGGTGGGAGCATTGCTACCACTATCGAAGCGCACCCATACGTTTTTGGCATTATCGACCTTGTACCAGCCTTGAGAATTCGCGGCGGGTGCCGGGACGGAGCAATCGAACGGCTCTAGATAAGCACCGCCATCCAGGCACAGGGGGTTGCACCCATTGGGCGCGAAGCCAACAGCTCTATAGCATGTTGGATTGACAGAAAACTCCATTCGGAACGATGAAATTTTCTCATCAATGTCCCCCTGCAACCAGCTATCGAACCAGTGATCGTTGTCAAAATCGTTATCGCCCTTCACCCAGCCAGCGAAAGCTTTCGATTTTCCGGAGAAATTTCCATCCTTGTACACCATTGTAATGCTCGTCTTGATCTTGTTCGGAATACCTGCAAGACGGCACGGACTAATGCCGCGGTCGAGACACACCTGCTCGATCGTGCGGAACGACGAGTACTGGTCGTTGTGTAGCACTTGCGCCACGTCGAGACGGCCACTACCGCTGGTCAAGGCTTTTTCAACGTCAGCTATTGTTCCATAGCAGCCACGCGTTCCGGTGTAATTATAGCCGGTCCAGAACTCCACCAAGCAATCGGGGGCCGGATTGCATGTCCCTTGTTGCCCACAAGTCTTCACCAATCCATTCTCATAGCAGGGCGTATCACACCGAGAATACCCCGAGCAGGTCTGTGCGCACGACATCTGACAGACGCCCCAATTGCCGCATGTGGTAACGCTGTTGATTGTGATATTGCATTGTGCACCGCACGGGCTCGAAGATGAGCACACGTCGATGCATGAGGTTGGGTTGGGGTTGGGGGTGGGATCGCAGTCGCCATCGCATGGTAATTCTTCCCACTCTTCGATAAACGGCAGTTCCGCACTACTTGTAAACTCTACATCTGCATCATCGACCTGGGAGGCGATACACCCGCTGATTGAGAGGGTCGCTCCGATCACTGACCAGACGATTGTACTGCGATTATGCATAGTTTTGGTCTCCTTCGTACGATGCTCACACACATCATTGTCGACAGCAGACGTTTGAGCCAAGAAATTGTCGAAGAAAGCGCAACATCTTTCGATGCTCATTTTGAGGTACACACGCGTCAATCTTGACGCGACCCCACCCTTCCGGTACCCAATCGCGTCAACATTGACGCGCTCGCACGCTCGTGCTGTGCCCGCGACACATGA
>CAZETM010001511.1:0-2001 GCA_964514885.1 uncultured Polyangium sp. | reverse complement strand
GATCCCAGGCCAGTTTCGGCAGATACGGCTGCATTTCGTACGGCCGCGGCCGAGTTTTTCGGGGAACGTAGTCAGGCGCCACAAACTTTGCTCATTGTGCCTCAACCGGGTCCTGCGGGAGCGTTTGTCGCTACCAGGCGCACGCAAAGCGTGCTCGTGCATGTCGCAGTCGCCGACACGTGGTCGGGTGCTTTGCGTATTGCGACGGCGGTGGAAACGCTTCACGCATGGATTGGAGAAAAATTATGGATTGGCCCGGAAGAACCTGCGCGAGTTGCCGAGGGAGCTTGGTTTGCCGATGGGTTTGCCCGACACTTGGCGCGCGACATGCTATTTCGTTTTGGATTGGTCACGCCGCTCGAAGTGGCGAGTGAAGTGAATTCGCTGGAAGCGATATTGGCGATGTCGCCCTTTGCCAATGAACCCAATGCAGCGCTCGCCGCGCGCTCGCGCGAACCGGGTGTGGTGCAAACGATGGTCGCGCGTGGTGCTCTCTATGCATTGCAGGTCGATGCGGCGATTCGCCAAAAAACCGAGAACAAGCGATCGCTTTCCGATGTGCTTCGCGCATTGTACAACAAGGCCAAAGAAAAACGCGGACCGCTATCTACGGCAGCGTGGAGCGAAATGATGCAAGCCGAGCTTGGTCCCAAAGGCGCTGAAGGATTTGCCAACATCATCGAAAAGGGTGGGAGCTTCGATTTGCCAGGCAATGCTTTGGGGCCGTGTTTTCGCAAAGAAACGAGGCGGGTTGCCCGCTACGACATTGGTTTCGACGAAGTAGCCACACGCTCCGCAAAACCGAGAATCATTGTAGGGTTACGCAAAGATGGACCAGCGCAACGGGCAGGCTTGCGCGAGGGCGACCTTGTCGATAGCATGCAAAGAACGGCTGGAAACAGCGACGTTCCGGTGACGGTGACGGTCATTCGAGGCGAAGAGCTGGTCAAAATCAACTACGAGCCCAAGGGGCCAGTGCTCGCCAGCCGCGGCTGGGTGCGGGTCAAAGACGTCCCGGACGAGAAGTGCACGAAATAAACCAGCCGAATCGTCTAGTTACACCTGCCACTGTTCAAACCGTCCAGTTCGTGTCACAATCAAAATCAATGACGGTCGGTTCATGACGCGCCTCATTCAGCATCTAGTCGAAGCCCCGCGAGCTTGCTCCTATATTTCGACCGAACGCGCGTCGCTCGAGCATCGGATCATGGTCGATGTCGAGTCGGACGAGCTCGACTGGTATCTCGAGCGCGGGTATCGTCGTTTTGGTCCAGACTATTTTCGACCCGTGTGCGCAAATTGTCAGGAGTGTGTCTCCACACGGATCGTCGCGGCGGAATTCGTGCCGAGCCGCAGTCAACGTCGGGCTCGCAATCGATCGGCGCATTTGCGAGTGGTGATTGGCGAGCCACGGGTGGACGCCGAAAGGTTATCTCTTTATCACGCGTGGCACGCCGAGCGGGAGAATGCTCGGGAATGGGCGCCGGGACAGATCACGGCTCGCGAATATTTTTATCAATTCGCGTTCCCGCATCCATCGGCGCGCGAAATTGCATATTACGACGACTCGGCAGGCGGCCGGTTGGTAGCTATTGGAATATGCGACGAAACTCCTCGAGCGTGGAGCGCCGTTTATTGTTTCTATGACCCGGCGTACGCGAAGTTGTCCATTGGAACCCACAATGTGCTCACGCTGGTCGAAATCGCCCGCGCGCAGAAAAAACCGTACGTGTATTTGGGGTTTCGGGTGAGTGCATGCGCGTCGTTACGATACAAGGCGACGTTTCATCCGCAGGAAGTGCTGGTGGGCAGGCCCGTGGATTTCGAGGAGCCTATGTGGGCGCGGGTGGAAGAGCCTCGCGAGAATCGTTTGGAAAATCCGTGAGGCTCATTCATTCATACGGCCACGCTGCGGGATCCGACCGTTGTGGATCGTCTCTAACACGACTGCGGGAAGTCACTTGGTGCTCCTCACCCCCTGGCCCCCTCTCCAACTGCGCT
>CAZETM010001510.1:0-2004 GCA_964514885.1 uncultured Polyangium sp. | reverse complement strand
GGTGCCGACCTCGTGGCCGTGCCATGCGTCCGGGAGTCGACCTCGTGGCCGTGCCATGCGTCGAAAGGAGGCAGCCATGGCTGATGTATCGTTTGCGTATGTGCCGGCCGAGGGATTCACTGCGTTCAGTGCAGAGTTGTCGTCTGGCGCGTGGGGCTCCATTGATGTTTCGTCTTATGTAGGGGTCGACGGGCGCGCCGCCAAACCCCTCGGAGATGCGCCGGCATTCGTCGTGCTGAAACTGCAATTGAGGTGGCCGATCGGGGATATGGTGCGCGCCACGAGCGGTGCTGGAACGGCAAAAAGCTGCGACGACGATTGGGACGGGACGCAGAAACTGCTCAATAGCATGCTGACGGTGGGTTTGGCGTCGAAAGATCCGGTTCAGCGTGCGGCAGCGGGTCGATTGCACAAGATCCTGGTGCTCGGGGACGGGGAAAAACAGACGCAGCTCAAGTATCAGCAGGAGGTGGATTTCGGTCGTCAGCAAGTTCGATTGATGGCCGAAAGTCAGCATGCAGCGGACGTTGCACTCTTGGGGCTCGAATCGGTGATCGCGGACATCGTGAAGACGACCAATGCGCTGGCGAGCGCGATTGGACATGGAGTGACGGGATTGACGCCAGCGAAGCGCAAAAGAGCCGTCACGGCAGCTTGCATGAATGCGTTCGGTGCCGTGGCTCAGCAGCTCGAGTGGGTTGCTGAATTCGGTATGGATGGGGCGGATCGGCAAAAAGCGATAACGCTTCGGGCGACGCTCGTGGAGCTGGCGACGCGTTATCCTCGGCCGCACGTGACGAAGCCGATTGCAACGCAACCGGCTGCGGTGAATTGAAAGGCTGTTAGCGTCGATGGGCCGGTCGGGTAGAAGATGCCCGGCCGGCCTTCGATTTTGGTGCAGGCTTTTTGGTCGTCGAGCCAGCTTGACGTTCTCCGTAGGGAGGAACTCGAGGACAAGAGCATCGAGTTCTTGATTGGTCGTAAACTCCGCACGGAGGCGATTCATCGAAGCGTGGTGCCGTGCCAATCAGCCGTTGCGTTGGCCCCTCTTCACCCCCGAGCTTTCGGGTCCGATTCTGCCAAAAGCTCATAAAAAATCTAGGAAGCTGCTGCTTTCCTTGATGGCTACGTGCTGGTCGGGTCCTGACGTGCGCCAACCGTCGCTTCTCACCGAGGAAGGGCGAAGCAGGACGGAACGACGTGCTTGTTTTTCGTTTCGATCAAGATACACTTGTCGCCATGACCGCCACCGCCAGCAAACTGCTCGATCAGGCCCTCAATCTGCCAGATGACGAACGCCTTGCGATCGCCTCGGCACTTCTGGAAAGCGTGGAGGGTCCGATTGATCCCGAGTGGGAAGATGCGTGGGTGAAGGAGGTTCAACGACGGGATGCTGCCGCAACCGCGTCCGGAGCACCCTTGGCTGAGTGGTCGGACGTCCGTGCGCGCATTCTACAGCGCCTTGCCACTCGATGAAACGTTCGGTTCGAATTCTGCCAGAAGCCGATCAGGAAATGTTGGAGGCTGCTGTATTCTACGAATCCCATCGCGAGGGGTTGAGTGTCGCGTTTCTCGAGGAGATTGATCGTTCCATTCAAGAAATTCTCGATAGTCCCGAAGCAGGCGTTATCTGCCGCCAGGATCGGCGTTTTCGTCAACGCGTAGTCCGCCGTTTTCCTTACAAAATCATGTACAAAGTGCTGCCAGAGCAAGTCGAAATTGCCGCAGTCATGCACACGAGCCGGCTCCCCGCGTACTGGCTAGGCCGCGCACGATAATGATTGGTCGTAATGATATTGGCTCAATGCCCTCCGACAAATGTATCACGGTTTTCCCACGAGTTCACCCAGAGGGGACTCACCACCCAACAAATGCGTTATGACCGCACGACCATCGGGACGCGTCCGTGCTGCTGCTTTAGCACTTCCACGCGGTCGAGAAACCGTGCGCCGGCAGTGTCTTCGCTGCCTCGTCCCGCCGTGAGGCGATCGTACTCTTCGACGG
>CAZETM010001509.1:0-2006 GCA_964514885.1 uncultured Polyangium sp. | reverse complement strand
CCGACGTCGGCCCCCAGGCCGCTATCTTTATAGCCACGGGCGTTGGTGACGATACGCCCGCCATCGTGCCCGCTGTACTCATGGCACTTATGAACATGGCCGTGAACCCACAGATCGGCTCTGGCCACAAGGTCATCGCAATGACTGGCATAGGCGCTGTCGAGATCTGCAACCGGTTCCATTTCAACGCCGTTGATGCTAGGGGCGTGATGGGTCACTACGACAGTGGCATCCCAGTCACCTTTCTTGGCCAACTCGACCTCGAGAAACAGTCTCGATCGTTGATGCCAAAGAACAACCTGCTTAAAGGACAATCGGTCACCGGATCGTTTTGTGGAAAACCCAAACGCATACGGATCGGCGTCGTAATGTATCGGACCGCGTCTGGTGAGGAAGATGTTCGCGTAGTCGTTACTTTCCCGCTCGGCTATGCTCCCCATCTCTTCTTGTCGATCTGAACCAAACAGACACAAGTCATACCAGAGTGTGCACCCGAGAAAGCGGATACCTCCAATGGTGACGGCCTCGTTTTCCAGAAGGGACACGTGCGTGCCGGCGACCTTTTCGCGCGCCTTGCGCCACCATGCTTCCACCGGACGCTTGTTGTAAAACTCATGGTTTCCGGCCACGTATATGACAGGGCGCGTGAATTTCTCCAACGCGAACTCAAGCCCCAGAAAGCCGTTGCCGATATCGCCGGCCAATACGTGAACGTCGCAGTCAATGGACGCAATATCCCATTGCTTGCGCCACTTCTGGAATTCCAGATGCACGTCGGAAATCAAATGGATGCGCATGATCGGGCCCAAAGGGCCAATTCATCGCAGTTGCTCAGACAACCCATCATCGCTCCTCCACCTCAATGACAAGATCCGGAACGAAGCGTGACTCCTCTCTTGGGTAGCCGCGCGGATTCACCACCAAACGCCCCTTGCCGATCTGGTTGCCCAACGCGACTTGTGCGTGCCCATGCGTATGACCGGCAATCCATAGATTGCTTTGAATGACGAGCTCATCAAGAGGCGAGGTAAAGCACGCCGACACGATATCCCTGTGCCAGCGCGGTTCAATGGCCGCCTGAGAAGGCACGTGGTGCGTAACAACAACGGTCGGACCATCAAATGGCGTTGCCAGCGCATCGGTGATGTACTGACGTGAAATACGATGCAATGTCACCGTCTGTTCCGGTCGCAACCACCCGGTACTGCCATAAATGATCTGACTGAAGTCGGCAATCGAATTCTTCGCTGCGTGCAACGCGTCACCGATTTGCTGAGGTGAAGAGCCAAACAGCTCGAAATCGGTCCATAACGTCGCCCCCAAAAACCGAACGCCATCAAGCACTAACGTATCGTTATCGAGATAGTGAATACCGAGTTCACCGGCGTACTTGCGCATTTCAACTGCAATTCGTTCCAGGCGCGCACCGTAAAATTCGTGGTTCCCGGACACGTAGATGATCGGTCTGTATTTGAATGCCTGCTGCCTTGCAGCCCACTCGAGCCCCGCGAGTCCGACGCCGATATCGCCGGCAAGCACGATAACGTCGGCGTCTGTTTCTGGTGCCGTGAAGGGCGCAAATTCGAGATGTAGATCGCTGAGGATATGAAGTTTCATGGATTTGTGTCGTCAGGGTGAGAAAACAGATCCGGAAATGCCTTCGCAAACACGATGAGCTCGGCTCGGTCTGGCAGGTGTGGTGTCGCCTTTGTGGCGTCCATCTTCGCCTCCTGAAGCGTGCACATGCCACGCTTCATCGCGGATAACGCCCTGAAGAAATCGAGTAGTGCCTGTGCGCGCGTTTCCGGCATGAGTTCGATGTGCTTGCTTTGTGCGCAGGCGCGCTTAAGGTATCCGATGTCAACGGGTTGCAGGAAGTGGCGGTCGACGTAGAGGGCGTCGTGCCTGAGCTTTGTCTCGTCCATGCGCTCGGCCACGAGGTCGTTACACAGCTCTGTGGCCCATAGCATTGATCGCGTTCTCTCGTGTGGCATCGTCATGTTGCT
>CAZETM010001508.1:0-2008 GCA_964514885.1 uncultured Polyangium sp. | reverse complement strand
GACAGGCGATCAGGCGCGGTAACGAGCCAGAACCACACGTGTGTGTCGAGCACGATCATGACTGGAAGTTCTTTTCGTCATGAGTCCAGTCGCCCGCCGACTCCATCGGGGCTTCAATATCCCCGAGTACCTGAACGGAACCAGCAAGGGCACCGAATCGCTCCGGATGCCGCCGTTTCGCTCCCTTCCGCTCGACCGCAGCCGAAAGAGTCGGGACGAGATGCTTGGCTCGAAGGTGTTCGACGATCGGCAGTAGTGCATCGACGTCGTCATCGGATAGAGCCGCGAGATGCTGAAGGACGAGTTGCCGTGCAGTCACGCGTGCAGTCTACATCAACTCCCCATCGGTTCCAACGCGCCAAACCCATGCGCGCGCACCCAGTTCACGTGCACCCCGCGGCACGAACTCGTCTCCCGACAATCCTTGCACCTCAAAGCTTTCGTGTAGAACCCGTCTGCAACGTACCGCTTCGTGTACGCCACCATGTCTACCCGCGCGTCTGCGCCAAGCATCGCCAAATCCAGCGTCTTCGGCGCCTCACGAACCGGTCGCCCCACGATGCACGCCGGCACGTTCTCCACCGGTACGTCAAACGCGTACGATCCGAAAAACGCCTTCGTATCGACATCGTTCGCCTGCGCATCCGATACCAGGTCGTAGTTTTTCTGGACGAGCACCAGGTTTGTCGGGGCCGCTCCGAGCGCTCGAATCATCGGCTCGGTCGTCTTCGTCAGGAAGACTCGGACCTCAAACGATCCACCCATCCCCAGCAGCTTCGTCGCTGCGTCCACGCTGTCCGTGTAACAAGCCACCAGACGCTTGCCCCAGAGTTTGCCCTCGCCGTCGAGGGACGTTTCCAGCCCATCGTACGAAGCAAGCTCCAGCTCGATCGCGTCTTGCATGATCAGCGCACTGATCAGCGCTGCTTCGTCGAGGTTTGTCGCGACGATACGCCCTACCGGAGCCTCGGGAAACTTACCCGTGAGCGGCGGTGCTGCCGCGTAACGAAGCACATCCACTCGTTCGGATCGGCGTGCATCGAGCACCTCGTCGAGCGTGTCGCACAGGCTCTGCAGGTAGCAGTGCTTGCAGCGCTCCGGCTCGCGACAAGATAGTTTCTGCCCCAACGATAAGTACCGATCGTACTCTTCGCGTCGACCTCGCACCTCGTCGTTCAGCTTGTACGGATCCTGGATCAGATCCTCGAAACCCTCGGCATAAGGCGGCGGAAAGCGATTCAGCCAGATGTGCACGTCGGGCCGGCGTGCGTAGGCGAAAGCTTTCTGGAGGGACTCGAGGTTCCCATCGAGGTCGTAGAACAGATGATCTCGCGCGTCGCTCCACGCATTGCCGAACGGGATCACGTGCAGCAGGTCGAACTCCTTCACGCCCCAACCGATGAACGTTTCCAGCATCTCGGGCAGGTGCTTCACGTTCTGCTTGTTGATGACGATGTCGACGTTGACGATGAAGCGGCCGGAATCCAGCGCTGCGCGTAGCCCTTCGACCTCTTCGACGAACGCGCCAGGAGTGCCTACGAGCGCGTCGTGCAGCTTGGCCGTGTGTCCGTGAAGCGAGAAGGTGATCTCGTGCAGACCGTTGTCTGCTGCTTTGTTCAAGAAGTCCGGATACCGAAACATCCGACCGTTCGTCACGGTTTGGATCTTGGGATAACCCGCGCGTTGTCCGAGCTTCACGAAGTCGAGGAAGTTCGGGTGCATCGTCGGCTCGCCGCCCGACAAAATCAGCCGATTCGAACCGCGTTTTCGCCCCTCGACGATCTGCACCTTGATGTCCTGCGTGGCGCGCATCGTGCCGTCGTGCGCGTTTGAATCGAGGCAGAACGTGCAGTGGTTGTTGCAGTCGTACGACAAGCGGACCCAGTTGCGCTTCTCGTGCGCAGCCGCCTCGTGCAGGAGTGTTTTCGTTTCACCTCCAAGCAACGCTTCGTTTTGAAAGTCAGCGAAATCCGTCTCGACCGGGGGGGCGATCGGTAGCCTTCGAGGA
>CAZETM010001507.1:0-2009 GCA_964514885.1 uncultured Polyangium sp. | reverse complement strand
GGGCATCATCCCGTTGCGAGGTGAGATGCCTAATGCGTAATGGATCCAATGTCAAACGATATGTATTCACGTGCGAGGCTTACGCGAACGCCACGGAAGCTATTAGCATCATTCGAGCCATACGCTCGAATGATGCGTTTCCTACGACCAGTCGCGTTCGTCCAAGCGGCTCACTTGATCCATATGGCTAAAGTGATCGCCGGTGGTCGGCTCGTTGGATCCATGGCAGCGCGTAGCATGCCGAAGAAGCGCGTGTTTTGGACGTGCGCGAGGGATACGAGGCATGGTCGGTGGCGCGATGCGACGTGTACGCGTCAATGGCAAAATCGTTGGGTTGTTCTTTCTTATTCGCTGTACCGAGTGGACGATGCGTCATTTTTCGTGTAACATTGCCGCCCGTTCACGAAGCGCGCAATAAACTGAGAGTCGCCCCTATGCAAAACGCGTCAACCGACAACCCATACCTTCAAAACCTTCCCCCCGATTTCTTCGATCGTGACAGCGTACTGCGCGAAGCCATTCAGTGGAGCGGAGTAAACATTTCGCTCGAGCGCCTGCTCGACGAAGAACCGCGCATCGATGCCCTAGAGCTTTATCTTGCGAATTGCCGATCACAACTAAGCGACTATTTGCTTCCGCCGCTCCTCCTCCGAACCGAACATGTCGCGCGCATTGCGGCTCGTATTCGTTTCCGCGCCGAGCTCACGGCGCACCCGGAAGTGTTGACCCGACCCATTGAACGGCCGATCGTCGTCACAGGACTATTTCGCACGGGCACCACAGTCTTGTACAATCTTCTCGCGCTGCAAGACGAAGTTCGTGCGCCTCGTACGTGGGAAATGCAGAATCCTGTACCCGCTCCGCATCCCGACACGATGGCGAACGACCCGCGCATCGAGCGGTTGCAGATGGGTTTCGACAAGTACCTGCAATTCGCTCCGGAATTTCGAGCAATCCACGACCTTCGAGCGGACGCGCCGGAAGAATGCACGTTCATCATGCGCGGGGATTACGCCATGGAAACCAGCCTCTACAATTTGGAGTTTCCCAATGTCGTGCGATGGCTACTGGCGCAAGATTTCCACATGTTCTACCAGCACCACCGCACCGTCCTGCAATACCTCGGCTTGCATTTCCGACCCGACCTGCGCTGGGTGCTCAAGTCACCTTTTCATCTGGCGCATCTGAACGTCCTGCTCGACACGTATCCGGATGCGCAGATCGTCTTGACGCATCGAGATCCTGCCGTCGTCGTCGCGTCGTCGCTTTCGTTGTTTTCAGTGTTCGCAAAAAAAAACATGGCGCTCATTCAATCCACATGCCATTGCCAAGCAAGCGCTCGAACGGCTCGCAGCGAATTGGGCACACGCCATCGCCGTACGTGACGAAATGGTTGCTCGGGGCCAAGGCGCGCAATTCTTCGATTGCCATTACAACGACCTCGTCGCAGACCCGATGGGCATGGTCAGCGCCATCGAGCAGCACTTCGGCCGAACGGTGTCGCCAGCCGCGGAAGCCCGCATGCGCAAGCATTTGGCGAACAATGGGAAAGACGAGCACGGCAAACATCGTTACACGCTCGAAGAATTCGGCTTGACCAAAGCGGACGTGGAAAAGGCATTCGCTGGTTATTCGGCACGATTCGCACCACGGAAGATGGGCGGATGACACAAGGCGTCCGTGGCCGGAATGACTGCGCGTATACGTGGGCCGGCCCGACGTGCAACCCGACCCGTAGGCAAAGAACAGTTTCGCCGCAGAAAAGCAGATGTCGTTTTCGCGCCAGACCGAGTCGCACGCTTTCCGAAGGCCCCAGGCATGACTCGGACCCCTCGATGTGATCATGAGAGCGGTGCGATCTCGCGCAAGATGCCGAAGCCCGCGGCCCATCCGTGCAAGCCATGGGCGCCCAATCGCACGACGAGTGGGGCGGCTTGGATGACCATGAGTGCGCCGGTGAAGAAGGGCCGTGACGATGACGATCGGCACGGACCTGACGGCCATCTTGT
>CAZETM010001506.1:0-2011 GCA_964514885.1 uncultured Polyangium sp. | reverse complement strand
TGCGTAGCCACCGTTTCGTAAAGTATTCTCCAGCGCTGTCATCGCCCAATTCGAACGCGTATAGCGCCAACAAACCAGGCGAGGTGATTTCGGAAGAAATGATCAGGCGACTCGACCTCGCCATCGAATTGTCGAGGGTGATTCCCTTGTCGTTTGCCAACCTGGCCAAGTACGCCCCCGGATCGGGCAACGTTCGCACGGCGCGCTCCAAGCTTTCTTCGTCCTCGCCGGCCACAAGCAATTTCACCGCGAGGTTTACAGCATCGGGCTCGCAGCGTAACCATGCCGCAAGGCGACCAGGAAAATTAGCGCCCGTGGTTGCCAAGCGCCTGCGCGCCTCCGACATCGAGAGCGTGGCGGCATGGATGGGGAAAAAACCGGCATCACAAGATTCGCCGCGCATGCGCTCGGGGGTCACCACGACGGCCTGACCATACCGTCGCGCTTTCCTCAATGCCCATTGGAATCGCTGCAGTTGCAAGGGTCGGTCTGCCCGAGCAAACAACCATTTGTATTTCGCGCGAGAGATGGTCTTGATGAGTGATTCGAACGGGGCATTCAAATCGACATCTGAAAACCCTCGCACATGCAACACATCGGAGAAAACTCGCCGCGCTTCCGCGACTGCATCCGGTACGTTGCTATTCCACGCAATCGGTTGAGCTCGTAACGAGATGGCGGTTTCCAGGGCCTCGATGATCTGCGGAGGATGGCTCGGAGTACATTCGACGACGAGCGAAATCCAATCGAAGAAGTCCGGCGCGTCGCGGCGCAATGCTTCGGAAACAGGTCGTTCGCAGAAAAGAACCACCCGCAATTCGTGACGCGAGAAAAGAGCGCGCGCCATGTTCATCGATTCGGCATCCTTGGCGTTCGGCACGAGCACCACGGTGCTACCGACAGGCACCTTGGCCATTGCGGATGCTTCCGTGTACACCTCGATGTCGCCGTATTCCTCGACGAGCCGTCGCAACAACGCTTGCAGGCGCCATGGCTGTCCGCGGTCGACGAGCAGGAGGATGCCGCGATCGGTCAGCCTCAACTGGCGGACGATTCGCTGGATCCAGCCTTCTACGGCGTGAGCAGGTGCATCAGCAGCAGTGGATGCGGGTAATACCATTCCGAACCGTCCGAGTAAGGCAACAGCAACGAGAATCGCAACAGTTCCTGCGTGAGAGGCTCATTGGGTAATCGATGTTTTGCGTCCGCCATGACGAGTTGGAGCAGTTCGATATGGCCGCGATGAATTCCCAATTCGCGCTCGCGGCGCATGCTGTCCAGCGTTTCGACGATAATCGCGTCGGTCACCGCGTCCACGCTTTCGTCCCATGAAAGCTCGGACAGCACTCGAATGAGCTTGACGAAATCCCGGGCTCGCCCACCCGAATAATACGCGAGCTTTTCGAGTCGAGGGCGAGAAATCATCGATTCGGGCTCGCCCAAGTCTTTGACTCGCTCTGCAAACAGTTTGCAGAAAAATTCAATGCCCGAGCCTGGCAACTGCGGGGCATCTTGGCGCATGACCGGCTCGTTCATCAGCGGAGGTACGCTGGTAAATCCCAAGCTCGAACCAAGGGATACATCGTGCCTCAGGGCAAACGGGCACGCCACGATGAGGCAACAGTCGAGTTGCGCAATGAGGTTTGACCGAACGAACAACGCCTTGGCGCGATCGACATCGTGGATTTTGTCGAGCCCATCGACGATGATGAGCACGCGTTGCTCGGGACAGGCATTGGCCACGAGCCTGAGCGTGATGTTCACGGCCGTAAGTAGCGATTGCACCGCCACGTCTTGATCGTTCACGGTCTTTTGCAAGTGGTAGTAACCCAATTGAGGTGAGTCAAATCCAAGAATCGGATCAAGATAGCTTCGTCATTCGTAGAATAGTTGTCTCTGGTTGGATGTTCTCTGTTTTGTGATTGGTTTGTTTCTTTGTGTTCTCTTCTTTTGTCTTTCGCGGCTTGTCATTATCCCTGCAGTTCATGCACGGGTCTTTCTGCCTCGCAAT
>CAZETM010001505.1:0-2012 GCA_964514885.1 uncultured Polyangium sp. | reverse complement strand
ACCGCTATGAGGCGCTCGATTTCGTAGTGCTCGACGTTCGACCCCGGTGCCAACATAGCCGCTACTCTTCTCCCTCGTCGGGCGTGCTCAATTCGAGCGATTTGATGCGCGTAGCCCATTCAATCAGCAAACGCAGCGAAGTCGCGCACGACGAATGCTGCACAAGAAATGCCTCGACGTCGATTGTTTCCGCCGCATCCTTGCGCTGCAAATAATCCAAAAATGGATCCATTGCCTCCTCAGCGACTTTCAATGCCGGTAGGGAATTCGTGTCCGCTCTGAATCGCTCCGCAAGCGTCCGAATTCCTCGCTGCACCAGCGCCGTCACCGCCGCCTCCGTCGTACCCATGCGCTTCGCAGCGTCGGCATATCGCGTGCGCCGCAAAAGACATAACGAAATCGCCTTCTGCTGCTCGGGCGGTAGTTCCGAAATCGCCACGAGCACCTGATGCCACGATTCTTTATCCGCCGCCGACCGACTGGGACTCGTCTGCAAATCAAGCAGCGTTTCCTGATGCTGTTCGTCCAAACGAACTTCCCGACGCGGATCCCGCTTCTGTCGACGAGCATCGCGACGCCATTGCGTCGAGCATCGGGCAACGATAGCCTTGAGCCACGCGTCCAATTCGCCGCCGGTATTGCCGCGAAACGAAGAAAACTTCCGAAATGCGCGCAGCGACGCTTCCTGCGCAATGTCCGACGGTCGCACCCCTCCAGGAGCATTCTTGACCAGCGCATACGTGGCCCAGGTCCCGATAGGACGCGCGTAATGCTGGAAGAGCTGTTCCAACGCTGCAGTATCCCCAGCGCGAGCACGCGCGATCAAATCATCGACATTCATCAGGCGAATTGGTTTGGTCATCAGCGACGGAAAGCGAGGATACTCGGGCGTCGGTGCTTTGCAACGCAAAAGCGCACGGGCATGCGCACGATGGTAGCGCGGTGAACGAGAGCGCAAATGCGACGTCGTGACAAGATCGAGGCCCATGAGCAACAGAGAAACCAAACCGAGCCGAACCTATCGCGCCAACGAAAAAAACTTGCGATGCTCAATGGTGTAGCACAGGGCACTTCTCGCATCGGCGAGCAAATTTTTACTGAGCGGGCTGTACGGACCGTTTCGACGATCGTAAGATAGTGGAATGCAGCTCGTGGCGACTGAGGTTCAGGCGACGTATCAGGTGGACAAACCATTTCACTTGCCATATCACAGCGTGAGCATGCTTCGTGGGGTGCTTGGGCGAGCGTTGCGTGTGGCGGGATGCGCGAACGAGTTGGGCGCGTGCGAATTCGATTGCGAAGCGCCTGATCGATGCACGTATGCGCGGATGTTCGACCCCCCCGTGCCGGAGCCGGTGCCGCATCGTTTTTTGCGTGGGCAAACTAGGGCGCCGCAGCCGATGATTCCGCTATTCCCTACGCCGGGTCAGAGGAATTTACGCAAAGGCGACGAGCTTTCATTGGGGCTGCGGGTGCTCGGGCGGCTACGCGAAGGCGAATTGGAAAAGCTGTTCCGGGCGCTGGAGGGGGTGAGTAAGTTAGAATTCGGGGACAAAGGCGGCCTCGTGTTTTTCGATGGAGCGACATTGCGAGGGCGTCAGGATCGGCCAATCGAAATGGACGCGAAAGCGGGTGTCGATCGAATCGAGGTGGTATTCGAGACGCCTGCGTGGCTGGAGCAAGATGGCCGATTGATGAAAAGGTTGACGTTTACAACGTTTTTCCGAGCCATTTATCGGAGGCTGACGATTTTGTGTGCATTGTATGGCGAGGGGGCCGAGCAAGCGGATGCTGATTTTTCGCAACTGGATGCGCTAGCCGGTGCCATTGCTGTATTGCAGCACGACGTGAGGCTCGAGGATTGGAATCGGAGATCGTTGGCGCGGGATCGGGAGCATCGAATGCAGGGAGTGCTGGGGCGCGTGGTGTTTGCGGGAAAAGAATTGGGTGCGTTCGCGCCGATGCTGCGTTTGGCGGAGAAAACCCATGTCGGGAAAGCGACGAGCTTTGGG
>CAZETM010001504.1:0-2015 GCA_964514885.1 uncultured Polyangium sp. | reverse complement strand
GGAAAACGTGTGCGTGCAGGACTCATCGCCGCGGGATGGATCGCAGCAGGTGGCGATACGGATCTCGAAGTTGCGATCGACGGCGGCGTCGCGTTCGAGCTGCTCCAGACCTACTTGCTGATTCAAGACGACTGGATGGACGGCGACCTGACGCGTCGCGGTGGACCGAGTGTCCATGCCGCACTGACGCAGACGCTTGGTGATGCACAGAAGGGCGCGTCCTCCGCGATGCTCGCGAGCGACCTGACCTGGGGTTTGTCGATCGAAACACTCTTGGGGATCAAACGACTTTCACCCGAGGCGCGTATCGATGCCTTGTCGACGTTCATGCGCGTGCATGAAGATGTCGTGCTCGGGCAGCAGATCGACATTCTCGGCAAGTCGGAAGACGTCGAAGCGATGCATGATCTCAAGACGGGCAGTTACACGATTCGTGGACCGCTCGTGCTGGGAGCGACGATGGCGGGTGGATCGTCCGATCTTCGCGCGCTGCTCACCCGTTTCGCGGCTCCACTAGGCGTTGCTTTTCAACTTCGCGATGACTTGCTCGGCACGTTCGGTGATCCCGCGGAGACAGGCAAACCGGTGGGCAACGACATCACCGTTGGCAAGCGGACGGCGCTCGTCGTAGAGGCTGAACGTTTGGCAAACGAAACCGAACGACAAGCGATCGCGGAAGCGTTTGGTCGAGCTGCTGCACCAGCCAGCGCAGTGGCAGCAGCGACGGCTGCGCTCGTGTCGTCCGGGGCGCGCAGGGCCGTCGAAAAGCGACAGAATACGCTCTGTGACGAAGCCGAGTCGTTGCTCGACAACGCACTGCTTCCGACTGCCGTGCGACCTGTGCTCACTGGTATCGTCAAATCGCTTAGGGTTCGTCTTAGCGAACCGAGGACACGGTCGTGACGCAGATCGAACGCGCTGAAGGCGATGCATCGGGCAAGGTGATCTTGTTCGGCGAGCACGCGGTGGTGTACGGATCTCCAGCGATTGCAGCGGGCATCGAACGTGGTGCACATGCATCGGCCACGCGTTTCGTTGGTGGTCCAAGCATCTTGCGTATTGGCGATCGTGAGCTTGTTGCGGATCCATCTGGCGAAGACGATCTCTCTCGCGCGTTCCATGCGCTGCTCGACATGTCGCCAACGCTTCCTGCAATGCGTGTCGAAGCATCGAGCGGTCTTCCGGCGGGCGGAGGTCTCGGCAGTTCTGCGGCGCTTGGCGTGGCCATCGCACGAGCTGCACAGGCGCTCGTTGGAGCTGACGACAACCTCGCCCTGGCGCGATCGGCTGCGTGGGAACGAGTGTTTCATGGCAACCCGTCTGGGATCGATGCGACGGCCGCTGCACGAGGAGGCATCTTTCGTTACTCGCGTATCGACGGTGCATCGCCACTGCATCCGGCGAAGGACATCGTCTTGTGTGTGGGTTGGACTGGCGAGCCTTCATCGACGCGTGAAATGGTCGAATACGTTGCATCGCGGAAAGCCAAGGAACCGCAGCTCATTCAACGTTCCATCGATGCGATTGCTACGATCGTGAACAATGCAGCGCTCGCGATCGAAGCTGGCGAGCATGCAGCGCTTGGCGAGTTGATGAACATGAATCAGCTCGTGCTGTCGGGTTTGATGGTGTCGACGAGTGAACTCGAAGATCTGTGCGCGGTCGCTCGTGAGCATGGAGCGCTGGGTGCGAAGCTGACGGGTGGCGGTGGTGGAGGCTCATCCATTGCGCTCGTGGCTCCGGCGTTTACCGAAGACGGCGCGCACGATCAGATGCGCGAAGCCGAGAACGCAGACCGCATCGTTGTAGCTTGGCGACGAGCCAACCCGCGTTACGACGGGTTTGTTGTGCGAATTTACGCGGACAAACCTGCGAAGTATTCCGAAGGAGAAGCGCCTTGACGCTCTACGCAGCGACAGCCATTGCTCATCCCAACATCGCGCTCGCCAAGTACTGGGGCAAACGCGAAGACGGCTTCAATCAGCCTGCAGTTCCTAGCCTTTCGGTGACGCTAG
>CAZETM010001503.1:0-2016 GCA_964514885.1 uncultured Polyangium sp. | reverse complement strand
CATGGCTTGCCGGCGAGACACGGGACGCTCGCGGCAATGCAATGGAGTACGGCTACTGCTTTGCCGATGCGGACGGATACACCGCCGAATATGCGCTAGACGAGATTCGTTATACGAAATTCGAGGGCGTGCCCGCGACACGCAGGGTTTCCCTCGTGTACGGCGCGAAAGACGACGTGCGACGCGTGTTCTCCGAGGGCATGGAGTTTCAAAATGTTTTGCGGCTCGACGAGGTGCAAATGCACGTCGGCGAGGAGCTGGTGCGTCGGTACGAATTCGATTACGACAAAGGAGAAACCACGGGGCGCACGAGGCTCGTTTCGGCGCAAGAGTGCGCAGCGGATGGCGCCTGCAAGCCGCCGACACGATTTCAATACGGGCCGAGCGTGCGAGGTTTCGAGGAAGTAAAAACGTCCATACCAGCGCCAACATCGAAGCTTTCGAGCCCCGTGCTTGCCGATTTCGACGGCGACGGGCTCGATGATTTGCTTTCGCCGGACACGAGCCCGATTCTCTCGACGCCGGACAATCCGATCACCGAATGGCGTCTCGCCCGGAATCAAGGCAATGGATTCGCCGCGCCAAAGGTAGCCTTTTCGCAGGAGTGGTCCGTCGTTCTCGACCCGACCGGACCCGCGGATCCTTCGCAGATACAGCCTGAATTGGGCACTGCAATGGATTACAATCAAGACGGCCGCGCGGATGTGCTGTTGCACGACGTCTACGGCAGCAAAAACAACCATATCGTGCTGCTATCGAGGGCAGACGGGACGTTCGAAGAACTCGATACGCAGATCAATCGCCCATTTCCGCTCGGACCTGCGCCGAAAGGGCTCCGTGGGCCGGGTGGATCCGTGCACTTGGCCGATATCGACGGCGATGGAGTCGGCGATCTGATTCAATGTGAGGATCATAGCGACTCGCCCGAAGGAAACCCGAGTCAACCCGCGTGGACCCTGCATTTGTGGCGGCCGGGAGGATTCGAGCCGAACGGGGCGGCCGTCGAGCTGCTCGCCGGGTTCAGTTGCGCGGCCGAGCTGCGGACAATCGACGTGAACCGCAACGGGAAGATCGACCTTGTTTTGCCGGGGATGATCAGCTTCGGTGGCACGCAGGGATTGCAGGCGACGACGTACAGCGCGCTCGAGCGGCATACCGATGGAACGTGGAGCGCTTGGGATACGAAACTCGACATTCCACCAAGCCCCGGACGCGTGATTTTCGCGGATGTCAACGGCGATGGATTGCCGGATGCCGTGGCCAATGGCTTTTCGGATGGTCGTATCCGAACGTGGACGAATACGGGCAAAGTATTTGCGGACAACCACGCGGACGGCTTGAAATGGGACGGGAGCCTCATTTTTCAGGACACGTACTTCAACCTTTCGGCGCCGCTCGATTTCGATGGTGATGGACGGACTGACCTGTTAATGCCCATGGCCAATGCGCAAGAATTACCACAATGGTACATTCTGCGCGCGACGGGCGGAAGTAGCGAATTCACGTTCGAGCGAATCGACGCGGGAATCCCGTTCGAAGCGGTACTCGGTGACGCAGTGACGCTTGCAGACCCGCGCGGGCCTCGAATCGGGGACGTCAATGGCGATGGCGCGCCCGATGTCGTGCTTTTCCTTGGGAACGAGCTGCACCTCTTCCAAAATCGAGCGGCAAATCCCGACGTTCTCGCGAGTCTTTCCGATGGCCTGAACGAGAACGAACCGGAAGACTCAGGCTTCATTCCGAACGTGTCCTTGTCCTACGGCCATTTGATTGACGGCGAAGGCGATTCCGCGCTTTATCGGTCGCACGCGGACCCGAGCAATGAATGCGCTTATCCTCGCCGGTGTGCCGTAGGCCCTCGTCGAATCGTGCGCGAGTATGCAATGAGTGACGGTCAAGGCGGCATGCGTCGTTTTGGCCTTCGTTATCGAGACGGCCGCTACGACCGCCGCGGTCATGGATTCCTTGGTTTCGGTCAACGAATCCTGACGGACCTCGACACGAACGCGGGAACCG
>CAZETM010001502.1:0-2018 GCA_964514885.1 uncultured Polyangium sp. | reverse complement strand
CGAAGTAAAGCGCCCGTGGCGGTTCCGGGAACACGAGAATGCCCTCCACGTCTCCATATGAGGCCTTCGTTCCTTCGGCACAGAACACGTTATTCGGCTTGAGGGGACCAGTGCCGGTGTCGGTGTCCTTCTTGGTGAATTTTACGCTCACCGTGTCAGTCCAGTAGTTGATGATGCAGACGCGGGTGCCGAGGTTCCCTGCCTGCCGCGACCCTTCATCATTCGACGAGCAGCCGCTCGCTCCCGCGGCGAGGGCAAGGCAGCCAGCGAGAAACAGGCGCGGACGCCGGGGAGAGGGGAACATCATGAGACACCTTTCAGGCTGGCGGAACGCAGTGCCCTACGGCATCAGTTACCTCAACGTAACAGTTGATGACGACAGAGCACGGCTTGTTTGGGTGTTCCGTACTCGCCCGCTGCCTAGCGTGCGAGGCGCAGTTACTGCGGGACGATGCTCGGCACCTGATCCCAGCAGCCAAATCGCCGGCGACGTCGGGGCGTTTCCCGGCTCGCTGATAGCCGGCGTCAAGGCATCCACCCCACGTTCTCGGTCGATTGCACGCCGAACGACCTCTCGGACACCATCCTGTGGGCTTGCGTGGCGAGGCTCGGTGCCCTTTCCATGCATGAATCGTTGAGTGTGCTGCGCTCAGAACGTTTCCCAGCTTGCTCTTGGAGTCCTTTTCAGGGGATGGCGCGAGCGTTTGCGATGGGGGTACGCGGTGGTACGACGGGTGACAACACGACGAGTAAGAAGTGCCGGCTTGCTTGTGCTGATCGCCGGGTTGGCGCTCGGTGGGTGCTCGTCACCGAATCGTGCAGCTGAGAATCTCGGCACCAGGGTGTGCATTGTGAACGAGTCCACGAGGACGGCTACCGTCGTATTCACGAAACGTGACACTGCTCGGGGGGAGGGTTCTGTGGCCCCGGGGTATCAGGCCTGCGGCGAGGGCACCTCCTCCAAGTTAAGCGACGTAGAATCCACCATTACCCTCGCATCGCCCCGCATGAAGCTTGACGTGTGGGGAAAAAACCCCTGGGTTGGATCTCCGGTAGCGAAACTATTCATCAATGAGGGGGGTGTATAAAAGCATCTGGAAAGGACGGAACGAAGGCAGTTTGGGATGACGGTGTCCTGCTCTCTACCGTGCAGCGACTTGCTGACGGTCAGTGGAAGGAATTCACGGTCACGTTCGCCGATTCCGAGAAGCCCAGTGCGAGCGGGCTCCAGGCGAAGTGCCCCCCAGTCCCGATCTTGTGGTGAACCTAGAGGTTTCCGCTGTTCTTCAAGTCGGCGAAGTCCTCAGTCCCAAGCATGATGTCATAGTACGACCCGCCATTGCCGCGCGCGGCTGCGAACGCGGCACCTGCCTCGCGAGGATCACCATTGATCGTGACCTGGCCCTTGTATTCCGGCTTCATGACGTCCGCCCACGTCTGGGGCGGGTTCTTCACGAGCGTGGAGTTAGTGCCGATGTACATGATGGCGTAGTAGGCGCCGGCCCAGTTGCCAGCCGCATCGTTGAGGTTGTCAGGAATCTCGTCCCAGGTCGTCGTGACGTGTGGTGCGATCTGGCCGGCATTCATTGCCTGCTTGACGAAGGACGGGCCGATGTCGATTGCGTCGGGCATGTCCGGCTGACCCTGCAGGGTGGAGATCGCGGTGAGCTCGTCCGCAGAGGAAGCATCCGGATTCGCAGCAGGGGCTTCGAGGCCATAGGTATCGCGGAAAGACATGAGGATGCCCGCGTAGTTGGCCCACGTGTCTGGGAGCGCGATGAGATTGACGTTGCCCTCCTCCTTCGCCTTGAGAAGTGTGGAATGTCAGTATGGATACCTCGCGAACGGGCATCCAAGTAGCAGGTTGTGGATTTTCGACGTTCGGGCAGTGGTAGCCCGACTCAACCCCTTTCGCGCTCAAACGAGTCCGTGAGTGGATCTGCTTCTGTATTTGGGCGTGGTCGAGCCTTTCAGTTCAATGCGTGAATGCTTTCAAGGATGCGTCCGTGCTCTTTGCC
>CAZETM010001501.1:0-2019 GCA_964514885.1 uncultured Polyangium sp. | reverse complement strand
CGATGGTGGGTGTTCGGAACTCGAACAGGTGACGTCGGCAACCGCGGGGGCTGGGATTGACGCGCGAACACGTGCCGTCGGCGCGCGATGTCGATGGGATGGAGGTGCTTCCAGCCGTTCCGGTAGCTTTCCCCTTCTTATGGAGACGCACTACACGTTGGTTTCCAAGACTGGTCTCCGCGGTCTTCGCACGTGGCTGGATGCGACGAAGAGCGTTTGTGAACCGATCTTTCGTCGCATCGATCGGTGGCGTGCCGCGGAGGGCGTTTGAGAGGGATCCGTTGCGGAGTGTTTTGAGGCGGGTAGGTGCGATGGGGCGCGAGTGTACCAAACGGGTGCTTTCCTGGGTGCATATACGACAGTGGGTGTGCTCGTTGCCGTGGGGCTTGCGCGCGCTCGTGGTGGATGCGTTTGTCAGAGAACTGCTTCGCTCGTATCGTTGGAGAGCAAAGCATCTCTTCCGTTTGTCGAGTGTGGACGAAGCGTTTCTTGGGGCTGTGACGGTGATTCAACGCTTCGACTCGGCATTGCTGCTGAACGTGCATGCGCACACGCTCATGCTCGATGGCGTCTATGTGAGGCGGGCGGACGGTGAAGGCATCACGGTTTTGCGATTGGCAGCACCGATGGAAGACGAGGTGCTCGAGGTTGCTGCGCGGACAGCGAAACGTGTTGTTGCGGAGTTGGGTGCTCGCGCGAATGCCCGCCGCGGGTTCGACCACGTCTTTTCGGGAAACGAAAACGTATGTTGCTTCGTTTGCCTCAAGCGTGTTACCAATCGCGGCTGCATGGAAAATGTTCCCGCTCGAAGTCGGTGCTACACGATCGATGAGCTTCGTGCCTCGCTGCTCGGACACGAGGACGCTGGCCAGTCGTTCTTCGAGCGTCTCTGCCAGCTAATGGCGACGGACGAACATCTCCTAGCACTGGCATCGCACGCTCACGTCGATTCCGTCATGCCCTACTTCTTCCTCGCGGTCGCCCGCTACGTGGCGCGCCGGAGCGGGCAGGACGACCTCGAACGGTACAACTGCGCTTGGTAGGTACGGCCGAGGATGCGCTTACTGGATACGGGCGGTTTCGCTCGAGTTGCCTCGCGAGCGCGGCCGACATCGAGCGGCTTCTCCATACGCGCCACGTGCAGGTGAACAACATACACCGCTGTGCGGTGCTGTTCCCTGCCCTGTGCATGGTGCGGGCAACATTTCCTGACCGCCCGTGCTGCCTCGTTGATCTTGGAACGAGCGCAGGTTTACACCTTCTGGCGGATCTTTGTTCGTACGCCTATCCGGAGCTCGGGGGACGGGTCTTCACGACCAAGCTCGTGTCGGAGATCGACCTTGAGCTGGAGTTCGAGTGGCGGGGCTCGAAACCACTCGACAACGCCACGTTCTTTCGCCCGCCTCGGATTGTCGAGCGGATCGGCATCGATCTTAACCCGATTGACCTCGAGAATCCTGAGCAGCTGCTTTGGTTCCAAGCGTTCACGGAGATGCAGCCGGAGGTTCTCGAAGCCGTGATCGCGCTCCGCCAGCTCACTGCGCCTCGCCTGGTTCAAGCGGACGTGTTCGACTGGCTGGGCCCGTGGGCGTCGAGCGTCTCCCCGGAGAATCTGATCGTCGCAATGCACAGTTTCCTGACCGTGCAGTTCAGCGACGAGGCCAGGGAACGCTTCGGCAGGGAACTCGATGCAATCGGCCGCAAGCGTGATCTCGCAGTCGTCGTGCTCGACAATCGACTCGGCAGCAAATCGTCGGCGGAGCTTTGGCTTCACATCTACCGCGAGGGCAACGTTCGTAGGGAACTGCTCGCCTGCTGTCAGCATCCATTGGACGTCGGTGAATGGCTCGAGTGGCGCGGGCCAGTGCGCTGATCCGGAATGGTGCAATTGCCGTTGGGTTCGGTGCAACATTGCTTGCGTAATGCACCATGTCTCGGCATCGGAGAATTGCTGGCGATAATGCCGGGGGCTCGAGCAAGCCGTCTGTGATCATGGTTGGCGCGGGACGATGGACGAAT
>CAZETM010001500.1:0-2019 GCA_964514885.1 uncultured Polyangium sp. | reverse complement strand
GCCAGGGCGACCTTGAGAGCAGCAAGGCTGAGGTAACGCATGCGGCAAGCATACACGACAAGCGGATGAACGGGCAACAAAATGACGAGTGGGCCCTGACCCGCAATCAGGCAAGCTTCTTATTCAGCATTTCCGTAACGCGTTCGGCATTCGCTTTGCCCCCCGACGCTTTCATGACCTTGCCGACGAAAAAGCCCATTAGCTTCGTATTGCCCTCGCGATATCGCTTCACTTCGCCAGGACTGTCAGCAAGCACCTTGTCCACAATCGGCTCCAGCGTCGATTCGTCGGATACTTGACGCAGGTTCTTCGCGTCCACTATCGCTTTCGCGCCTCGACCGCTCGAGAGCATCTCCGAAAGCACGTCCTTCGCAATCGTCGGCGTAATCGTCCGGTCATCAATCAACGCCGCCAATTCACCCAGCCCCGCCGGCTGGAATGGCAGAGTGCCCTTCGCCTCGATCTCCCGAGCCAATTCATTGATCAACAGGTTCGCAACCGTCTTCGCTTTGCCACCGCCTGCAATGGCCTGCTCGTAATAAGCACGCAATTCGGCATTCTCCGCCAGCACCATTGCGTCTTCGCGACCCACGCCAACCGTAACGAATTGCTCGAACAAAACCTTGGCCTCGGGCGCAAGCTGCCCCAATCGCTCTTCCGGAGTTTGCACCGTTTGCTTCGGCGCAGCCTTTACGGTTTTTCTTTCGTCCACCAATGACTGACCAGATTCCTTCGGAACCGTATAACCAGCCTTCAATGACACCGTCCGATTGAATACCGGCACCCCCGGCTTCGAATCCACCGGATCGACAAAGAAAAACCCTTTCCGCTCGAACTGATAATGCGTCCCGCCCACCGCCGTCTCCAAGCTCGGCTCCGCCTTCGCATCCCTCACAATCGTCAGCGACTCCGGATTCAACGTCGCCTTCCAGTCCTGGCCCTCTTCGACCAGGTCCGGTCGTTCAACGTTGAACAATCGATCGTAGATCCGTACCTCGACCGTCTTCGCAAACGCCGCACTTACCCAATGCAGCGTTCCCTTCACCTTGCGATCCGCCGACTGACCTTCACGCGTCGACGCGTCGTACGTGCAACGAATCTCCGTCACCTTGCCCGCCGCGTCCTTCACCACGCTCGTGCACTTCACGATGTACGCATATCGCAAACGCACTTCCTTGCCCGGCGCCAAACGAAACCAATCCTTCGGCGGATTCTCCGCGAAGTCGTCCGCTTCGATGTACAGCTCCCGCGAGAACGGAACCTTGCGCGACTTGCCCTTCGGCTCCGCGTCCGGATGATACGGCGCCTCGAACTCTTCCGTCTGCCCGTCCGGATAGTTCTCCACCACGAGTTTGATCGGACGAACCACCACCATCACTCGATCGGATCCTCGCTCCAGATCCTGACGAATGAAGTGCTCGAACTTTTCGATCTCGACCGTGCTGTTCGCCTTCGCCACGCCAATCTCTTCGCAGAACGCACGCAGCGCTTCGGGCGTGACGCCCCTGCGACGTAGCCCCGCCAGCGTCGGCATGCGTGGATCGTCCCAACCTTGCACGCCGTTTGTCTTGACCAGCTCCAGTAGCTTCCGCTTGCTCATCACCGTGTGCGTGATGTTCAGCCGCGCGAACTCGTACTGATGCGGATGAGCAGGCACGTCGCAGTTGTCGACGATCCAGTCGTACAGCTCGCGGTTGCTCTCGAATTCCAGCGTGCAAATCGAGTGCGTGATGCCTTCGATCGCGTCGGACAAACTGTGCGCAAAGTCGTACAGCGGATAGATGCACCACTGGTTGCCCGTGCGATGATGATGCGCGTGTTTGATCCGGATGATCGGCCAGTCGCGCATCTTCATGTTCGGCGAAGCCATGTCGCCCTTCATGCGCACGACGTGTGCTCCCTCGGGGAACTCGCCCTTCTTCATGCGCCCCAACAAGTCAAGGTTTTCCTCGACAGACCTATCGCGGTACGGGCTGTGTTTGCCCGGCTCGCTGATCGTCCCCCGCAGCTCGCGGATCT
>CAZETM010001499.1:0-2020 GCA_964514885.1 uncultured Polyangium sp. | reverse complement strand
CGATGGCTCGTTGGGTGATAGCCTTGCTCAGGCCCCCGCCACGAACCGCTCGTATTCGTGATCCGCCGGGATACCCCACACTGCCCATAACTCGCGGCTCTGCGGGCGCATGACCACCGCTCCCGACGATTCAATGTGATAAGGCTCCTCCGATCGTCGACAGATGACCGGGTCCCGCGTGAAGGCAAATTGCGCCGGTAAATCGAAAGCGCCCGCGGCCAATTCCGCAGCGCGCGACAATCGATCCGTCGATGATGCTAGCAATGCCGTGGACCGCTCAGCTTGTCGCTTCAACGCCTCCGCATCCAAGCAATGATTCGTATGCAGCAATGGCGCCGATTCCAAACGCCTGACCGCGGCGTGTGTCGGCATCGCTTCGATGTTGTACCCTGCGCCAAACGCGTCCAGCAGCAAATAATTGTGAGCACCCGCCAAAGGAGCATCCACAATCGCTCGCAACGCCGATTCAATCGTCTCGCATTGCAATACCTTGCGCACCACGAAAGGCCAGGTCACGCCGACCCGACCGTCCGTCGACACCAAGTTGTTGATGCCTATCGATATCCCCGCCGCGTTCATTCCGATTTGACCAAGGCATCCTTCGGTGCTGAATACCCACGATGCAATGGTATCTTGCACGTCGAACATGACCACGAAAGGCGTTGCCGAATCGTGCATGTCCCACGTTTGCGTCAAGAATTCGTGCGTGAGCACCGCAGTGCAATCGTCTTCTTCGGGTCCAGGCGTTTGGGCCAATGCTCGCACCGCGTCCACGAAATCCGTAAAGCCTCCAACGATGATCGCTTCGGCTGCGCTGATCCCCGCGGCCCGAGCCATCGCCTCCATTTCGATCATCAGGTCGGGAGCGTATGCTCGATGCGCAGGAATCATGTCTTCCGCGAGCGCTAGAATATCAGCCACCGTAGCGGGTCGTCCTGCCCAGCTTCCATTCGCGGCCAATTTCACTCGCTCGTCGGTATACGCACGAATGCCCGCGCGATGCTTTTCACCATGAATACGCCCGCGCTCTTCGGGTGAGCCTTCCAGTTTGGTCACGCGAATGCGTCCCGGAGATATCCCGGCCATCACAAGCCTCCAAAGTAGCGCGTTTTGGTGTCCACGTATTCGTGAATGCCCTCCAGCCCCGATTCTCGTCCCAGCCCCGATTGCTTCATGCCGCCAAACGGAGCCTCCGCGGTCACCGGATACCAATCGTTTACACCCACCATGCCGAATTGCAATCCCTCGGAAACGGTCATCGCGGTCTTCAAGTCGCGCGTGAAGACGAATGAAGCGAGCCCGTATTCGGTATCGTTGGCGATACGCAAAGCCTCTTCGGCCGTCTCGAAGGTGACAATCGGCAATACCGGGCCGAAGACTTCTTCGCGTAATACAGGAGCGTCGGGGGCCAATTGATCGAGCACCGTGGGCGCATAAAAATAGCCACGCTCTTTGCCTCCACGATTGCCGCCAATCAATACCCGTCCACCACCGGCGACGATTCGCTCGACCCGATCGCGTTGAGCGGCATTGATGAGCGGTCCCACGGTGGTTTCCGGCGAAGATCCGTGCCCCAAGACTTCGCGCTTCATTGCCTCGACGACCGCATTCGTGAATGCCTCGGCGATCGAAACGTGGACGATGAAACGTTGTGGAGCAATGCAAACTTGTCCACCATTGCGCAATTTTGCGATGGCTCCGGATCGAGCGACGGCAGCGACGTCGACATCGGGGAAAACGATCACGGGGGCATTGCCGCCCAATTCGAGCGCCAAGCGTTTTACGTTGCGCGATGCACCATCCATCAGCAGTTTGCCGACCCGCGTCGACCCGGTAAACGATATCTTGCGGCACCGCGAGTCATCGAGCATGGCTTGGCCCATGCTGGAGGCTTCACCATTGATGACATTGAGCACTCCGGGGGGCAAGCCCGCATCTGCGAAAGCGCGCGCGTAATCGAAAGCTGATCGAGGCGTATATTCGGAGGGACGGACGACGACGGTGCATCCCGCGGCCAATG
>CAZETM010001498.1:0-2022 GCA_964514885.1 uncultured Polyangium sp. | reverse complement strand
TGAATGCGGGCACGCGGTATTTGCACGTGGATCACCTTGGGTCGATCGATGCGATGACGAAGGAAAACGGCGCGCTCGATGAACGGCGCAGCTATGACGCGTTCGGGGCGCGGCGAAATCCGGAATGGGGAGGGCCAGCGGGCAATTTCACGAGCTCGACGACACGAGGATTCACGGGACACGAGGACGAAGAGGACTTGGGCCTCGTGAACATGAAAGGGCGCATGCTCGACCCGCGAATCGGACGGTTTACGACGACGGATCCGGTCATTGCGGACATTTGGGACGGGCAGAGCCTCAATCGTTATGCGTACGTGTTGAATAACCCGCTTGCACTGGTAGATCCGACGGGGTTCGTGCCCCAGGACATTGTCGTTCCGGAAACGGTCATCGTCGAGCCGCGTCCGGATAAACCGCCCACGCCGCCGCCTCCCGCTGAGAATGAGCAAACAGGCGCGTTAGCTCCGCCTGTCGACATGAGCACGACGGGAAGCGGTGGCAATGGTTTGCCGCAGGAAACGACGCCGGCAGAGCCGCCGAAGCCTGATTTTCTCGATGGCCTTGGAGACGGTCTCAGCGATACCCTCGACGATATCTGGCGCGATTGGACGACGACGCCGTTGCCCACGATCAATGCAATGCGCGAGGCTTACCGCCATGGCGACATCATTGACGCGTTCAATGTCATCAACCCGCTGATCGCGTTCGCAGATTTGGGCCTTGCAATCGAAGAGGACGACGACTATGCTGTCGCGCGGCAATCGGTTCGATTGATTGTGCCGATTGTCGGGGCCGCGATCGTGGGCAAGTTGGCCTCAGGCGGTCCTCGAAAAACGAGGGGGCCGCCGCAAGCGAACGAAGTGCGGCTTGCTCGTAGCAAATATCCAGAAACCGCTGCGCACATTCATGACGCCCAGGCGGCAGGATACCCGACGGAACTCACTATCGATAGACCGGGCGCGCGCGGCCGTCGTGCTGAATCGCTCTCGGGCCACCCTAAAGTTCCAGGCATGGATCTGGATGAGTATCCCCCGGCGATGTTCAAGGAAGGCGGAAAAGGCGCCAGCGTTAGACCCGTCACTGCCGCTGAGAACCGGGGAGCCGGCGCCTGCATGGGCAACCAATGTAGGGCGTTTCCAAACGGCACCCGAGTCAAAATCATTGTAGAGTAGCACCAATGGCCAAATTCACCATCGAGGTCTCGTACACGCAGGTTGCGGTGTTCGATCAGCAGTTGCCGAACCCGTTCAATGACTGGGCCGATGCACATGTTGCGCAAGGATTCGCCTGGCGCCCGGGCAGCGTATCGTTTGGCACTCTCGAGAGTGGCGGAGCTCTGCTGGTCGACGTGTTGGGCAGCAAAGCGCTTGATGAAGCCGCATCTACCGCAGAACGAATAATCGCCGTGCCTTTCTCCGTTCCCGCGCACGGCTTGGTTGAAATGGGCTCAATCGGCGGAGGTGTCGAGCTGAAACTTGCCCCAGGCGAATACGAGCTCGTGTTCGAACACGGCCGCGATCATGATGGCAACATGTGGGCAAACTTCTTCTTCAAGCCGGTTCCTCGCCCGACAACTCCAAGAATAATACGAGCGGACAGTGAACTATCGCCTCCGGCAGAGTTTCTCATGTCGGCCCAGTCTGCGTGAAGTAGCCGTCTCTGAGTTGCCCCTGCATGGTGTGCGTTCGCCGTCGAATGCAGCCCGCTCTCGAGCCGCCCCACGTTACAAAAATTTGCCGTCCACGACCAACCTTGATTAACTCGCGCCGTATTCGTCTCGATCAAGGATAGTCATCATGGATGGTTCACTCGAAAGCGTTTTCAATCTCTATGTCTCGACCTCGGGCCGTCGGCTATTTGCGTTTCGACAGGTCCGCAAAGCAGCCGAAACTGCCAGCTTCGATAAGCTCGTTCAGCATTGCGACAAGGCAATTGCACACGATCTGACCACGCAGGCGCTCGAAAAACGCTGGGCCGCCGAATCCAAAACGTCGGATACCAATCCCGAAGCGCAGCGGCTCG
>CAZETM010001497.1:0-2024 GCA_964514885.1 uncultured Polyangium sp. | reverse complement strand
GTGCCCGGGCTGGCGCGACGCTCGTGCAGGCCTACACGGCGTTCATCTACGAGGGACCGACGTTCGCTCGTCAAGTACATGCAGGGCTTTCGTCGCGTCTGCGAGCGGAGAACGTCACGTCGATCCAAGATCTCGTAGGTCGCGATTCGCGGTAGGTTCACCGAGAGCCACCATGCTTCGTTTGCACCACGCTTTGCTGATCTTCGCGCTCGTGGGCTGTTCGGACCCCGCGACAAACCCTACGAAAATAGAAGCCGATCCTTGCGAAAACCGCATCACGTACGCGCTGTGGGGCAACGACGACTTGATCGGAGCCTACCGCTACGACAAGACGGGCAACATCACGCGGTACGTCGAGACCAACTCTATTGGCAAGCAAGTCTTTCATTTGACCAGGTCGTACGATGCGTTGGGTCGGCGCGAGCGACAGGTGATCGATACAACCCGCTTCGACTCGGGCCATCGCGAAATGACGTGGGAGTACGACGCCGAGGATCGGGTCGTGCGCACGACGTACGATGGTTGGACCTCCAAGGGTTTGTTTCGCGAAACCCAAATCTTCTACGACGTTCTCGGGCGTCGCGAGCGTTTGGAGACCACCGAAGACGGAGCCGCTACCGATCGCGTGAAGTACGTGTACGTCGATGGCGAGCCGTCGATCGTCGAAGAGCGACACCACGACGTCGTGGACGACACCCTCGAGTACGGTTTTCGTTATCAGCTCGCGGAAAGCCGTTGGTTGCAACGTTTGGAGATCTTCAACGCCGAGATGGTCCAGACCGCCGAGATCTATTCATACGAAGACGTAACGACGGGCAAACTGTCGCGGCGCGATCTCGACTTGGAAGCCGACGGGATCATCGACGAAGTGGACGACTTTTTCTGGGATGCGGATGGGCGCGTCATGCACGCGGAGTACGACACGGATGGCGACGGTCTGGTCGAGGACAAGATCGGCTTCACGTATGACGCCACGGGAAACCTCGTGCTGCGCACGTGGGATCACCCTGAGCACTGGGTGAACTACTCGACGACGTTCGTTTGGGAAGACAAACGATTGTTGCAGGTCGAACGAACGGACGACACGAGTGGAACGAGCATCGAGCGTTGGTCGTTCGAATACGGTTGTCCGGGCAATCTACCGATGGATGTGAACATCGCGCCGATTCAAGGCTTTCGCCACGAGATGCAAGTGTTGCCCGTGGACGTCGACTCGACGAAGTGGTGGCGGAGTTTCGACGCGCTCTGATCAGTTTCGTCGCGCGGTCATCGTGACGACGACGAACGGCAAGAGCGCAGTGACTGCAATCAACGACAACCACGGGCCCAACGCAGGACGTACGAACACGCCCGCTTCGGATCCGGCGAGCCCGAAAGCTGCCACGCCAAACAGCAAGGCAACCGCCGCCGTGCAGTGGTTGAAACGATGCCAACCAGCGGCGTCCCGTGACCGCGCCAGCATCAACAGCGCCGCGAGCGCACTGAACAACGCCACCCACTCGAGCAACGATTCACGCGCCTCGTTGACCGACCAAAGCAGCATGCACATGAGCCCCGTCGTTCCCAACGCGCAGAGCAGCGTGATGATGCTCGGCGCGATCAGCATCAGTCTGCCTGGCTTATGGCGAAGAAGTCCTCGAACGATACCGAGTAGACCCAGCAGCGCGGGCCAGCCGAAAATGCCGAAGAAGATCCATCGCGGCTCCCACATGCGCTCCGTCATTTCCCACAACGACAAGCTGCCTTGAGCTGGCAAGACATACGGCGCTCCGAGCAAACACATCAAGACGCCCGAAAAGATGGCCAAGCGTCGATGCGGCTCGTCACCCGAAACAGGATCGTCACCCGAAACAGGCTCGGCACTCGAAACAATGGGTGCACCAAGTTGTTTGTCCGGTACAGACGCGCCTGCATCGGACGCCTCTTCGACCTGGGTTTGTTCTGCGTTTGTCATGCCGACCTCTGCGCGCGTTTCGCGATCCAAACCCCGACGACTCCGACGACCAGCCCGATCGCAACAGCCC
>CAZETM010001496.1:0-2025 GCA_964514885.1 uncultured Polyangium sp. | reverse complement strand
CATTCGATTGCTCGGCTACACGTGGCCCGCCCAGGATGGCAACGACCAGAGCCCATTGACCGACGATGACGGCATCGCCTGCCTAAGAGCTCTGAGGGGGGAGCCTGCCGCTGCGGATCGCGTAGGCACGCTGCTCCGCGCTGCTTGGGGGAGCGACTGGTCACCGTCCGTGCTGAACGACCTGCTCGCGCGAGCCGGATGTGCTGGATGGTCGCTAGAACGATGGCTGCGCGAGGCATACTTCGTTCAGCACTGCGACATCTTCTTCCAGCATCCGTTCGTCTGGCAGATTTGGGATGGCCTGCCGGAAGGATTCGGCGCGCTTGTGAGCTACCACAGGCTTGCCGCCCCGAATGGGGAAGGCCGCCGAACGCTGGAAAAACTCATCTACACCTACCTCGGCGATTGGATCGATCGGCAACGCGCCGACCAAAAAGCCGGCCTCGAAGGTGCCGATGGACGCGTCGCCGCAGCCGAACACCTCAAGCGCGAACTCGAAAAGATCCTCCAAGGCGAACCCCCCTACGATCTCTTCGTCCGCTGGAAACCCCTCCACGAACAGCCCCTCGGATGGGATCCCGACATCAACGACGGCGTCCGCCTCAACATTCGTCCCTTCCTGAGCGCAAAACCGCTCAATGCGCGCGGCAAGAATGCCTGCATTCTGCGCGCTACGCCGAAAATCAAATGGGACAAGGACCGCGGCAAAGAGCCGACGCGAGCCAAGACCGACTTCCCCTGGTTCTGGACCTGGGACGACCAGACCCAAGACTTCACCGGCGCATCCGAATTCGACGGCAATCGCTGGAACGACCTGCATTATTCGCGAAAACTCAAGCTCGAGGCCCGTGACCGCGTGAAGGGAGACAAATCGTGACGTCCTCCAAGCGACGCAGCTCTCCGCCTCACGCGCCCCACGTAAAAGGGTTTGTCGATGCCCTCGAAGCTTCGTTCCTCGATGCCTTGCGCACGCCCGAAGGCACCGCCGAGCCCGTCGCGCTCCTGTGGACCGATGCCGATCGCCAATGGGCCGGCCTTCTGCCGCGGCTGCAAACCGTCCTGCCGCAGGTGTTCACGCTGGGCCCCTACCATCCCGCAACGCGCACCGGACCCGCGATCTGGCTGCGCTGCGTGATCGAACGTGCCCTGCCGGAGGTGCACTTGCCGGAAGGCGTAACGCCGATCCTCTACCTGCCCGGGGTCACGCGCCAAACCCTGCGCATGGGAAAAGATTGCCCCCGCGAACTGCAGCCGCTCATCGAATTGCTCTATCGCGGACGCGTGTGGCATCAGCGCAACAGCCGAGATTGGACGGTCGAGGCGTTTCTGATCTCGGACGATGGGCTCGGGCTCGACGTTGCCCAGGACGCTCGTACGCGAGAAGCGGCCTTGCGAAGCTTGCCCCTTTTGGCGGAGACCCCGCTCGATGGCCTGCGTGATCATCGTCTGGAGGCGGATGACTTCGATCGCTTGGCCGTGAGTGATCCAACCCGAGATTTGCTACGCTGGATGGGCCTGGGGGACGCCGTTCGAACGAGCGAGGGGGAAACGCGGTGGAAGGCGTTTTGCAACGTGTGCACGTCCGAATTCAAGCTGGACCCCGACAAGAAGTCTCCAGGAGACGCAGCCGGCGCGCTGGTCGAGGGAACCGGCAAATGGGCTTCCGTGTGGCAGCGGTTCAAGGAGGCGCCCAGGCTCTACCCTGGCGTGGCGCAACTGCTTCGGGAGTTGCCTGGACAGCTACGTCTCGGGTTCGATCCGGAGCGTTACCCTCGGCATAACGACGAGGCCGAACAGCGCGTACGAAAGGACTTCGAGGCGGTCGCGCAGCTCCCGCACGCGGGCGCATTGGCGAAGGTGCTGGCGCTCGAAACCGAACACGGGCGTCGACGCGAATGGATCTGGGCGCAGCTTGGCGAAAGTCCGCTGGCATTGGCGCTGGAACCGCTGTCTCGGTTGGCAACGTTGGCGTCGACCACGCTGGGAGGTGCGACCCTTGCCGCCGTGATTACGGGTTATGTGACC
>CAZETM010001495.1:0-2026 GCA_964514885.1 uncultured Polyangium sp. | reverse complement strand
ATTCGACGACGGCGGATGGATCCTTTGCTTCGCGCGCCAAGTAGGCATCGTTCAGCTTGCCGAAATCAATCGAGTGCAGCCCAGTAGAATAAGGCACGAGTCCCGCGTCGGGATACACCGCCAACGTCGCAGTCGTGGGCAGGTTTTTCGCGATCCAATCGGCCGTGGGCTGATAATGCGTGGCGATACCGAGCTGATAATTGCGTCGATGAGCGCGCTCGCGTGGCAATTGTTGAAGTGCAGTTGTGAATGGCAAATACAGACATATCGCCGCGAGCACGAAATTGCATGAGCGTACCGCGCTCCGAGCACGCATGGCTCCAAGATGCCGTTCGACCTCGGACACCGCAATCATAACCAGCAAGCAGGACAAACCAAAGAGGTGAAAAGCGAATCGCTGCGAATAATTCATGACCAGACTGCTACGCAGATAGGTCGAACAAAGCATCGCATAACTGATCAATGCGCCAACGAGGAATGTTTTACGAGCGCTGGTAACCTGCGCGGATAACGGTTTTGCTCGACTTCCGAGGGCAAACGCGACGATCATGGTGACCATGGCGGCAAGAATGGCCGGGGCCAGATAAGCCTGGACATGTTTGCCGAAGGATGGACCGAAAAACTCGTCCATGTCATTCGGCGTGCCAATCTTGGCGTAATAGGTATTGGGCAAAAGACTGTGGTAATAAAATTGTCGAAACGCTTGGATCGCTGCCAAAGGCAATCCCACGCAGCAGGTAATCGAGGGCAACCACTTCCTCCATGATGCGCGCTCTCGGACCAAAGTCGCCAGAAGAAACGCTCCTCCAATCGCAATCCCCTCGGGCCGCGTGAGCGCACAAGCAATCGTCGCCAGCGGGAGCGGCCAATAAGGTTTTACCGCGGAATGGTCACGACAACGCTCGGCAGCAAGGACTGCACACGTGATTGTCAAGGCAATGAAGAACTCGGTCTCGAGTCCCGAAGTGGCGTGGGTCGGTTGTTCGGCGGCGCAAAGAAAAACCGACGTCGCGATGGCTCCAGCAAGAGGCGAGGCACCGAGTGGCTTGCGGCTCGCATATACGATTGCCGCCCCCACGAACAATGACGCGACCCCCAATGCAGCAGCCGCTTCGACGGGTGGCACGTGAATCAAAGTGGCGATGGTCATCACGGCGAGCAGCACGTGCCCAGTAAAACCCTCGACCGGCGGGCCATCCAGGTTCCACGCCAGGCGTCCATGGTGCACGAGGTTTTCCGCATAACGCGCGACGATGTACGCGTCGTCCACGCGCCAATGCGGGCCGCGAACGATTTCAGACAGCGCAAAAGCTGCCGACAGCACAATGAGCAGCGCGGGGAGAATGGTTCTGAAGCGCTGCATTCAAAGTGTCCTGGGCACGGTCGTTGCTGGTGTCAATCTTTGGGGGTGTCGTCGTCCGCAGCGGCCCACGATTTCCACGTGATCGCACAACGTTTTTCGTTCTCGGGTTTGCCGCCGGCACAATATGCCGAATCGAAAGGCGGTCCGAGAATGTGGAGCGTCGTTTTGCTGACGAATGGCAGGTCGCCTTTGGACAGCTCGAGCAATTCCAACTGCCTGCGTTTGTAGGCCTCGATTTGAACTTCGCCAATAAGCGCGCCAAGTTGTCGCTGGAGTTTCTCCCGCAGCTCGTCGTCGTCCGTGACGGCGAGGGTACGTTTGATCAGCCGAATCGCTGCCGCGCGTTCGCCCTGCCGGTTCAAAATGCCGGCGCTGCTAATGGCCGACCATCCGGCATAACCTTTGTCGCCGCCTATTTCTGCGGATCGCGCGAGCATACGTGCACCATCCAGCCTCCAAGCGGCTTTTTCTTTCGGGTCCTTCAAGAACGTTGCCGGTCCAATAAAAGCGATAAACTGTCCCGCGGTGCGCCAAACTTCGGGATCGAGCGGCCTGTTTTTCGTTCCTCGTTCGAGAATGGCGCGGGTCCGATAAACGTCTTCCAGCCGCGGCTCGTCGGCTTGGAGAGTAATCAGAGGGTCGGACCATAGGTACGGTTAGCGA
>CAZETM010001494.1:0-2026 GCA_964514885.1 uncultured Polyangium sp. | reverse complement strand
AACGTGCGCGTGTAATGGCGGGTATGCGGGCGATGGCATTACGTGCACGGACGTCGATGAATGCGCGTTGAATACCGATAACTGCGATGTCAACGGCACGTGCGCCAATACTGCCGGTTCGTGGACGTGTACGTGCAACCCTGGATATTCCGGCAGTGGCGTCACGTGCACGGACATCAATGAGTGCCTGACGAACAACGGCGGATGCAACACGAATGCGACGTGCACGAATACCGTTGGATCGAGAGCATGCACGTGCAACATGGGCTATTCGGGTGACGGCGTGACGTGCACGGATGTCGACGAATGCGCGCTGAACACCGATAACTGCACCACGAACGAGACCTGCACGAATACGGTTGGCTCCTTCACGTGCGCTTCCGTTTGCAGCGATCCCGCAGGCGTCACCACCGGCGTCGCTGCCATTAACTACAGCGAGGGCCTCGTCGCGCTTTGCAATGGCCACACGCTGGTCGGTAACCTAAATCTGAATCGGCTCGAAACCCGCGGCCCCACCGGCGCACTCGTTTCGATGTTCAATGTTCCGGACAAACCGTACGACATTGCCTACGATTTGGCGACGGACATGGCCTACGCGACCCTGTTCAATACCATGACGAGTCCAACGGACCTCGTACGCGTGCACCTCGGCACCGGCGCGGTCACGAGCATTCCGCTCGGCGGCATTGGATTGCGCGTGGTGGTTGGCAACAACAATTTCGTTTTCGTCACCCTGAGCGATGCGAATACCTTTCCCAATCGTCCCATCGTGCTCGTCAATGGCACGACCGGCACCGTGGATAAGACATTCCTCGTCCCCTACGGCGGTTCGCTCATGGCTTATGACCGCGCATCGAATCTGCTTTACCTAGCCGACGCAGGCGCGAGCCCCAGTAAGCTCGAACGATATGCCTTCGATCCCGTGGCCAAAACCCTGACCTTGCAGCAAAGCCGCGCAAATACAGGCAACAATGGCGTCGATTTGACGATTTCCCCCGACGGGCTGCGTGTGGCATTCTCGTGCAGCCAGGGCAATCAAACCAATCCGATCGACTACAAGCTGCACGATATCAATGCAGCCGACTTGAATGCCAACTTCGGTACTTGGACCACTGGACTGTATCCCACTGCGGCGGTGTTTTCCCCGGACAATACCCGCATCATGGCCACCAATGGCAGCACCTTCCGCCGATTCTCCGTCGCTACGCACACCATGATCGGAAATGAAGTCACGCTGCAGCCGTGCGTCAATGGCGCGGTTCGACGCATGGCGGTTTCCCCAGGCGGCACGATTAGCTACGTCCTTACGAGGTGCGGTTCGCCCCCGACTTCAGGGATTCTGTCGCGGTTCGTGTATCCGTGAAGTGTTTTCGTCATGGGGGCTCGAGATGAGTCTCCATGGCATGTTCTACTGACTCGCTACCACTTTCCTCCGGAGCAATGACCTTGGGCAGCGATCTATACGACGTCACCGTCCGTTCCTATCACGAATGGACCCCCGAAGAAGCCAAACACCGAGCGCTCGCGTATGGCCAAAATGCCGATATCACGGCGCAATTCTTCGAGCACCAAGGTCCATTTCTCGAACTGCGTATGTTCGTTCGTTGCATCCACCCCGATGCGCCCATTGCTTGGGATCATATTTTCGTGCTGCGCCTGATCGACGAAGCGGTCTTGGAAGGCTCGGACGTCAAGTTTACCCCGGAATGGCAAAAGACGCCGCTCGCCCTGAGGGTGGAAGGCTTATGGACCATGAGTCCGAAAGTCGACCCGCATAACCATCACCTTCCGGTGCTCATCACCGAAGTCGTCATTTCGCAAAAAGGAATCCCAGGGCGTAATTACAACCCAATGGGCGATACGTGCGAAATTGTCGCGTTCGTGCCCAAAGAGATGGCGCCGAACATCGCCGGCGTGATCGGTCTGGGCGCCGCGTTGGACCTCCTCGCCGAGTTGCCATGGCCGCAACTGATCGCGCGCGAAGCCGAGCTTCTCGCGCATCTGCGTGAGGTACTGGAAAGCGTCG
>CAZETM010001493.1:0-2030 GCA_964514885.1 uncultured Polyangium sp. | reverse complement strand
CTTCCTCCGCGTTGGCGGAGGAAGGGCGCGCGGCAGCGCGGAAGGAGGATCTGCGCGGGACGATGGCCTCGCCGCGATCGCGGCATAGCCCAACGTCGGCCCGTTGATCGTGAACACCCAGATCGAATCCACTAGCGACCCTACTATGCTCCCTCAAGCAACAATTGCGGTCCCACATCTCCGACACGACTCCACACCAATGACTTATACTGCGTGAGAAGGTACTGCGAGAGAAGTTGAATATCCTTCGTTGTGTTCTGAATCTCATTCCACTTCCGTTGCTGCCCGGCACCGAAGTCCCAGTAGCCGTCGGACCATCGACAGACCGCGCGGAGCGGATCGAGATCCTTCACATACTGTACCTTCGCCGGGACCATTGCGCGGCGGTGGCGATCGCTGATCGCGTCCATGACGAAGCCAAGGCTAATGACTCCTGCTCCGTGAAGCAGTCGGCTCTTCTTCGGTGGCGTTCCCCATTCCAACGCAAAGATCTCTCGCACAGCTCCCCAGAAATTGTACAGAAGGCCCAGCATGTTCTCGACGTCGACCTCGTCGCCTCCGCCAGCAAGTCGCAGCCGGTAGAGCGCTCCATCATTGAGGCTATTCTCGAGCATCCGCAGTATCGAGTTGTCCTTGATGATGCCCTTTGGGTTGGTGGGCGTCTGCACCATTCCTAGCATTGGCGATGCTTCGTCACGGTTCATTCGTGTCAGGAGGGCCGCTGGTAGCCTTCGGCGAGACCAGCGCGCGGGGAGCTGGGCCTGTGTGCTCGGAAGTAGTTCGTGGATCAATCCCTTGGGCAGTGGCTTCGTCGAGTTCACCAAGATGAACTGTTCTGTCTGCTCGTTCACGTCGTCGCTAATGAACGCGCTCACACAAACCGGGAACGCATCGACCTTGGCGTCTCGGATTGCTGCCAACCGCTGCTGACCATCAACGACGAAACCAGGTCTCTGTCCCGGTTCCTCGGCGTCATCGACGGGAATGTGGATCTCACCGATGCGTGAGTACGCCGACTCAGGGCCGCCTGTCGGAACGAATCGCACGCGCGAATCGAAAGCCAGAACGACGGCGTTGGGAACCATTGGCGCATCGCTCTCGATGTAGTCGCGAATCTCGTCAATGTGTGTGAGAACCTCGGGTCGCTGATATCCTACAAGGCCACCGTCGTTCGTGCGACAAATGCGGGACACCGTCGTAAATCGGTGTACCTGCTTGCCGTCGATCGCAAACGAATAGAGTACCTTCCCGGCGGACTGCCTCACCTCAATTGCAGGAACTCTAAGAATTTCTTTCATGCCACCGCTCCCATCTCATTGCTAACACCGCGAAGGGTGTTGTCAGACATTTCGTCGGTCCTTCCAACGGCCCGCTGCATCCGCCGGTAGAAGACCCATGTGTTGTGAAATCCACGTCGACGGTTCCGCTCGGCTCCGCGGAAGAGAATCACGTGGTGCCCGAGCCTTCGGCAGACGTCACAGTTACACCGTGACCACGGCCGTGCCTCGAGGGTCTCTCGATAGATCTCGGCATAGGCGCTTTTGGGACTGATCAACGATTCGTATTCACACAGCACAGATAGCACTTCGGTGAGCGCCATTGTTCCGGCGTCGTATTGGCGCATACCTTCGAGACATGCTCGTTCGAGACGCTGCGCTTTCTCCTGCGACACCTGCCCCGATGAGATCGCTTGCCGAAGTTTAGGATTGGCATCCACCTGGGCAATCCGTATCGCCGTATACTGGCGGTCGGGAGTGTAGTAGTTATCCTTGTCGTCCTTGAATGCCTGACGCAACGGCGAAGTGCTATCGAAACTCTCTACGCCGAAGTTGGCGAATGCGCTCAATTGCTCTACCCGCGTAATCCCGAGCAGGTGAAGTTTCGTCTCGGGGCGACGAACGCCACTGATGGCCTCGAGGCTCTGCAAGATCTCTCGGGTTTTGAGCGGCACCATTCCTCCCACCGCAACGTAGTCGTAGCCCATCTTCTGGAGGCTTACGACGGATGCCGAGTAGGAGTCGGGACTCCAC
>CAZETM010001492.1:0-2031 GCA_964514885.1 uncultured Polyangium sp. | reverse complement strand
GCGTGGTGGGCCGAGCGAATTTCGTGTCGATCGTGCGCGCGTGGCGATCGAATCAGGCGGCGTTGGAAAAAGCGTTACAAGCGCGGATGAGCGTATCGCTGGCGGAAACGAATGCGTTTCTGAAGGCGCAGAACAAGGTCAGTGCGTACCTGCAACAATTCATGAATGGGTCGGGTTGGTTTCACGATGCACCCATTCCCAGTGACGTGCGGGCGCATGTCGATGGCGCCTTGAAAAACCTTTATGGTAACCTTGCCGAAGAGCTGAAGGATCGGCTCAATGAATGGGACGCGTCACTGCAGGGACCCGAGCCGAGCTTGTTCTTGGATACGTTGCGCGCGTTTTCGGCGGGGATGGAAGCGGGGGAGGAGCTGGCGGAAGAATACCGCACCACGATGAAGACCATCGTGCACGGCGCATCGCGGGTGGCGATTGGATTCGTGCCCTTCGTCGGACCGGCTTTGGATCTGTGCGAAGCGGTGACGGGCAAAGAATTCTGTTTGCCGTCGGGCAGGGTGCTGTCGACTGACGAACGCATTCTGTCGGGCGTGGGGTTTGGCATTGGTAAACTCGTGAAAGTTTGGGGCGGCGTCAAAACAGCAGCGATATCGAGCGAAGGAAAACTCGCCGCGGCCGGGATTGTCGCCCTGGACGATATTGCCGAAATGATGGCGGCGGCGAAGGGGAAGCCCTACAAGGGCCTGAGTGGATGGGCGACCAACAGCATCGGCCAGATCAAAGGCTTGGAAAAGACCGCTGCACGTCACATGGTCAAACAAGAGGGACATACAATGCTCGGTTTCGGCGACGAAGGCGTGCGCAAGGTGCTCGGCATTTCGACGGATGCTTCGCCCCCATTTGGCAGGTCGTTTGACTTCCTCTCGATCACCAAAACGTGAGGGCTTGCCCTCAGCGAGGTCAAAGACGTTACCACAGGCCCAGCCGACGTGAAGCATGCTCTCTCGCAGCTCAAAAACGGCATGTTGAAGCTGGCCGAGAAAAACCTTGCCGGGTCTGTAGAACGGGTGCAGATCATCGTGCCGAAAGGAGCGCGATTAAAAGACGGCTACAAACATGTCGCGGGTAAGTTAATGGATAAAACAAACCAGGTCGTTCTGGTCGAGGGAAGACCCGACCTCATCGTCCAGGTGGTGGAGTTAGTGGTGGAGTTATGAACGAGATGGACAACGACAACACACAACGACCATCCTAAGAGCAATCCAACGAGGTGAGCCAATCATGAGTGTTCAGACAGGTCCGTTTTTCCATGCGTGGTGCCCGGACAACCAAAGGTTTGCAGCCCATCTAGCAGCAGTGTCAGCAGTACTCACGCCAAAACGGTGGAGCGGTCCGCCGACTCTGGAACAGATGCTCGAGGCAGCTCGTGCACAGTGCGCAGATGCAACATATATTGATGGCGACTGGGGTGTTCAGATGCTGTCCGAGGACCGCTTCGGTTTCCGCTTTCAAGCTTGGCGCGACGGTAGTGACAACTACGATGGCGAGTGCGGCGGTCCACTCCGCGTCGAGCCCACGCACCAGTTCGATATGCTGGGTCACGAAATTCTCATGGCTCGTGAAGGCAAACGCTCGGTGGAGATCGAATCCGCGATCTTCACCGTGGTGACATTCGAAAACACAATCGATGTCATGCGACGATTGTGGATACCGGATGAAACGTCTCGCGTAAGGACAGGCGCGTGTACTTGGTTGCTCGAGGGGGGCTCGCCACTCGATGGTTGTATCACGTACCATGCAGATGCGAACGTGGCGCGTGATCTCGCAGTGGCGTGGTTGAACGGGTATGACCAAACGCCGACCAATCGCTTGACCGAGCTGGATTTTAATGCGTTACGAGCACGCATCGCCGATGCAACGGCACCCCAAGCTCAGGTAGCCCAAGCGTCGATGATTGAATTTGTCGAGGAGCATGCCCAGACGCTTCCTCATTGGTACGATTGGGGGAGGGACGTTTCTCCGCCCCCCATCTATCAAATGACCCGCGAGCAAGTCCTCGCGGTGCTCGAAACG
>CAZETM010001491.1:0-2039 GCA_964514885.1 uncultured Polyangium sp. | reverse complement strand
CAAGCATGAACAGCCACTTGGGACGTGGTTCGGCGGACGCTAACAGAAGGCGAGGGAGTGGGAAGCACAGAAAACGAAAGGCGTGAGATCGATTTTGGTGCGTGACCGAGGTTCGTTGGTAATGTCCAGAAAGGCCCGCAAAGCCGTGATGTGTCTGGATGTGCGTGCGGGCACTCCCGCGCCAAGATCGCAACGAGTTGAAAAGTTGGCCCAGTGCTGCCGGGCCTTTAGGAATCGATGCCGATGAGATTCGGCATGAAGTTTCTTTGGCGAAGTTTGATAGCGGGGGTCGTGATGGCGGTTTCGAGCTTGTCGGCGCAGGCGGAGCCGAAGCGCGAGCATCGAGTGTGCATTCGTCCGCCGGACGTGCCGTCGGCGTGGAAGATGTGGTCGTACATGGGCAATCGTCCGTCGTTCGAGGCGACGAGCCGGGCGCATTTCGACGAGAAGACCGAAGGGATGTTGGTGTACGTGTTCGATCGGTATGCGCCGCCGACGAGCGTGCGATTATTGCCGATTCCGTACAATACGTTGATATGTCCTCCACCTCCTGCCGGTCCTAAGCCCCTGAAAAAGGCCAAGCCCGTACCGAAGCGAAAACCGGCTCTGAAACCTGCTCCACCGCCTCAGCTTGCGCCAAAAAAAGTGGCTGAAAAGCCGGCTGCCAAAAAGAAGAAGCCGGTGCTGGTCACGCCTGCTGCAAAGGTGGTCAAGGCTCCCGAAGGACGCGTGAGTCACGAATTGCCAAACGGGCGTGAAGTGGCGTTGCCGAAGTATCAACCGTTGCCGCCCAAGCCCAAAGAATTGCAGCCGAAATCGGATCCGGTCTTGTTGTCTGCGGAAGCGTCTGGCCTGGTTTTACCGAAGACGACGTTGGTAGGGTTGGTCAAGCGGGATGATGGTGGCGGCACGAATGCGCAAGGCAAGGATGCTCGGCAAACGCTCACGAATATGGAGCGCATTGCGTACGAATTGGCGTTCGCCGCGGCGATGGCGAATGGTCAATTCAACGAAGACCTGGACAAACCTGGATCGACCCCGCACGGGATATTGGGCGGCAGAAATCCGAATGGCCCGGATTCGGCGGTCGTGCAGGCAGCCGTATCGATTTTGCAGATTGCCTCGGGTGCGGTCGTCACGCAGGCCGCGAAGTTTGCGATACGGTTGGAGAAGGCGCTTGCCGCCAAGCAGCGCATCGTTCTGACAAGCCTCGACGACCTATCCGAAGAGACCGCCGAGCTGCTTGCGAAGCAGTACCATTTCTACCTCGCGGACGCGCTGGTGAAAAATGGGACGATTGGGCGGTACAGCGTGATGCGGAAGTTCACGGCGAATTTGCGAAACTCGTACCACGCGCATCATATTTTCGAGGAATCGAAGATAGAGAAGTTCTTAAAAGGCGCAGATCCAAACAAGTTTCCGGCGGTCATTTTGACGCTGGACGAGCATAAGGAGATCACCCGACGTCTTGCGAAAGAAACGCAAGCCGGTATAGACACACTCGAACAGCAATGGGCAGCCTACAAAAGAGTCTACGTAGAGCACCCCGACTGGCTCGACGCGATTCGGCCCTATTTTGACAAGTGAGCACAAGGAGCGAAAATCCAAGCCCATGAAAACGAAGACCGAGGTTCTCTTTTTCGTAAAAACCGGCACTGCCATGTCGGTGCTCGAAGCCATCGGGTGCGGCATGGATGTCGCTTGGCTCGAGGAAGAGCCAAACTATCGTCAGCATGTCAGCGTTACGCTGGATGATTCCGATCCGCGTTTGCAAGGAGTGCTGGCCTGGCTGGATCTGCAAGGATACGACGCAACGGTCTTTCGGCAAGACATATTCACCGAAGACGAGCTTGCGAATGCGCGCCTGATTTTCATTCGATCGAACCAGAGCTGGGAGGTCAGTGGAGAAACGCCATGGGAGGCGATGTTCGATCTTTCGGGCACGTGTCCCGGTTGTCGTTCCGCCGCGCGACAAACCGTGCCTTATTTGCTTCCGGCTGAGCATATCCCACGCCTCGAAGGTCATCGCCTCGTCACCT
>CAZETM010001490.1:0-2039 GCA_964514885.1 uncultured Polyangium sp. | reverse complement strand
TGCATGATGCGTTCGTCCTGGCATTATGCAAGCCCGTAAATGAGCGTCCGGTCATTGCCGATCGAGACAGGTTTTTCGCGTGGATGTGTACACTCGCGGAATATGCGGCCTTAACCAACCGAGGCTCCAAACATCGACGCTTGTTGGCGGACGTTCCCCTCGATGACTACTTGGAGGCACTGGTTTGTCCGCCCGCGGAGATGGAACATCTCGGTATGCGCAATTCGCTCGAAAAAGCTTTGGCGTCACTGGATCCCGAGCTTCGGGCGCTCTTGGTAGCGCACTACGTCGAAGATAAGACCATCGAAGAAATTGCCCAGCAAGAGCAGGGCAAGTGGACGACGATCGCTTCGCGACGGGAGCGAGCATTAAAGCTGTTGCGCGCAGCGCTGCAATCGACGGTGGCGGCGATCATCCTGTTTTTTACGACGCACGCGCGTGCTCGCGGGGCTGCCATCGCGCAGCGTATCGCGCGCGTTTTTCCGCACGCAGCGCAGGGAGCTGCCGCCATGACGGTCACCATGGCGTGCGGCTTGATGGTGCCCGCGAGTTCGGCGGCGACGGCGCACGAGCCTGAAGCCGCATGGCCAGCGCCCAAGCCTGCACTGGCGATGGTGTTGACGCCTTCGCCGCGTCCGTCACCATTGGCGGTTGACCCCGTAAAACCGATCGCCATTGACGAGCCCGCGAAGCAGTGCTCTGCTTCCACCATGAAAGCGACCAAGATCGGAAGTTATCTTCAAGGAATGGCGGTTCCCTTTGCCTTCTTGATGGCGCCAGCCATGACCCAAGTGGCTTGTGTCGGCGCAGAACGACAGACGCGTCCGGTACAGACGCCTCCGCCTCCAGCGTCAGCCGAGGAAGAAGAGGGAGGGGAGGGCTTGGATCCCTACGACATTATGTGCGAAAACCAGCAAAGTCGCGGCAGTCCTTGTCCGACGAGGGAAGAGTGGGAGAAGATAGTGGGGCCTTGAATGGCGTCTGCGTAACGGCCCCTCCACTTGCCAAGTCGAAGCGCCACCGCGCCAGGCGGAGTTGTCGATCCAAATCAGAATCGCACTTCGCATGGTACGGGCTGGGGCTCCATGGGCTTCCCGGGGCCAAGCTCCGGCTCCTGGGCAGCCAAGTCATGGAAACTTGTCGTGACCTATTTGTTTTGACGGCGGTCGATGGGGCTCACGGACGGCGAACCGTCAGGGTGCTGGAGGCGGCGTCACGTCGGCATTCCCGCCGTCATTGCTGCGGGTGGGGTCTTCGAGCAGCGATTGGTTGAAGTAATCGGCGGCGCGCTCGGAGTTGCCAAGATGGTGGGACGCGATCGCCAGGATGTTCTTGCCCACTTGGAGTTCGAGCGCGGCGCGTGTAATGGCGACGTTGGCGCGGGCCTGGGCGAGATCTCCCTTGGCGTCCACTTGACCCTCGCGCGCGGTCGAAAACGTAGTTTTCAGCGCCGTGAATTCCGCGAGCAGCTCGGGACCGAGTTGCGTTTGATACTTGGTCGCGCCGGTAATCAGCCGGTCGAGCAGGCCGGGGATTTGGCCGAGCCGCGCCTTGTTGTATTCCTGGAGGCCCTGGGAAAAGAATTCGGCATAAGCACTGCTGCCTTTGGCGAATGTATCGCGCACCCTACCCTCGCGCTGGCGCACGGTGGTGCGGAAAAGCTGCTGCGCTTCGTCTTTGGTGATGGTGCCGCCGGATTGAGTGGCCAAAAGCGTAGTCCGAGCGGACAGGGCCGCATCAAAAGCGCCAAAGGCGGCCTCCGTAGGCGCGACAAGGGCCGCGAGATGCGCCGGAAGCGCGGACGTGGCCCCGAGCCTACCCAGGTGGTCCTCGGTGAATTGGCGGAGCTCTTCGCCACTGATTTCGCGGTTGGACAGGTGATTTTCGAAGAATCTCTGGAGGTTGATCATGCTGTCTTGCAGCTACCAAATGATTCAACGGCCGCCAAGGGAGAAATCCGTAGCTTGGTGAAAATTCGGACGCACCGAAACCATTTGGCAGGAGGTCTTCGGAGTTTGCTGAATGACCGTTGTCGGTTG
>CAZETM010001489.1:0-2039 GCA_964514885.1 uncultured Polyangium sp. | reverse complement strand
GGCAGACGCTCGTGGCTCAGTGCATCGACGAACGATTGCCGTAACTCCGCAATGCTCGCCGTCACCGAGTGCTCGCCTTCGATTGCACAACGCACGGGCAAGGTCTCGACGAACAAACCAATCGCGTCCTCGGTCCCCCGCACCGTACGACCACTGCTGATTACACCAATCACGACATCCTGCTGTCGGCAATATCGTTGCATCACGAGCGCCCAGCCGGTCAATAAAACCACAAATGGCGTCGCTCCGACCTTCCGCGCAAGGGTATCGATTCCCTCGGACAATGCCGCGTCCAACGTAAATGGCACCATGCCGCCGCGTCGGTCGCGTCGGTCGCGCCCGATCGATGCACGATCCGTAGGTAAATCGAGAGGCTCCGCATGATGCAGATAGTTCATCCACCAGCGACGGTGTTCCTCCCTGGCCCGCTCATCAAGTCGGCGAGCTGCAATGAGGTCGCAATACGCCGGTGCTACAGGCAATTGCGCGTCGGGCGTAACGTAAAGCATTTCCAGCTCGCGCAGGAAACGGCCCACCGACCAACCATCCGTGGCAATATGGTGCCAAACAATGATCAAACCGCTGGACTGCTCGTCCAAACGAGCCACCGTGACTCGTATCAGCGGCGCTTTCGCCAAATCGAAAGGCACCACGGACCGATCGCGCACGAGCTGGGTAAAACCATTTTCGCCGCGTGTGCGCAGGTCGACCACCTCGACCGGTACTTCCACGAACGGCAAGATCCGCTGCTGAGGTCCCTCCGGTCCCTCGACGATGTGCATTCGTAGTTGGTCGTGGCGACCGACCAGACCCTCGATCGCCGTCTGAATTCGCTGGGCGCTCAGCACCGCATCGACACGGATTGCGATCTGGAGGTTGTACGTTTCGCGCCGCTCGAGTACGTGATCAAGAAAATAGAGCCGGTTTTGCGCCGCAGATAGACGATGGCGCGTTGGACGGTGCGCGCTGGCCACAATGGTTCCCACGGTCGGCGCGGGTCGCTCGACCGTCGACGCCTCGCTCGCGCGTAGGATTACCGCAACCAATTCGGTCGGCCTCGGAGCCTGCAATACGGCGCTCGCGTCGAGTCGAATCCCCAACGCCTTCGCGAAACGATTTCGCAATTCAACCGCCATGAGCGAATCGAGTCCCAATTCGAATAACGACCCATCGCTCGGAACGGCATCCGGCCCGCGCAGCCCCAGCACCTCGGCGGCATTCTGTCGAACAATAGCCAATACGTGGGCAGAACGCTGCGCCTCGGGAACGCGGGCGAGAACCATTGTCGATGTCTGCGCGCCACGCTGCACAGTCGCTCGGCTGCGAGAAGGCACGAGTCGCCGCAGCAATGGTAGAACGCTCGTTTTATCGCGTGCAACTGCCGCAGGGTCGAAGCTCATTGGCACAAGCAGCGTATCGGGCAGCGCCAACGCCCTATCGAAAAGGGCCAGCCCATCGGCCACGCTCAATGGCACCACGCCCGTTCGCCGCAGACGAGCTCGTTCGGTATCGCTCAGCGTCGCCAGCATGCCGCCACCGTCCCACGGTCCCCAGGCCAAACTCAATGCATGGTTTCCAGAGGCACGTCGTCGGGACGCGAGGGCGTCGAGGAATACGTTGGCCGCGGCATACGCTGCTTGGCCTGCATTTCCAACTATGCCAGCCGCCGACGAAAAGAGCACGAATGCAGACAGATCCATGTCCGCCGTCAATGCATCTAGATGCATTGCTGCGTCGAGCTTCGGACGCAGCACCCGCGACAGTTTCTCGTCGTCGATATTCGCAATCAATGCATCTTCCAATACTCCGGCGGTATGAATGACGGCCGTCAGAGGATGCGTCGCTGGAATATTGGCAAGCAGTTCTGCCAGCGCCGCTCGATCGGCCACGTCGCAAACCGCAACGACCGCTTGCGCACCCAACTCAGCAAGTTCCGCAATAGCTACATTTGCCTCCGGATCGACCATTCCTCGGCGCGAGACGAGCAACATGTGGCGCACGCCATGTCGAAGGGCCAAGTGTCGAGCGACATGCTTCGA
>CAZETM010001488.1:0-2040 GCA_964514885.1 uncultured Polyangium sp. | reverse complement strand
TGCTCGTCGGGAATGAAGCAGTCGGCTCCCCGCCAACGCATCTGCCTTCCGCCAGCGCATGGCGCTGGATATCTGCAAATGGGACTTCGATTGCGATCGATGTCAACCTGAACCGCATCGAGTTCGTGGGAATGACCAAAGGAGCCGCCCAACGTGCACCATCGGCCCATGTTGGTCAAATGCTGGGCCGCGAGAGCGCTACGCGGTTGCTCGAAAGATCATCGACCCATCTTTTTGCCGTTCCACTAACGACGCCACACGGCACCGTCGGCATGATTTCGCTTGAGGCTCACTGCCCATCTGCCATGGGTCGGCCATTTATCTGGCAAGAAGTTGCCAACGAGTTGCGCAACCTTGCGTTCATGGGGGCGCCTTACTTGATAACGCGCCCGCCCACGTCATCAAGCGGAATCGCGAGAGACTCGTTACTACCTGTCGTCGGTGCATCCATGCGCCCAATTGTGAAAATGGGACAAGTGTTTGCGGAGCAAAACGAAACGCTGCTCATTACTGGTCCAACGGGCGTTGGAAAGTCCCGTTTCGCTCGATATTGCCATTCCAAGTCGTCTCGTCGAACGGGTCCCTTCGAGGTAATCGACCTGTTATCTATCCCCAACGACCTCCAAATGGGAGAGCTTTTCGGGTGGCGCAAGGGGGCATTTAGTGGTGCGGTGCGCGACAATCCCGGCGCACTGGCTCGCGCCCAAGGCGGCACGTTATTCATCGACGAAATCGATAAGTTGAACTTAAACGCGCAAGCGAGCCTGCTCCGCGTACTCGAGGAACGATGCTATCGACCGCTTGCTCACGACGGAGATGAGCGAAAAGCTGATGTGCGATTCATCGTTGGCACCAATGCCAATTTAATCGAAGCAGTCAAGATGGACCGGTTTCGCGAAGATCTTTATTATCGTATCAACGTTTTACCGTTACGCTTGCTTTCGCTGGACGAACGCCGCGACGAAATCGGCGCCTGGGCTGACTTCATGGTCGATCGAAAACACCAGGAAGGTGGATCGCACAGCGCCGTCGAACTCGCCCGTACCGCATTGGTTCCGCTGGAAAAACACTCATGGCCGGGGAATCTCCGGCAGCTCGATAACGTACTCCGTCGTGCATACGCCCTTGCCCTCGTGGATCGAGCCGACGGTGCGACGATGCGAATTGAGGAAGAACACATTCTCCGCGCGCTCGACTACGAGCCGAGACGTGAATCGGCTCAAGCTACACTGCCCCAAGCATTTCTCGATGCAGGTCGAGCCTTTGTGCGGGAAGCCGAACGACTTGCCGAAAACGGCTCGTCCCTCGATCTGGATCACTCCGACGCACTAAAAGGTGTGGTGCTGGGACTTGCTACCCAAAAATTAGGCAATATGGAGGCCGCATTCCGTCTGGTAGGAAAAGCCGGCGCAGTAGGCCATCGGAATCACAAGTCACAATATCGGAACGCGATGGACCTGGTTGCCGCTTTTTACAAGGTGGCGGGCGATGGGCGACCGCCGCCGTTCGACACGGATATCGAAGAGAAGTGACGTGCGTTCGTCGGAACGCACATCGCGTTGGAATCAACGCAACTGCCTGCAGACGAACGCCACACGGTGCTCCGAATCCGGTAAATGCTCGAAGGTCTCGAGCGGAGCCGTGCATGGCATGAGGATTGCGACGGTCTGCTGCGACAAGGTCGTCAACGCTGTACAGATGGATCAAGGTGCTCGATGAAACCCACATTCTTCGCCATACTTTGGGCAACGCTTTCAATCGCAGGCTGCGGCTCCACCAATATCGAATTTGACGATGTTGATTTTGACGAAGGTGCCACTGCTGAAAGCAGCGCTGCGCTGGTAACGACTTTGCCATTTGCCCAGAACACGACCTACGAAATTAGGCACACGGGTGTGGATGGCATTGCGAGAGTTATTGGATACGTATTTGCCTCTCCGGGTGTGCCGCGAGGGGTTGTGCAAGAACAACGGTGGATTCTTTATAATGGCCCCGCACTGCCTTTAGGGATCGTGGATTTCGTGCGGCCTCCTGTGCAGC
>CAZETM010001487.1:0-2041 GCA_964514885.1 uncultured Polyangium sp. | reverse complement strand
AACCAGCCAGCAAGATCATCAAATGCGCTCGACCGAATCGTTGCATACGCCCTCCTCGCGGTTCATTTGCCAGCGTCTCATGATGCGAATGCGCGGGCAAAATTATGCAAGAACCTGTTCGTGCAGCGCCTCCGCGCGGTAACTCGATTCCGTTCTTTTGGTTGGTGGCGCCAATGGCAACGACGACGTCAATCCATCGAGCAGGGCTTTGAGCCCCATTCGAGCGAGGCTCGTCGCATTACGCCTCGTCTTCAGCTTCGGTCCAGTCGACTTGGGCATAGATGTCGGCAATTGTGAGGCGCTCGCCGAGCGTCGGCAGCTCGATTTCACCCTCCTGATACTCACGCACGAGCCACCCCTCGCCGTCAATGCGTCGGTGATGCTCGACCCGACGTTCCGATTGCCAAACGATGAGGATTTCGCGAACGGAAGGATTGCGTCGGTAATGGGCGAGCTTTTCGCCGCGGTCATAGGGCTCCGTGGATTTGGACAATACCTCCACGAGCAGCACGGGGTTTAGTAGCGACATACCGTCTTTGGGGTGAAACTGCGGTTTGCCACAAACTACGCCAACGTCCGGATAGGTGAACATCCCTGTGGCTGTCACAGCAATGCGCTGGTCGCTGTTGAAGACTCGGCACGACCGTGCTCGAGCGAACGGGAGGAGGGCAGCACCCATGCTCAGTGCGATGGTGTTGTGGCGAAACCTCGCGCCCGCCATGGCGAAGATCTCACCGTTTACGTATTCGTGCCGGGTCTCGCTGACGCGTTCTCGGGCCAGGTACTCGTCTTCCGTGAAGTGGGTGATTCGCCGTGCGGCTTGCATGTGCGAATGGTGTCATGGTTGCCGCCGGGAGGAAAGGTTTTGTTCGATCGCGGCGAACGCTCCGCATTTGCGCATCTGCAATACTGGACAAACGTCGTGTGACGTCGCGAATGTAAACGAAATGCTCGTCAATACGTTGCGCTGCATCCGGCGTTTCTACCTCACCTACCCAAACGGCACCACAATTCCTCGTGATATCGATGGGTTGGAGATTCGGTCAACAGCGTTGACCGGATTGAGGTCCATTGACAGGGTGCTGTTCCCGACGTCTCTGGGCTGGAGCCACTACTTGGTGCTCATCCGGGTGCAGGACGACCATGCTCGGGCTTTCTACGAAATCGAGGCAGTCAAGGAGAGTTGGTCCATTCGCGAATTGGAACGCCAGATTGCCGCCCTGTTGTTCGAGCGCCTGGCGAAAACCCGCCACAAGGAGGAAGTGCTTGCGCTTGCCAAGCAGGGCCAGACGGTCACGGTGCCCAAAGACGTGATCAAGGGCCCGTTCGTGCTCGAGTTCCTCGAACTGCACGAACGGTCGGCGTGGCACGAGCGCGATCTCGAGCAAGCGTCGATATGATGGGCGAGTGTTTGAAATGCCATGTCGGGCGCTTCTCTCGCTTGTTTTGCTATCCGTTCGAGTTTCGTTGAGACATTGGTGGAGCTGGGTGTCTCCATGTTCTTTCCCTCGATCAGTTCCGTGTCCCGGTGCCACCCTTTGCTCCGCGGGGTCCTTTGGGATTCGTTCCCCCACTTCATCGCTCGTACTGTGGCACTCCGACTCCCCGATACTCGTCATTTGAGCGCTTCGTTGCCTTCGCGCCGCCTTACCTGCCGTTTGGCAGGAAGTACCGGGGCCTCCCAGGTTACTGGAAAACCCTTGCGTACATGCCGCGTTCTTAGACCCCGGGGTGCCTTGGCGCCGGACCTTTTCTAGCGCTTCGGTATTGCCTTCCACTTTTGCGACAGTGTCGGCCTTCCCGCTAGCCAAATTTCGAGGCTCGATCACGCGGCCTGCATGCTCGCTGTCTACGCTTCGTCCCCGCCATTGCTGACGGACACGCAAGACTCGCTTCCGGCTGGTGGTCAGCCTTGGCCGGGCGGCTACTGATACTCATTCGCCGCCTGGGTCTCTTCGTGAGGTTTCGGTATGTCTGTCGCTACTTCCTCCTCACCCAGTCTTGTCCTGGCGCACCGCAAACGTTGGTTTCAGAGAACAGG
>CAZETM010001486.1:0-2043 GCA_964514885.1 uncultured Polyangium sp. | reverse complement strand
CGGGGTCGCAATCGAGCTTGTAGGCGAACTGGATCGTCTCTTCGTTGTTGCAAATATCGACATATTCGCCGTCGTACAGGGTATCGGTTGCCATACTCCACCCGGCACAATTCGCACCAAGACCGGCTGGGCAATTGACCAAGTCGTTCGTTCTATTGAGCCACACGCTGACGCACGTGCCGATGGGAATTTTCGCTCGCAATGCTTGCAATTCGAATCCATGAGCCATGGGATACGACTCTATCTGTTGCCAATCTTCGTAGGTACACATTCGGGCCCCACCAAGCCAATTGCACTCGGCATTGACGGCATCGATGCCAAGTTCGCCCATACCGACGTACGCGCCATGGTCCATGGCGATGAAATCCGTGAATACATTTCCCTTGCAACCCGTGCAACCAGGAAACTCCCCATAAGGTGAGCAATCCGGTAGACAATTGACGTCGCCATCGCAGGTTTCAGGAAACTGAATGACGTTGTCGCCGCAGTAGGGCAATTGGCAGTTGTTGTTGCATTCATCGGTTGGGTCGCAATCGTTGTCGTCGCATTCTTCACCTGCATCGACGATACCATTTCCGCAACCCTCGGGACCGCCAGCCTTGGCGTGGCAACCCTCGGGACCTCCACAAGGTGCATTGGGTTTGCATCCGGTGGGGCACATGCAGGCGCCAAACGTACCATCAAAACACGTTCGCCAACCGTAACCGATATTGTCGCAAAAGCACTCTTCTTTCGCGCCATCCACGCACGGTTCGTTCGTCGAACTGCCTTGTTGCTCGGGCGCATTCGAGCACGCTTGCATGGCCAGCACGAGTGCTGCAATGGTCATGGTGGGCAATAAGAAGCGTTCGAGATGGTGACGCATTGCGACCTTTACGGAGTCCAAATATTTCATGGGTGTTTCCTTCATTCGAGTCGATGGCGCTCGACGCTGCCCGACTAGCAACAATGGGGCCGCGCCGGATCCAGCACGGAAACCCGTGCATAGGGCGGGATATGGAGGGTTTTGGCGATGGACGGGTCGAGCGTTGTGGTTCCTGAAACCACAACTTAGCGGGCGTGGGACAAGAGCGTCAGTGTGTGAGGTTGGTCAAAACCAGATATTCACGAATTGGGCACGGCTCTGCTTCTCCTGCGGGCCCGGCGGGTATGGGGGTGGGGCGCGAGGCGTGAGGCGTGAGGCGCAATAAAGCTGAAACGATTCGACGTGCATTCTTTGGCACTACCACCTGCCTGGTGGACTACGAAACCACAACAACGTCGAAACTGTGGTTTCGTAGTCCACAACGAAATGTCGCTTCGCCAAGTAGCCGCTGAGAACGCTTGGCATGCATCGTGCTCCTGCGTTTCGGACGACACGCTGGCGTCATGGTGACGCAGCGATGGCGCGGGGAAACGTCGATATGGCATCGACCTTTGAAGAGATACGACAACGATGGTTGCCGGAAATCGATTTCGCGACCGCGTCCAAAGGATAACGACCAATGCCCATTCGCGCTGTCAGTGCCGGCGTGCTCATTCCGCGGCGCGCGCCGACAATGACAAAAACCGGCTATCAACCCTTCACTCTCGCGTGGTATTCGAGGCGATTGCGACAATCGGCGTGCCTGCGACCGTGGCCAAGATCGTTTCCGATGCCCATCAATGCATTCAATTGACGCCCGAACTTCTCCGGCCGTCACTGGGGGAAATGGTTTTGACATTCATCGATCGGCTTCGAAGAATCGATTCATTACGGAATGAAGTCGATCGTCATTCCTTGGGAAACCGGGTCAACCGGTCGCAAGGATGAGGCGAACCCGTAGCATTCGCGACCATTCATCCATGGCGACTTCGGCAATCGTCGACGCAAGCTGATGGCGCATGGCGCAATCTGATGCCCACGATGGAAGAGCGCCTGGAGATTCAGGCTATCGAACAATGGGTAGGCGAGAAACGGGGCGCGAAATTGCGTAAATGACGTTATGGCAGATGCTGCGTCCCCTGTCGCTGGAGGTGCAGGTCATCTCGATGGGCCTGCGCGGAAAGCTAGCCCCTCCCAAC
>CAZETM010001485.1:0-2044 GCA_964514885.1 uncultured Polyangium sp. | reverse complement strand
GGTGGGTGGAACGGCCGTCGTCTCGGTGTCGCAATTCAAGCGGCTCATCATCGATGGCAAACGTTCGTCGCGGACCTGATTCGAGCCATGCTGGTTCTTCGGTGCACGAGGAAGCCTCTCGCGAAAATGGCCGGATGCCGAGTGACAAATACACTTACGGCTCTTCGCGGAATCGTGTGGGTAGGTTTTCGTGATTTCAGATCTCCGGCAGCGTGCAGCTGCGGACTTTAAGCCGGAGATACTCCTGGTCGCGTAGCCCATAGGCGCGTCGTTGACAGACGCGGATCTTGTTATTGACTCCGTCGACGAAGCCGGGAGCCACCTTATTGTCAAACTCACAGTAGGCAGCGATGCTATCTCCGTGTCGATCGATCATCACGGCAGACTTTTCGTATGGTTTGAGGCGCTGCCACTTGAGCTGCGCCTTCCAATTCGACACGTCGACCTATTGCGCGTTCAATGCGGTGATCGCAAAGATCCCGCCAGAAGACGTGACCATCTACAACCTCATGCTGCGCTATCACGTCACTCCTGAGGCGACCTACCAAGCTCCAACCGTCTGGCCAACGGAAGCCCCCGTCGAATTCGGGCCGTGGAATAACCGTGCGCGGCAAATCTTCTCGATGCAACGCGCCCTGCGATTGGCATTGGTGGGCACGGCAATCGGTGCAGCTGTGATGCAACGCGTGCTGCGGGCGATGCTTAGGCGATGTCGCGAACGATTGTGCCGCGAGCGCGCGCTGTCTTGGTGTCTGGAAGGACTCGGCTGTGCGCGGCGGGCGGGCGCCTTTCTTCGATTGAGACTTTCGTGATCCGCCTCTACAGCAGCGCAGTCGTGGGCGAGCAGCGTGCGCAGGACGAGGGACTGAAGGTGCTCTCGGTGCGCGTCGGATGGCCAGCGGGACTGAGGAGCGTCATTTGACGAGCTCCCGCTGGGCACTGCACGAAAAAACGACACAAGAATGCGCCGAAATCGTTGTTGGGCCTAGACAGGTTTTTGCCGTTGGTTTTCGCACGAGTCTCTCACGTGTACTTCGGTGCCATTGCCTGTGCCGATGTTGGCTCTACGCTGCGTTTGGCTGGCCGATTGAGCATTTCTCCTGGATCGCCTGGCGTTTGCGTCACTCAGCGCGAATGCCGAAGCCGAAATTCACCGTGGTATGAAGGATCATGTGCACGCTCTCGAATAACCAATCCTTAGCAGACCTCGACAGAGACATCGCCTCACTCGCTGCGCAGGTAGCTGCCGCAACGCAGGAGTTGCTCGAGAAGATAAGACTCTTTGACGCGGCCGAAGGATGGGCGTCTCAGGGCTTCTTATCCTGCGCCGCTTATCTAAACTTTCGGATTGGGCTCACGCTCTCTGCCGCCCGCGAAAAAGTCCGCGTTGCGAATGCGCTAGCGACGCTGCCGCAGATTGACGCCGCGCTCGCTGCCGGGACGATCTCGTATTCCAAGGTGCGGGCGCTCACCCGGGTTGCCAAGCCGGACACCGAAGAAGCGCTGCTCGATCTCGCCAATGACACCACGGCTTCGCAGCTCGACAAGATCGTGCGTCGCTATCAACGCGCCGACAACGATCCCACCTCCGCGGCGGTGCGGGAGGCGTCGCGGTTTGTAAACTGTCACTTCGACGCGCAAGGGATGCTCGTGTTCGAGGGGCGCTTGCTGCCGGAGGAAGGCGCACTGTTGATGAAGGCGCTCGAAACTGCGCCAACGGAAAAAGTGGCCATGGAGCGGAGCAAACGTTTGGCCGATGCGCTCGTGCACGTTTGCGGTGCGGCGTTGGAACAGTCACGTCGTGAAGCAGCGGGCAGCATTGAGGGCAACAAGAGCGCGGCGCATGCCGATCGCTACCAGGTCATCGTTCACGTCGACCAAGAGGTGCTCGCCGATTCGACAGCCGTCGGTCGCGCGGACGTTTCAGGCGTGGGCATCAGCGCCGAGGTTGCGCGCCGCCTGGCGTGTGATGCGAGCGTGGTGACCATGACGCACGACAAAGACGGCAACGTCGTTGATGTGGGGCGAAGGAAGCGCACCTTGT
>CAZETM010001484.1:0-2044 GCA_964514885.1 uncultured Polyangium sp. | reverse complement strand
GCCTCGTCTACGAATTGGTGTCGACCCAGAATCCGTGAGGTCAGGAGGTCTGATGTTGCCGATCGATATGGACAACACGACGACCGTATTGCCCAATTCGTTCCCGTGCGCTGAAATGCCCGGTCAATGCGGATCGTTTTGCCGCGCGATGGATGTGCCGACTCCACCGCATGAAACGTGCTCGGATTTCGCTGCGCGCTTGGTTGCCTTCAAACGAGAGCGTACGGCGAGATTCTCGATAGGGGACCAAACAATGAAATCGTGAATGGTGAGGAGTTCGAGCGTATGCAGGGGGAATTTGTTCACGCCGAGGTTAAGTGAAGACAAACCGTTCGCGACGGGAGCAATTTTTTGATCCGGGGCATGGTAGTGGACAAACTCGCGGCGTCGTGCTCGTCAACGTCCGGGTGTTGGTGGACGCGTTTGACGACAGCACGCGGATGAGCACCAGCGCGGTTGGTCGCGACAAGAGCAGCACATTTCGTGACATGTACTCGCTCTCCGTGCCAGGATTCCAATATAGTCCGTAGCGCCATGATCGACGCCACCATCGACGGGAAGTACCGGCTCACGCGTAAGCTTGGCGCTGGGGCAATGGGTGCCGTCTACGAGGCCGAGCATATGGCTACGGGAAGGCGGGTCCGCTCATCATTGCTGCTTTGGGAACGCTCGTAGCGCTCGGACTCGGCGGTTTCTACTTCGTTCGCAGTAATTCCCAAGTTCCGACCGCAACGGTGCCGCGCAAGATTCGACACCGGCGGGAAAATCTGCCGAGCCCCCTCCACCCGCGGCTCCTCCCGCCGTTGCTCCGTTGCCCGCGCCGTCGGCGGCGACGACGGTCGACGCTGCTTCGGCGGCGCTTGTCAAGGCAAAACTGCTCATCGCTCCACGTGACGTGCAGGTCTACGTAAATGACCAGCTCACGACGGTCAACGCCATTCCACTCTCTACAGACGGGTCGGTGGAGATCGCGGGCAAACCAGGGACACAATTTTTGATCAAACTCAAAAAAGGTACGTCGGGAAAAACAGAAGCCGTCGTACTCACGTCGGAAGGTATTTTGCCTCCAAGGCTTGCATTGACTCTCGGGGCGTTGCCAACCAAAGCGGCGTCGAGCGTGACAAACAATTCCCCCACTGGATTCAAAGGCAAAAAGGAACTCGAATGAATCTCGTGCGCATCCCGAGGCGCCACTCGAAGCAGCGTCGACATCGATATCGGACAGTTCCACCCGATCGCCGGGGCCATACGTGCGCAGCATCCATGCTCCATCCGTTTGGCGGGTAAACACTTCGATGCGCGGCTTGTTCTGGGCAGCGAAAGACAAGTATCCGACTTCGTCAATCACGAGCAGCGAAGCTTTTGCGTAAATTTTCAATCGTCGTTCGAGGTCCCTAATCGAATCTCGGCTGCCCAGGTCGAGTAACATTTGCGCAGCCGTTGTGAAGATGACCGAATACCCCGCCAGCACCGCTTCGTGCGCGATGTTGAGGGCAATCATCGATTTACCAAGGCCGTGTGACGCCATGTCGATCGAACCCCAGACACCCGTGGACATTTCCGCGCCAAACGCAGCAAACCCCTCGGTCGGGACAGAAGCAAATGATTCTTTGGACATGACTGCCTCCTTTCCTCTGCTCGTCAAGTCGAACAGATTAAAATGCTCCAGCATTCACCTGCGGATTTAGGCGGCAAGACGTAGGGGATCGAGACAACTCTCGCCAGAGAATGGCTGAACCGCCGGCGAATCGTTCAAAACGTCATGCGCGTCGAAATTCCTGCGACGGTGCTCGAGACCAGGGGGCGACCTCGACCTTCACGTCGCTTTCGTCCTGCGTGCGATAGGATTGGGGGAGGTTGAGCAGGATCATTCCCGCGCCGCCGAGTAATGCAACGCCACCCACGACGAGCGAACCGATGGCGACTCCGTTTTCATCTCCCCACTAGCGTGCCCAGACAAACCTGAGCGTCAGTGCAGATGATCTGGAACGATGTGCACACGACGAGCACTTCCCATCTCCATCGAACGCAACGATCCTCCTGC
>CAZETM010001483.1:0-2051 GCA_964514885.1 uncultured Polyangium sp. | reverse complement strand
CCAATACCGCTGGACAACGCGACGTACGAGTGGATCGGCCGGGAAGCGCTTGCTCAACACGGCTACGAAAAAATCATCCGATGCGCGGTCGACGGAGGGGTTCTTTATTATCCTACGCAACAGACGAACGCTCGAAACCTCGTCGGACAAACCCTGGAGGACGCCGCCAGACAAGCTGGGCCTGTATTTACACAATGGGCCGTGTTGGCGGGTTTCACGTCGCAGGTGGATTCTCCGGCCCCAGGACTCGCCGATGTCGTCGCAGTAGGCATGTTCGTCGTGGGATTGGTCAGTGCCGGCGTCGTCGGAGCGAAGGTGTTGATGTCGTCGTCTGCCACGGCGACCGCTGCGCCCGTCGCGACCGCCACGGCGGCCCCGACCGCCACGGCGGTTCCGACCGCAACCCCCACCACGACCACGACGTCGCCGCCGATTGCTCTGCCGCGGCGGTGGCCCGGGCAGACTTGTGAGGACAAGGAGCTGGATCGGCTGGAGGATGAGAAGAAAAAACTTTGCAAGCTCGACGGAGGGTTTGCCGCAATATGCGGGGGTAAGGTCAACAAAAAGGATCTTCCGTTGATACCCTGCTCGGCGATAAAGCTCAGCATCCTGCAAAGGCAGGCCTGCGTGGCGGCGCGATGGGACGTTCAGAACAAGTGCTTTGGCGGCAAGCCAAACGACAGCCACAAGGGCGAGATAAACAACCATCAGAACGGAATCGATCGTTGCGAAGCCCTGAAACTCAAAAATTGCGCCAACGGCCACCCTATGGCAGGAAAGTAGAGAGAATCATGTCGGACGCACTTCTCGAAGCCATTCAAACGCGCAACGTCGATCGCGTGGCGGCGCTGCTCGCCGCCGGCGCAGATCCAAACGAACCTGGCAAATCTCGCTACGTCGATGACCGCGAATTCCCATTGCAGGCTGCGATCGGTGAAATCAAAGCCTACGGAGAAAACGACCCTGGCGGCCCAGAGCCTGCCGGATCGATCGACTCGGTTGTCCTGCTCCTGCGCCATGGCGCCAAAGTCAGGAATTGGGATGTGTCAAAGGAGGGGGATCCCCTATTTATTGCTGTGTTCAATAACCACATCGAAGCCGTGCGGCTCCTGCTGGCTCACGGCGCCGATCCCTACGTGCGAGACGACGAGGGCGATTCACCGCTCCGTTTCTGCGCTGATAAAGGCTATCTAGAGATGGCTCGGCTCCTTCTCCTCTGCGGAGCAACCAAAACCATCCACGAGGCAGGAGGGGCCGCGGGCATGAATGCTCTCGGGCTGGCCGCGTACGGGCTTGATGTCGAGATGGTGCGGCTCCTGCTCGCTCATGGCGCAGATCCGAATGTGTTGGACAACGATCGCATGACCGTGTTCGATTGTCTTCGAAGCAAGGAGCGGGTTATGGATCCGCCCGAAGATCCCGCCGCCCAAGAGCGTCTTCGCGAGATTCGCCTGCTGCTCGGCGACCCGCCTGTCTAGCTAATGGGCAACCCAGAAAAGGTGCCAGGAACCACGCCCACCCCACCGCCCGCCCTCCCGCAACCCTTCGACCTCGATCTCAACGCTTCCAATTCCTTGTCGCCACCCCTCGCCCCCAACGAATCGCGTGCAACTTCTTCCCGCCGACCCATCCACGCACGAATCCCCCACCCTCGTTTACCGCCGCGACCCTTCGCTGTACGAAAGTCGCCTACCCATTCCTTGCGGCGACCCCTCTCCCCCAACGATTCCCTCACGCACTTTGTTCCGCGACCCATCGCGCACCAGAACCGACTGCGCAATCGTTGGCGTATACCCATCCACACACGTCGCCGCGTTTGTAGCAGCCCTCCGTCGAAGGCTCCCCCCAAGAATTTGCACCCCACCGACCATGCCGCACGACCTCTCCACAAAATAGTTTACAGCGCGGAAAGCATGGTATACCGTCCGCAACATCATGCGAACCCCCCGAACATTGGAAGTTGACGAGTCTTTCGACGAAGTTGATGACGAGCTTCGCCATACCGAACTCTACACCTCGGCCTACGAGGTCACCGCGCAGCTTGCGGTACC
>CAZETM010001482.1:0-2051 GCA_964514885.1 uncultured Polyangium sp. | reverse complement strand
GCGCAGATCACCAAGCCGCGCGAAGACTCGGCGAGCGGCGGGACTGGGCCCAGGATCGGATGCGGCACACGTGACATCGGAGCCGGATGGTTTGTCAGCAAGAACCGAGACCAGACCGGTCATCGTTTGATCACCAAGCATCGTGACGTCGTCGATGAGCTTGGGAGGTAGCGGCGATGTTGCATCGGACAAACCTGCGACGGCTTCACGAAGGGCTGCGTGTGCAGCTTTGCGCTCGGCTGGCCATCTTGCAGGGTCGACGGCATCTGGATCGAGCTTGCGGTCGATGCCGAGCGCGAGGTACTGCGCGGCTGCGGAAACCAAGCGTCCGAGTGGACGTTCTGGAAGGGCTGGATCGGAGAGAGCGCGGGAGATCTCGGCGGCGGCAACTCCAAGATCGGGGCGATCGCCCAGGAAAAACCCAGCGGCGGTGTTTGCTGCGAAGAGGCCCGCGACACCCCAACCCGTCTGTTTGGAGAAGTCTCGCTGTAGTTTGTCTCGGTACGCGCCGAACAACCCGAGGTACACCGCGGACTGGATCGCTCCGGGGTACGCTGTTGCAGCAAGTCCACCTGCGACCGTCGCTTCGAAGAGCGTTGACGCGTCAGGAGCTTTCGCGATGCGGGTTTCGACCGCGCGACGCAGAAGATCCACGAGGTTGTCCCGTAAGCTTGGAGCACCAACGAGTCCTCGTGCGTACGCGAGCGTGACGATGCTCATGAGGCGTACACGTTCGGGATGCGCCTGCACGAGCTTGGAGAGTGCCCCGAGATGTGACTGCACGAGCGAGTCGACTTGGCGGGACGTAGGGGTATCAGTGAGCGAAATGCCGCCGATTTCGCCACGTTCCTGCGTGAGGGCAAACGCGTGCGCCCAGGTGGTACGCGCATCATCCACCGAGCGTACGAGCGCTTCATACCGCGGAAGCCACAAGGGAAGGGGAACTGCAGCGGACTGGGATGCTTCAGGCTCAGAGAGCGACGTCGCCAATCTTCGCCCCAACATGTTCGCTAGAAAGAGATCGTCCGATGTGTCGAACTTGGGCAGAGGTGCGTTGATGCACGCGTCTTCCGGCCCGTAGATCGAGCGTAACGCTTCACGTTTGTCTTCCGAAACTTCGGCCAGGATGCGTTCGCCGAGCTGACGAAACACAGCTCGCTCGTCCTTCGCTGCTCGCACGCGAAGAAGGTCGCCGTATGCCGTCATGCGTCGTGAGTCTGGCGTGGGAGAGTTTGTCACTGGAGCCGAAGACGTACCCGCAGGAGCTTCGAACGCGATGCCGGCACCAGCAAAGAGCGACAAGAGATACTTTGCACGCAAAGTTGTTTCGGCATCGGCATCGCGGTACTTCAAGACGTCTTCGATGCGCTCCGCTTCGCGCGCTGCATCGAGGTACCGGAACGACGAGGCATGGTCGACAGCTCGGCGAATGGATGCCGCAAGCTCGATGTCCTGCTCGATGTGCGCGATGGCCGCATCGTCCCGCACGACCGGAGACAAACCAGCCATGAACGGCTCGAGGGGATCGTCAGGAAAAACCTGTGTCACTTCGAGAGCTTGAGTTGCGCGGATCCCTTCCGTAGGCGAACGACGAACGCGCACGATCATGTGCCAACCCGCAACCGTGCCGATGGCTTCGAGCAGCGCTTCGGTGCTGATGGTGGCAGGCGCGGGGAGGGGAGGGATCTGCGCGAGAAACGTCTTTGCGGGAGCGGGACCTTTTGGCAACTCGGCACCGTGTTCGATCACGATGACGTTCTTGGATTCATGAGACGTTTGCGCGTTTTTCCATAGGGCAGCCCAAGGATCAGACTCGTCACGCGTGGCGATGTACGCGGCGATCGCCGGCCGTGTGTCTCGACCTTCGCGAAGGCTCGCGAGGATGGCTCGTTCGCATGGGCCGCGATCAGATGCGTCACAACGCACGGATGCCGCGGGCAAACTCTTTGGGGGCAAAGTGGTTGTCGTTTCGCAACCGCCGATCGAGAGAGACAAACTCAGTGCAGCAAGGATTGCGCGCGCCTCACCCCCTGGCCCCCTCTCCAACTTCG
>CAZETM010001481.1:0-2052 GCA_964514885.1 uncultured Polyangium sp. | reverse complement strand
GAAGCGCAATCGCCCGCGGAGCCTCGTCGCCTTGGATCATCGCCTGCACCGCAGCTTCTTTCGCGTTGCTCGGTACGGTCACGGAGGAATTCGAGACGGCAATCGAAGGGGCGGGCATGCCAACCACATTCTGTCGAAGCGGCAACCGGGCGGCCGGATCGCCCAAAAGGACGTATCCGCGAAGATCATTACGACACATCCACAATCGGCCACGCTCGACCCGATCCACGACGGACGCCGGGGTTGTTCCATGGTCGTCCGCTTCGTGCTGAAAGTCCGCCATGAGTTGGTCGTTTGTGTCGCGGTAAAACCGAGTCAATGCATCGATTGCCACGCCCGCCCGACTACCTTGGGCCATGACTTCGAGTACCGACGAGAATCGTAATGCTCGACTCTCGGAAAACGTTCTGCCGCCCGTAATTCCGTAACCCCACGCGAGATCCACATGCCCAATGACCGCGAGCGGCCCAGCAGGGTTCGCCAACGCCGCTTGCGGCAATGCAGCGACGAATGGCCGCTGGCCCGGTGAAGGCAGGTGCCGAAGCACGTCCGCTACATGTTTCTCCGAGGCCGCGCCATTCTTCACGAGTAATTCGAGCCATGTTTGGTATACGCTCGAGGACGGCGTCCCTGCGCCGAAACAGGCCAGGCAAAACCATGTTCCGCCCGGCAAGAACGTTTGCCCTCGTAAACGTTCAGCCGTTAGAATTTCATTACGGCCGATGCGCAATGCGCCCTGCTGCGCCCATTGCTCTTCCTTCGTTTTCCACCCCCCTTCCAAGGGCGCTCCGATTCCGTGGCTCACCGAAAACAGGACCGACGGATGCGACGACGCCCCGATGGCCAGGAATTCGTCGACAGTTTTCGCCGAAGTGTATCGCACGTCTGCCACACGCAACGTACCCACTTCTTTTGCCTTCTCCGAAGCCTCGAAGCTTGGCGTTACGAGTTTTTTTTCCCCGATCAACGTTGCCGGATCGCCCTCACGTGCGACGTAAAACAGCAGATTCGGCGAGGATTCCTTCGTGCCGCTTCGAGCGAAACGCACGACTTTCTCCGCATACGCCGCATAATCGTCGAGGTTCGTATCACCAGCTTTGTCCGCGAAATGCACGCGTCCGACGAGACACCCGTTGCCTATCGATTGCTGAAGCTCGATCGAGGTCTGGTGCAAATCCCCGAGCATCAATAGATAGAGCGGCCGTTCTGCTTCGGGGACGTTTTCTGCCCAGTAGACTTCGTCTTTCCAACGTACTGCCGATATTGCGTCCATATCGGGCGGGACGCGATAGATGCACGCTTTGGCGCCTTGTTCCTCTTCCCGCAATCGAATGAGCGGCGAAATGGCTTCGAGCATTCGATCGTTTTCATTGCCTTGGGGCACGACGAGACCCCAGCGTTGCAATGGCAGGTCGTTCGGATGTGCGTCATGACGCCGCTTCAAGGGAGAATCGTCGCCTCGTATGGCGTTCTTCGGCTTGGGTCCTAACGCAGCAACGTCTTCGGGTAACCCGTCGCCAAGTAGCGGAGCACCGTCAGCGTAGGCAAGAAGCAATTCTAGGCGCTCGTGGGGCGTATTCATAAAAAGCGTTCCGTTCTCCCGTTCTGGAAACTTAGTTGCACCGTAGACGAAGATGCAAGGACAAGTCCATCTTCATGCTTGTGGAGATGAAAACTGGGGACGTTTGCACGGACCAACCGACGTCAATTGACATCAACTGACGTCAACGCCATCCGTTCGCCGCCCGCTGAAGCGTCAACGCGCTTCGCGAACCCCCATCAACCCCGACACCGGAGAACCCGAAGCCTCACCGGATGACGCTGCACCCCCGGAAGCGAAGCCCGAATAACTCGTCGCACCTAGGTCGAACCTCGATCGAGGTGTCCCAAGGTGTCGACAACTCGCATCCAACCCCGCCACCGGCACTCCTGACATCTTCAATCATGCCGTCCGACCCTGCCATCGGGTGACCATGGGTTACCTCGATGCAAACACGAGCACGGCGCGAGATGACCTGCGGTCACCCGTTGCCACACTGGACCACGATCACA
>CAZETM010001480.1:0-2056 GCA_964514885.1 uncultured Polyangium sp. | reverse complement strand
AAGCGCGCAGCCAGCAACCCGTACATCGTGCAAATCGACGCCATGTAGACCCCTGGAGAGAGCAGCGCGGCGCACCTCGCCCGAATTGACGAAAGCGATTGCGGCTGCGAAGGGCTGATTCGCCAACCCTGTTTCCCCATCCGCTACGACAAACTCCGAAGGCAAACCCCTCGGAGTGAACTTTCATCAATTCTCGTTGTTTCCACTCGGCCGCGTGTGCTACGGTGCTGGCATGAGGCTCGATCACACGTCTGAACGATCGCCGCGGGAACCACGCGCGCGCATCGATGTGCCGGAGCTTTACTTCCCTTCCGAAGAGCCTTTCGAGGAGCACGTGGCAGAAAACCATCCGCCACTTCGAAGCCCGCACGACCCTGTACGAGACGCTCAACGAAGCGTTCGAGGACGTGAGCGTAGGGTCAGATCAATTTGTTTATTACGACTCGACCAACCCCAAAAAATGCTTGGCTCCCGATGTCTTCGTGAAGCTCGACTCGCGCGATCGCGACTTCGATTCGTGGATGGCTTGGGTGCGCGGGACTCCTGATTTGGCCGTCGAGATCGTCAGTGACTCGGATCGGTTGAAGCTCTCTTGGGAGGAAAAGTTTGCGCGGTACGAGGCCGTTGGCATCCAGGAGGTCGTCCGCTTCGATCCTCGGCGCGACAATGCAGCGACAGCTTGCCGAGCGCAAACAGTCCGAGGAAGCCGATGCGCGAGCACGAGCGGAGGCGGAGGTCAAGCGACTGCTTGCCGAAGTGGAACGACTGCGTAAAAGCACGTGAATCGGGCTCTTCCGCGCTTGGCACCAACACCATCCTCTCGGACCCCAACCGCATAAATCGTGGCCCAAACGCCTACCCCAGGTGACTCGGGCTCGTCTATCGCGGCACACATTCGTTCAGGGCGCCTCGACTGCCTTCGTGTCCGGGCAAAATGGCCCCCACCTCGTGTCCCGAGCTGTCGTGCCGTAGCAAAAGCCACTTCCGCGTGTCCTGTGCGTACTTTTGCCGTGGCAAGTGGTCGTTGGGAGCATGCCCCGCACGCTCGTGCCATGGCAAAAACGCTCGCGGCGTGCTCCGAGCGCTCGTATGCCGCGAGAATGATCGCTCCAATCCGTGCCTTGCTCTCGTTTGCCTTGGTGGCAGCGCATCGCATTACAAATGTGCTTCCATTTGCATCCGTCCCCACGTAACATCCGTGACTCGGAGGAGGTTTCATGGCCAGTTTTACCCAGATTCCACGTCACGAGAAGAAGCGCATTGCTTCCGAATTACACGACAATTTCGCGGCGCGTGCGGATCAAGGTCCGGCGGATACGTTGCTCGATCCGTTCATTGCGAAGTTCGCGGGCTCGCGCGATTCCCTCGTCGAACACGTCGAGGGTAAGTCCACAGCTTTGGCTCAGCGCGCGGCGGTGCTGTCCGCATGCGATGTCGCCGATGACGAAGTGGATCGATGGTATCGGCATCTGTATCGATTCATCGAAGTCGAATCGATACGTCGGCACAATCCGCACCAGTTGTCCATTTCGGGGTTGATTTCTGCAGCCTATCCCGACGGGCTCGAGCACGTCGACGATCGGATTCCGGATCAGAATGAGCAAGTGCGCCGGGCGCTCATTGCATTTCGCGATTCGCAATTTGCGGATACGTTGAAGGGCACGGCGTTACCGCTTGAATGGCTGGAGAATCTCGATTCCGCCATGCAGCAAAGTGATTCGACATTTGCAGCGTATCAGGCGACCTTTAGCGACGCTGCGACGGCGGTGTCGCTGGGTCGCGATGCAGAAGCGGAATGGGTGCAATTGGCGCGCGGGGTCTTGAGCGCAATTGAATTGCGTGCAATGGATGGAGGTGCTGATTCGGCGGCGGAAGGAAAGCGTCTGGTCGCGCCATTGACGGATGCAATTCGGAAGCTCCGGACCGAATCTCGAACGCGAGCGACGAAACGGAAGAATGAGGGGGCGTAGAGGCCTCCTGCGTCGCCGGTTCTACATGAATGCCGCATTCTTCTCCCCTCTCCGCATTGCGGAGAGGGGCCGGGGGTGAGGCGCTT
>CAZETM010001479.1:0-2057 GCA_964514885.1 uncultured Polyangium sp. | reverse complement strand
TCGACGTGTGCTCGCCCGCGAAGTGAATGCGCCCCTCGGGCCTTTGCATCACGGCAAGCATCCACCATTGATTGGGCAGCAAATCGGTCCAGGCACCACCTACCCACGGATCCTCCGCCCAAATCTTTTCGTGGTACGCGATCTTTTCCATCGTTATCTTCGGTAAAGCCTTGGCAACCTCCCCTTCGATGTATACTTCGCGATCGGCCTGCGGCACGTTAGCGATCGTTTTCGCATTCTCGTTTTGGGTGTACACCATGAGCATCCCAGTTTCGCCAGGTTGAACGTTCGACAAATCCCACACACGCTCGATGACCGTATCCGACTTGACGATTTTGATGCCGCCAATAACGCCGAGTTGGTCATTTGGCCAAAATCGCGTCTTGGTCTGGAAGTATGCGCGCGACGCCTCCATCACGTACATCTCGTCGACCGATTGCTTCTTGTCCGCCGGAAGCGCCGGTGCAATCTCGACGTTGCGTAATGGCTTGAGCGGAATTGCGCACACGAGGTAATCGGCTGCATGAGTTTCCATCATGCCGCCCTTGTCCGTATGCACCGTAACGCCATTTGCATCCTGCTCGATTTTCGTCACCACTCGCTCGAACAGAATCTTGTCACCGAGCTTGTCAGCAAGTTTCGTCGCAATCTGATCATTGCCGCCTTTGACCGCATACGTCTTGTCCCAATTCTGATCGGCGACCTCCGTGGCCATCCAGAGCAATGCACTGATTTTGTTAATTTCTGTGCCGTTGTCCGAGCCGTACAGACCAAGCCACGCATCCGACGCACCTTTGCTCTTCAAGTAATCGGTCCACGCCATTGCGTCGTATTTTTCGACGATGCCCGTAAGCGGAAACGTTCCGTCTCGGGGATCGCCAAATTCGGCGAAGTTCGCTTTGATGTAGGTATCCCACATCCCCAAACCATTCGCCGTCTCGTCGGGCGTCATTCCATCGAGCGGCCAAGGCATCCCGTCTTGATGCATGAACCGTTTGCCTTGCAAGTAATACAAGGCATCGCCCGATTGAAACTCCACCAGTTCCAGGCCCAATTCATTCACGTATCCCACCGTGTGCTCGTGCACGTCCGGAATACGCACCGCGCCCAGTTCCGCATATTGGCCATTCTGGAATCCGTCTCGATGCGTATGGACTCGGCCCCCAACACGTGCCTGAGCCTCGAGCACCGTGACATCCCAGCCCTGCTTCATCAGCTCGTGAGCCGCTGAAAGGCCAGCCAGACCCGCGCCGAGCACCAGCGCCTTTTTGCCCGTCGCAACAGGTGGCGTGTTGTTTTGCTGATCGTCCGGCACGCACCCTGGCGCGTAAACCGATACACCCACTGCCGCGAGCAATTCAAAAAAACGCCGCCTGTCGAACATCGCCTGTCGCTTCATCACAAGGATACCTTTCTACTTCGCGGCCGCCGCGAAGCATGCAAAGCAAGCCTTGCACCAATCAAGTTCGGGACGCAACAAAAAACACGGACACAGCACACGGGCTAGGTCGAAATGAGTGGCCTGCGTTCGGAAGAATCATCGCGGGGTTTGTTGGGCGGAGTCGTTTGCGTTACATGTCCTAGGCCTTGGGGAAAGAATTCGGCATATCCACGCATGTTGACGCGTGATTCGTCCACCCGTGCAATGTAACGGCCGGACAACCCGGCCCGAGGCCACGTAAACACCTACGGGAAAAAGGCGTCAAGCGTACATGGGCGAAGGTCGGACGGGGAATGACCTAGGCAATGTCGAGGAATCCGGACGCGACGCGAGTTCATTCTCGTTCGTAGAGCGCCCAGATGGTCACGTGCGCGTGATGATCGTGGTCTCCCCATTCGATGGGGAGCAGCTTGCGGGCCAGCTCGGCATCGGCGAGCAAAAGCAATCCGAATTCGTTCAGGCGCTTTTTGAGCGGCTCGAGCTGGCCTTCCCAGGGCAAATAGGCGTGCAGCGACGAGGTGCACATCTTGTCGGTGAGGTCATGGCCCAAGAGCTTCCAGCCGGCGGGTAAACGCGCTGCATACTCGGGTTTGGCGAGAAGATCGATCGCCAGCAA
>CAZETM010001478.1:0-2061 GCA_964514885.1 uncultured Polyangium sp. | reverse complement strand
CCTCGTCTTCGCCGTCTTCGTCGTCTTCCTCGTCTTCCTCGTCCTCGGCTTCTTCGTCTTCATTGCCCTCGGCGGGCTCGATTTGCCACCGCTCGATCACCGCATCGACGAAGGCCACCTCTTCGTCGGAAACGTCATCAGCGCCAGCGATTTCCTCGAGCTGCGACGTAATCGACGCGAGTACTTCTTGAGGAAATATCTCGCCGAAAATGTCGATCGTTTCCTCGACGAGTCCTTCGGTGTCGAGCAAACGCAATGCATTGCGCAGCACGCGCTCGGGCTTTTGCACAGACCCGAGTTGCTCGAGCACCGGCGTGATATGTTCGGCCGCGGCACTCAATTCGTCGTCCGAAATTTCTCCATCGGCGCCGGCAGCGTGCAGAAACAATAACGAAAGGCGCACTTCGAGCGGCACATTGCCCATACGATCGAGCAGAGCCGCATACGTTTCGTCATCGAGATTCGCGAGCACGCTGCTGACGTCGGCGAGCATTGATTCTTCGTCGTCCACCCACGTGCCCTCGTCGGGCGGCAAAACGTCGATGCGCTTGATGATCCACGAATCACCGAAATTGTATTCCTCGCTCATGAGGTAACGATAAGGAACGTAGCAATATCCCTTGTCGCCCCATTCGGGTCCCCACGAATTACGGACGATGAAAACTTGGTCGGGATCCGAATAACCTACGCAAAGCATGGCATGCCCGCCATGGCTTTCGCGCCCCGCCTCGGACTGCGAAGGAGCAGGAACGAGTCCGGGTTTCTTGTGTTTATCGAACGAGCCGAAAAGCTTGACGCCAAAGATGATCGGATGGCCCTCGGCAATCGCGGTTTTCCAAGCCGTGAGGTCTGTTGGAACCAATTCGGTCTCCTCGATGAGGAATTGCTTCGCCTCTTCGTATGCTTCGTCGGATGGCTGCTCATTGACGGATTCGGGCTCGAATGCCCACGTTTCTTCCGAGCAAGCGCCATGCTCTTTGAGGCTATCGATGACGGCTTGGAGCACGCTTCCTTCGTCCTGGATGTTCTCGGGATCTTCAACGGCACGCGCATTGTAATAAATGAACAGGCGACTGACGTCGTAGGCGTCTTCGCCCATGTGTCGCTTGACGAGGTATTCGTAAGCACCGGCGGTTGCATTGGCGGCGCAGCTATTGGTCTCGCCCTGGTTCTCGACGGGGGTCATGAAAGGCCGGAGGTCGACTTTGGGCGGCAAGCGCGGAACGCTGGCGCGGCCGACGACGAAACGTTTTGCTGCGGCCTTGGGCGGCGCATACTTGTATCCCTGAACGGCGCGCGAAGAGCCATCTGCTTGCGTGAAAATGAACGTGGACATGTTGGGCTATCCTCGAAGTGCTGGCAGTGAAGTGCGCAAACGACGAGACATACACCGAGCGTCCGTAAATAGATACAAAAAAACGTCCGCAACGATGCAGACGGAGGAAGCATGACCGGCCACGTTACCCAAATCGCGAATACAATTCACTTTGCCCCTTCCGTTTGCGCTCTCCCCTGCCCTATGAAGCGCTCGCGTGAACGACTCACCTGATATCTACGACGCCCTGGTCATTGGAGCTGGCTTTGGTGGCCTGGGAGCTGCGCTTTCACTTGCCGAAAAAGGCGCCCGTGTGCTCGTTTGCGAAGCGCTTCGTTACCCGGGCGGATGTGCAAGCACATTTTCCCGCGCGGGATATCGCTTCGAATCCGGCGCGACGCTCTTTTCTGGCCTCGATGACCACCAGCTTTTCGGTCAATGGATTCGCCGACACAACCTCGACGTCACCATCGATTGGATCGACCCGCTCGTTGAGCTACGGACCTCGGCATTGACGCTGCCTGTGGGACGAGATCGTCACGCTGTCGTATCGGCGTTGTGCAGTCTTCCCGATGCGCCGGTATCGGCCATTGAGGCATTTTTCGCAAGGCAATCCAGCGTCGCCGATGCCCTTTGGTCGCTGTTCGACGATCCAGCACTGCTGCCTCCGCTTTCCCCGTCCGCGCTGCTACATCACCTCGCGCGAGCACCCAAATACGCGTCGCTTTTGCCGCTGCTGGGTCGAC
>CAZETM010001477.1:0-2063 GCA_964514885.1 uncultured Polyangium sp. | reverse complement strand
CCCTCAAGGACGCGGTGCGCTTCGCGCGCGCCCTCCGCGGTGAAGGGCAACACCCGATCGACCACCGAGCGCAGCGTGCGTTGCTCGAGCTCGCGCAGGATGGGAAACATCGTGGCCTTGCTGCCCATGGTGCTCCCCAGGCCCTCGAGACCGTGATCGGAATGCTCGAGAAGAGCGGCGTATTTTGCCGTCGAGTCAAGGTCGACGTCGCCTCGCATAGTCCACAGGTGGACCCGCTACGAGCCGATTTGCTCTCCGAATTGCGCGCACTGAAACCGGCTGCTGGTAAATTGCGCATGCAATCGACCGTCACCGGCAAATCGGTCGACGGCGCCGAGCTATGCGCCGAATATTGGGCGGATAATTTGCGCGAACCGGTTCGTTTTTCTCAAGTGACGCAAGACCTGATGAAAGACGAACATGGCATTTTCGTAGAAATGAGCCCGCACCCCGTTCTCATTCCGTCGATCGACGAAAACCTACGCGAGTTGGGTATTCAGGGTGCCGCAATTGCGTCCATGCGCAGGCAAACAGATGAACGCCGCACGATGCTGGAAGCCTTGGGCATATTGTATGCGTGCGGGGCTGTGGTCGATTGGAAAAAAACCAACCCATCGCCGGGGCGCGTGGTCGATCTGCCGACGTATCCATGGCAGCGTGAACGCTTTTGGATCGAGGTTCAGGGAAAAAGCACGCCCACTGTACGCCAAGGCGGAGCACATCCACTGCTCGGCCTCGGAATGGTTCCCGCAACGCAACCGGAGCTGCACGTGTGGGAGCAATGGGTGAGCGTCGATGCTTTCCCCTATTTGGCCGACCACAAGGTACAGGGCGAAATTATCTTTCCGGGCGCCGCATATGTGGAATTAACGCTGGCGGCAGCGGCGCAAGTCTATGGAGACGGCGCAGCCCGCATCGAAGAGTTGGTGCTCGAGCAAATGCTCGCCTTGGCGCCCGAGAGTATGCGCCTCGTGCAAGTATCGCTGACGGAAGAGGGTAGCGGGCGGGCGTCGATTACCATTACGAGTAAGCAGGATGGAGCCAAGGACTGGGTGCGACACGCGACGGGCCAAATATGCGTCGGCTCGGCGCCTGCTGGTTCGCCGGCCATTGCGCGGAGAGCATTGGAAGCGATTTGCACCCAAACGATGGACGGAGCCGAGCATTATGCACGGATGTTGGCGCAGGGGTTGGCGTACGGCGCGAGCTTCCGAGGCGTCAATGAATTGCGTTTGGGCACGACCGACGTGCTCGCGCATGTGATCCTCCCGGACGAGGTGGCCGAAGGTGCCGGAGCATACGTCGTGCATCCAGCACTCCTCGATGCCAGCATTCAAGCGGCCAGTTGGTCATTGCAATCGATTACCGGAAACGGCACGTTCGTGCCCATTAAAATGGCGGGTATTCGGGTTCACGAACGACCAGGAAAGGATGTCTGGGTTCACGGGCGCATGTTGTCGGATGCATCCGCCGGCGCGCCAGCGTTGACATTGTCGTTACACGACGACGCAGGACGAACGCTCGTGGAAATCAGAGCGATTACAGTGCGGCAATTGGCAGAGGAACACGCCACGAAGAAGGATCCGTTTGCCGATTGCGTATTCGAGATCAAATGGCAGAAAAAAGAACCAGCCTCGGCGCCGTCGCCAAGGGCTGCGGCACCGAATACGTGGCTCGTGCTTTCGGGCGGGCGCGGGTTTGGCGGGGCCCTTGTCGAACGAATGCATGCTCGGGGTGATAAAGTTATTCTCGCAGCGCCCAGCAATGCATTCAGTCGTTTGACAGAAAGCCATTATTGCTTAGATCCATCGAGCCTCGAGCAATGGGACAGACTCTTCGCATCCGCATTTGGAAAACAAGGATGCAGTGGGGCCGTGTTTTGCGGGGCGCTGGATGCAGCGGCGTGGTCGGAGACTTCCGAAATCACACTTGGCCAAGATTTGCGGCGCGGGCCTTTCGGTGCATTGCGCCTCGCCCAAGCTCTGCTGAAACAGGGTTGGCGGGACGCACCAAAACTTTGTATCCTCACTCGAGCGGCGCGGTGATTGGCCCGAAAGACGGAC
>CAZETM010001476.1:0-2063 GCA_964514885.1 uncultured Polyangium sp. | reverse complement strand
CCGGGTGGCCAAGCCATGGAGGGCTGGTCCGAGCAGGCGAAGGTCGGATGGCCCGACTCCGAGCCGCATTGGATTGATTCGTCGAATAAATACGCAACCGAGGTTGGCAAGCAATACGGGACGAAAGATCCAGATACTGGGTTACCCATCATGGGCGGCAACTCGGGCGAGCCGGTGTATGTTTACGTCAGCGATAGCGCTCGCGCCGACGGCGTGTATTACGCGCACGAGAAGCCTATTCTGGAGATGTACGGAGTGAACATCGTCGAGGTGCGCATCCCTTGACGCTCACCATCGTCAGCCGCAGAAAGTCGTTTGATTCATGGCCACGCAAGATTTCGAGCAATTCAAAGAATCGTTCTTCGGCATGAGCCCGCAAACCATGCGAGAGGGTCCGGATACGGACGCGCTCGCACGATTGCAGGGACAAGAGCGCGATACGGCCGAGCAAATGCTTCTGAGCCAACTGGCCCACAATGATTTGCGTGCCGTCTTGGGTCTGGGCGTATTGCGCTCGCAAAAGGGTGCTCCGCAGATTCAACAAATGATGTATGCGCTCGAAGGCAAAGAAGCTCAGCCGGAAGCTGGCCAATTGCTCGTCGTCAGCGAAGCATGTTTTCACATCGACGACGACGATCGAGCATTTGCGAATATCGTCAAAGTCCTGCTTAGTTCGCCCAATGAAGTCGTTCGCTCCAATGCGATCACTGCGCTCCGCAAAACCGGTCTCGCCGATGCCGAGCGAGCGTTATGGCGAGCCGTCGAGCACGACGAAAGTGGAACCGTGCGGCACAATGCAGCCAAAGCCATTTTGATGCTGCACGGAAAACTTCCAGATCCGCGTCAATCGCCACAGCCGACGATTCGCATCATGATGAAACCGCCACACATTCGCGAAGAAGCCTTGCGCGAATTGCGTGCACTCCTGCGCGGGTAAGTTACGCCTTCCCGGCCGGTTTTCCCTTCCGTAGCGTTTTAATCCCCGCCACCACCGCGAGCGTCATGGCTCCGGCGACGATTCCCGTCACGCCACCCGCTGCCGATTCGAATACCGGCGCGAGCAGCCAGCCCCCAGCGCCCGCCTTCAAGGACGCCGCAATCGTATCCACCCAACGCTCGAGCGGGCCGATCCCATGCACCACAATGCCGCCACCAACCAAAAACATCGCGGCCGTGCCTGCAATGGATAGAAACTTCATGAGCCGCGGCGCAAACGCAAGCAATGCCCGGCCAAACGCCTTTTGTAATGCGCCGCTTTTCCGCTGCAACCACAATCCCGCATCGTCCAACTTCACAATGCCCGCGACGAGCCCGTAAACGCCAATGGTCATCCCGACCGCCACGGTCGCGAGCACGAGCGACTGTTCGGCAAAGGTTTTACCCGTCAAGGTCCCGAGCGAAATGACGATGATCTCTGCCGACAGGATGAAGTCCGTCCGAACGGCACCTTTGATCTTGTCTTTTTCGTGCTGGACGAGGTCGACTTCAGGATTCGCCACTGCCGCGACAAGTTCCGCGTGCTCTTTCTCGTCTTCGGCTTCGTGATCACCAGAAAACTTATGGGCGACCTTCTCGAATCCTTCGTAACAGAGAAAAACCCCGCCCACCATGAGCAACGGCAAGATCGCCGACGGCGCCGCCGCACTGATCGCCAACGCGGCTGGAACGAGAATGATCTTGTTGACCATCGAGCCTTTGGCGACGGCCCAAACCACCGGGAGCTCCCGCGTCGGGTCAACTCCCGTCACTTGTTCGGCATTGAGCGCCAAGTCATCGCCGAGCACGCCGGCGGTCTTTTTCACCGCGACCTTGCTCATGGCAGCAACGTCGTCGAGCAAGCTTGCAATGTCGTCGATCAGGGCAAAGAGGTTCGCTGAGGGCATGGCGCGCGCACGTTAGCACGGCTCGCGGGCAAATCACGTCGCAGAATCCCGTGACATGATGCGCTTTTTGCCTATGGTGGATTCGGTATGGCTTCAGTGCCTCTCGAAAATGGCAAGTCCATAACCTTCAGACCTCCTGACCTCACGGATTCTGGGTCGACACCAATTCGTAGACGAGGC
>CAZETM010001475.1:0-2063 GCA_964514885.1 uncultured Polyangium sp. | reverse complement strand
GCAGCCGGCGTATTCCGATCCGAATGCGCAGCAGCCAGCGTACGACCCGGCCGCATATGCGCAATACGCACAGCAGCAGCAAGCGTATGCCGCCGCTTATCCCGACCAGCAGCAGCAGGGCGCGTATCCGGCGAATCCCTCCGACCCTAACGACCCGCAGGCGGCTTATGCTGCGCAACACGCGGCTTATTTGGAGGCGCAACGCCAATACGAGGCGCAGGTCGCTGCATATTACGCGCAGCAACAAGCGCAGCAGCCACAGGTAACGGAGCCGCAAATCCCTCCGCCCAGGCAATCTGCGTCGGGAGCTACCGAAATCGACGCTGCCGAATTGCTCGAAGAAGACGATTGATTCCTGAGCAAATTCCCCTCCCCAGCCAATACTCATCCAAAAAAGATCGAGCGCCTTTCTTTCAATCCGCGTCCAAGCATGGATTGAATTGCTCTGCGCACCTGCTCGACCTTTTCTTCGATGATTGTGTCGTCGTCGTCCGAATCCCCTTCGAATCGCATCGGCTCGCCGAATTGAATACGGTATCGAGTGGGCAGTGGAAGTTGTCCGAACGGTAAAAACATCTGCGGCAGCAATGGAAAACTCGGCATGTTCAGAGTTTTCGCCACGCGCTCCATATTGCCCAGCGACACGTATTGCTCTTCCGCACCGATGACGGCCACCGGGACGATCGGCGTATTCGTCTCCAGCGCCAGGCGCATGAATCCCAATCCGAAGTCCGTCAAATTGTAACGATGAGCAAAACTCTTCGATACGCCTCGGACACCTTCCGGAAAAACCAATAACGCTTCGCCGAGGTCGAGCAGTCGCCGTGCATTCTCGGGCACGCCTACCACTTGACCCACGCGTGAAAAGAGCGTCGAGAAAAACGGTAATGTTTGGGTCCACTTTTCCACCATGCTGCGCACGAGCCGTGGTGGCTCCCCATCGAGAAACATGGCCGCGGCAATCATGAATCCATCCATGGGAATTTGTCCCGAATGATTCGAAACCAGCAGAACCCGTGAGGACGGAACGTGCTCGATTCCTGTCACAATGGTACGAAAGTAAAAACGGTGGAAAAATGCCGCAACGCCCACGGCATATTTGGCCCATTCTGGATCGAGCCCGAATGGATCGACTCCCTCGGCTGTCATTTGTATGGGCACTCGACGCAGACGTTGATCAAAATCGCGGCCAAGCAGGCGAATCGTGAATTCATCGATTTCGTTCCGGACGATATCAATGGCCGAGCGGGCGATTGGAAGAGCGTCATGGACGGCGAATGCTTCGAGGCGCTCCAAGGCGCGGGCCGTGCGCTTCAGCATGAAAACCAGCGTAGCAGAGCATTTCGAGGTTGCAGGAATTGCTCCTCGATTTCTCAAAAATTATCACGCCAAACCTATACCAGGCTAGACCCTTGACGAATACCAGTCTACGGTTGCACAGCTTTTTGCCAAATGGCTCTTGCCGAATGGGGGAATGGCATGCCGGGGGCCGAAATCCGAACATTACTTTGTCCACCACGCGGACCGAACACTTCGGGCAATCTCTCCGATTTGCCCGTCCTCGTCACTGGAATATGCGGACGACTCGGCCGCCGGCTTGCTCGGCGACTGCATCGCGAGCGTGTCGTCGTGGGAATCGATAGACGACCGTTCGAGGACAAACCCAAAGACATCGTCCATCATCAAATCGATATCCGACGCAAGAAAACCCAAGAAGTGTTTCGCCAATGTCGTTTGGGCGCCGTCGTGCATCTCGGCGTCATGCACGACCCGCGTGTGAGTCAGTCCGAGCATCACCTGTGGAATGTGGCCGGTCTGCAACGGCTGCTCGAATACGTCGAGCAATACCGCATTCCCAAGCTCGTCGTGCTTTCGAGCGCCAATGTGTACGGGCCTCGTCCCGACAATCCGCAGTTCCTTACCGAGAATGCACCGCTCTTGGGTGGCGCCTCGTTCAGCGACATTCGCGACCTCATCGAAGTCGACATGCTCGCACAGTCGTTTTTCTGGAAACACCCGCAGACTGAAATCGTCGTACTGCGCCCCGTGCACATCCTCGGCAC
>CAZETM010001474.1:0-2064 GCA_964514885.1 uncultured Polyangium sp. | reverse complement strand
TTGTCACCATGGCCCCCTTGATGGCGAGGAGATCGAGCAGCGCAGGGATGGCCGTAATCTCATTGGGTGCGGCTCCATCGCGACGAGCACGTTTCGCTGTAAATATAGGCCGTTGAACGCACAAGGATGAAAGGGAGGGGCCCGTTCTGATAACTCGGGGTTGCGAAGCCAACCGAGCTCACAAGAAGGACCCCTCGTGAACGCAGCCTACTCCGACGTGACGACCGACGAAGCCTTTTCCGCTGCGCGTATGCAGATGGATACGATGGTTTCGCACCTGCAATCGCCCGTGTCGATGAAGTCCACCCACGCCGAGATCGAGGCCTATGCCGAGAAGGAGGGGCGCGAGATGACACGACGGCTCGTCCAGGCGCATTTCGACGTACGGAGCGCGCGCGAACACGCGGTGCCCGTGCGGGGACACGATGGGGTTTTACGGACCTATCGGCGCGCAAGTCGGCGCGCGCTTCTGACCGTGGTGGGGCCGGTCCAAGTGCCACGCATCGCGTATCAAGCGGCGGACGTCGATGCACGCCATCCGATGGACAGCGCGCTCAACTTGCCCGTCGAGTACTATTCGCATGGCGTACGCCGTTTGGTGGCGGAGAAGGCCGCGCGTCACTCTTTCGAGGAGGTGGTCGGTGACCTCGGCAAGGCCACGGGCGCGCCGGTAAAAAAGCGTCAGGTCGAAGAGCTCACCGTCCGAGCCGCGCGTGACTTCGAGGCCTTTTACCAGCAGCGTCGCGCGGAGCCCGAGTCGGTGGAGAAGACGAGCGACCTACTCATTCTAAGCTTCGACGGCAAGGGTATCGTCATGCGGCCGCAAGACCTCCGGCCTGCGACGAAGAAGAAGGCTGCGGGCGCGACGCGAAAGCTCTCGACGCGATTGACCAAGGGCGAAAAGCGCAATCGAAAACGTATGGCCGAAGTCGCCGTCGTCTACACGGTCGCGAAGTGGCCGCGCACTCCTTTGGATATCCTTCACGAGCTTCGGCCCCTGCGCGACGTAAGTCGCCCGCGCCCCATCGTGCGAAACAAGCGCGTATGGGCAAGCGTCGAGCAGTCGATCGACGTGGTCGTCGGCGACGCCTTTGCCGACGCCTTTGCGCGCGATCCTGAGCAAAAACGCCGGTGGGTCGTGCTGCTCGACGGCAACAAGGACCAACTCGCCGCGGTGACCAAGACGGCCAGACGCACAGGTGCCCAGGTGACTATCGTGGTCGACCTGATTCACGTGCTCGAATATCTTTGGAAGGCCGCGCACGCCCTGCATGGGGACGGGACGAAGAAGGCGGAGACGTTCGTCCAAACAAGGCTCATGCATCTACTCCAAGGGCGCAAATCAGGCCGAATGGCGTCGGAGCTACGGCAGCGGGCACGCGTGGCTCGACTCGATTCCGATAGGCTATTGAAGGTTATCGACACGGCCGATTACCTCCAAAAATATGCCCCCTATCTACGCTACGCGGACGCGCTTCGTGAGGGCCTTCCGATCGCTACCGGCGTTATTGAGGGCGCGTGCCGTTACCTGGTGAAGGACCGCATGGACCGAACAGGTGCGCGCTGGTCGCTTGTGGGGGCGGAATCGGTACTTCGATTACGGGCGATTGTGGCGAGTAACGACTTCGAGGCGTATTGGGACTTCCACATCAAGAGCGAGTACGGCCGCAACCATCGAGCGCGCTATGCAGACGGACTCGTTCCTGACCCTATTTCACCCCTGCGAAGGCTCAAATAGCTCGTAAATTCTTCCGTTCTGGGAGAGCCGCACCCAACTCAATCTCGTACGCGTTTGGGAATCGGATCCGCCTCCGGGTGAAGAAGGCATTGAATGGCTCCTGCTCACCTCGGAGCCCGTCGACACCGCCGAGCAGCTGCAGCGTGTGGTCGAACGCTATTGCGCGAGGTGGACAATCGAAGAGTTCTTCAAAGCCATCAAGACAGGATGCCGATTCGAAGCGCGTCAGCTTGGCGACTACGAAAGCCTCGTCAACGCGCTCGCGGTCTTCGCGCCCATTGCCGCGCGGATGCTCGCGCTTCGGAGCCTCGCGCGTGCAGTCCCCG
>CAZETM010001473.1:0-2064 GCA_964514885.1 uncultured Polyangium sp. | reverse complement strand
GGCGGATTCATCAGCACCACGTCAAACTTCTTTTCCGCCGTCTCCAGCAAGCCCAAGCCCTGTTTCGCGTCATCGACGAACAATCTCCGCCGCGTCCCTGGACCAACCGTCGCCGCAAACCGCTCCAGCGCCGCACGCATACGGTCCTCCGCTGGCGCATAAAGATCCAATTGTCCACGCGCCGGACGCTTCACCTGCTGCTCGACTTTTAACAAAAGTCCCAAATCACCGGCCAACTTCAGCGTCTCCACCAACGATTGGAACGCCGGCTCCACCTTCGCATCCCCGAGTTTGCCCAGGAACTCCTTCAGCATCGCGTCGTCCGTGACCAACGGCTCGGCCACCACGATGTTCGACCGGCGAATCTGCGGACGGTCGGCTCGCGAAATGCCACCTTCCTTGTACGCCCGTTGCGCCCGCATCCACAAGGCGAGCTGCGCGATTTGCGCGCAACGTGCATCGATGTCCACGCCATGCAGATTGTGCGCGAGAATGAACGCGGGCAAACCTTGTCGCAAGTCCGACAAACTCGGGCAGTCCTCCGACAAACGCCGCCCGGTCACGTCACTCGGCGGACTGTTTGGATCTGCGAACGCCTCTTCGTACATCGTGATCAGCAGATCGAACGTGTACAGCAAGAAATGCCCGCTTCCGCACGCCGGATCGATGACGCGCATATCCCGCGGATCCTTCTTCGCGCGCGGCGCATACGTTTCATTCGGCCGACGGACCATGTACCCACATCGATCCGCCAGCGCGGTTTGTCCTCCGCGCATTTCGTACCAGATCCGCCCGAGCGTATTGTCCGTGAGAAACTCGACGACGTACCGCGGCGTGAAAAACTGATTACGCACGGCAAGCTCGCGACTATTCCGCGGCGCTTGCGAAGCTTCCCGCATCGCGCGTCGTTCGTCCCCGCCATTGAAAAATTGATACACCCAGCCGAGCGTCTCGTCTTCGCCCCACACGGCCGACAAATCGCGGTCGTTCAGAATCTCCAAGAGTGCACCGAACGTCGCTCGCTTCGGCCATAACACCGATGCGGGATCGCGCCGATCGAACAGCACTTTCACTTCGGTCGACAATTCATCGAACAAGCATTCGATGTACAAGCGATATCCCGCGCTGTCGGGCAAGAGCGACACGCCTTGCGCCATGCCGCAAAACTCGCGATAACCCGTCGAGTTTTCGCCTTTCGTGATGCATTCCTGCACCAGTTCGCGCGCTTCCAGCATCTTCAGCGCGACAAACCGATTCAGCGTCGTGAACGCTGCATCGCGCAGATAGTCCGTGACAGCTTCCGCTGCGGTTTGTCCTGCGGCGCGTTTGTGGTCGATCGCCGCGACGATCTTGTCCCGCTGCGCCACTTGCCGCAGCGAAAGGTGCGCGCCCGCTTTGGCGCCGACTTGGCCATTACGCAAAATGTCGAACGAGCCTTCGAGCTGCGAAGCAAAATCGTCTTCGAGCAGTTTTCGCGCTCGTTGGGTGGCTCGTTCAATGGCGCTGCGTTGGTCTTTGTCCATGTGTTATCTCCGGCCGCGACGGGGCTGATTGTCGCGGCGAAGTTTCTCGGCGAACTCGATGTTACGATGAATTTGATCAGTAATGTCGGCATCGACGCTTAGCGCCAGTGCGTCGTTCAACTCGCGTTCGGCCCGGGCCAGATACGCGTGAAATTCCTTCCATGCTCTTTCTCTCGTCGCGTATGCGATATCGGGTTTCTTCGCGGTGATACGACATCGTTTGGCGAGTCCGATGAGGGCGTCGCCACGAAGTTGCCGCAGTGACGCATGTCTCTCCCACTCGGGATGTTCAATGAGCTGTCGCTCAATGAGAGAAAGGGCGCCCGTTTCGTCGTGAGCACGAAGTAAGGCGACAGCAATGCGTCGGAGTTCGCGCTCCTCGAGGCGACCCCGCGAAGCTGCAGTCAAAAGTCGCTTCGCAAGCAAACGATCCGGCTCGGGACCGCCGTCGACTTCCAGCGCCTCCGCCAATTGCACCAGCACCGTGGGTGGAAGCCCTTCGATCCGATCGATATGCGTCTCGACAAGCTCTCGAACCGGC
>CAZETM010001472.1:0-2065 GCA_964514885.1 uncultured Polyangium sp. | reverse complement strand
ACATGGGAAGGGTGAATAGTGGGCTCTTGCGGGTGAAGGCCTTCTCGAACATGTCAAGCAGACGGCCATAGGTTTTGCGGATCGAGTACGCCGCAACCTGCGGCGCGTTGCGTTCCGGGAAGACCGAGGCCTTGCCGGTCTCGCGGATCTGGCTCTCGCGAGCGTAACCACGGCTGCGTTGGACGACGAGTTGCTTGAAGACCTCGTCCGTGCCGAGAATCTGTTGCGCCTCGGGCATGTGCTCGGCCACGTCGGTCGGATCATGTCCGACCGCAGTTCGAAGAGCCTTTTCCATCTGGTTGAAATGCGCACGCAGATTGTTCACGCCCAGCGTGCGGGCGAAGTAGGCCTCATCGCGACGGGTGAACAGCTCGGCCATGTGCCGGAAGTCGCTCAGTCGGTTGTTGATGGGCGTCGCGGTGAGCATGAAGAGCGTCTTGGGCCGCTTCGCTTGATCGAGCAGTTCGTAAAGTTGGTAATAGCGCGATGGTTCAAGCCCCTCGTCCGGGTTGCCCTGGCGACCCGGATTGCGGAAGTGGTGGGCCTCATCGATGATCACGACATCGGCGAGCTCAGCGATCCGTCGGAATCGTTCCGGGAAATCGCCTTTGCGACCAAGGTCGGTGTGACTGAAAACGGCGAGGTTGCTGAAGTCTGCGTTACCACCGACACCGCCGATGTGAGGCAGCCAATCGCGCAGGTGCGGATCCCAGACACCTTCCTTGGTGGCCTTGGGTGCGAACAGCACGACACGCTTTCCTTCGTGCAGCACGAGTCGCTCGATCAGCATCAGGCCGACGAAGGTTTTGCCGAGTCCGACGCCGTCGCAGAGGAACGCACCCCCGTGCTGGCGCGCGATCTTCATCAGCGCCCAGTACGCCTCCTTTTGATAGCGGTCTATCTTCGGGAACATCTTTGAGCGCGTCTCATCCCACTCGGTCGAGGTCAGCTCGTGGCCGCGGAAGTACTCCTGAAGCGCCTTCGCGTAGATGTCGAACGGCGTGTAGAGATGGGTTTGGCGCGCGATAGTCGTGATGATGGCGTCGGTGACAACGCTGGCATCGTTCCAATGGATCTCAAACCACTCTTGAAGCTGTGCGACCTCGCGGGCGCTCTGGACCTGGATGTTGAGCTCGATATTTTCGGTGAGTCCAGGTGAGGTGAAATTGCTCGATCCGACCAGGGCTTGTGAGCCAATCACTTCCAGCTTCGCGTGAGTGATGTACGCCTTGGCGTGAAACTTGCCCTTGTCGTAGACGCGGCATTCGATCTGACCGGAACGCAGCGCATCGAGGAGCGCGGACACGCCGTGGAGAAACGGATTGGCGTCCTTGGTCGCCTCGATACTGCCGTCAAGAACCTGAATGGCCCGTTCACGCACGGCGGCAAGAAGTGCCTTCCGCGTGCGGTCTGTCATCTCCGCGCCCATCAGGATGCGGATCTTCTCCAGCGCCTGCCATTTGCCGTCGAGGGCGAGGAGGGCACCGATCTCGAAGTACCCCGTTGCGATGTCGAACGCCTTCGCGATGCCGGTCCACTCTTCAAGATAGCGGAGCCCCGTCCAGCCCGAGACGCTGTTGTCAACGATGAAGAGGTCGCGGCCTTTGGAGTCACCGGTCATTCAGATCCTTGCATCTAAGTAGTGCCATGTTGGGGATGCCGAACGATTGAGTTGTGCGGCGCCGACAGGCGTCCGCACCAATGAATAGGTTAGAGGGCTACTTTTTATCACTGCCTGTTTGGGTGCTTTTGGTCGGCGGTGCTGCCGGAGTGCTTTGAGCAGGCTGACCTTGCGGTTGTTGATTTTGAGGTAGCGGCTGAAGATTCGGAATAGGCGCCCCCTTCTGCAACGGAACCTCCTGCATCTTGGGAATCTCTGCGCCCTCTCTCAGCAGAACTTTTTTCGTGTCGTCATTCATTTTCAAACTCCTTTCAATATTCAATATAACGAATGCTGTCGTGAGTATCAGGCCCGCCCGCCATGCCGTTCATATTTCCTATCCCCCGACCAGTGCGACGCGGACGCTCGCGTCGACGGAGAAACCGCTGTTCTGCCAGTCGAGCA
>CAZETM010001471.1:0-2067 GCA_964514885.1 uncultured Polyangium sp. | reverse complement strand
GGTGTGTCGAGCGTGTCGAGCGTGTCGTGACCCAGGGGTGCGCTCGGCCTTCGCGTTCGGTACGGGATGGTTAGGGCGACGAGGTTTGGCTTCGACACGTTAGACCGGGACCTCGGGTGACACTTTTTCGCTTCGTCGCGACGTAGCACCTCTCTGGAGGAAGCGCAGACCGACACGACCGGCCCGCAGACCGACATGGCAGGTGACACTGTCCAACAGCAGCCGCACGGAGGTCTCGACGCGTTCTGAAACGCCGTTCAGTGCCTCCCCGCGCCGGTCCAACAAGCCCCTGGGCCGACGCCGATCAGTTCTTGACTCCAGCCCCATTCCATTAACCGGCATGTCCAACGTTGCCGTCTCTTAGACACGACTCCAGACGGCTTACGCCCCGTTCTCGAGCGTGTCGTTTCGTTGTTGACACACCTACTCGAACGTGCGACGTCCAGGATTGTCGGTGTCCAAACGAAGCGCGGAGGATACACGGTGCGAAAGACGTTGCCGCCCGAGCTTTGTGTGCAGCCAAATACAAACCGCCCCACAGAGCCTTGGCTGCTCGATGTGGAGTTACCCATCGAGTGCATCACGCCCGTCATTGGGGGTGGCGTAGAATCGTTCGAGCCGGACGAAATCGATGTCGTTCGTGTACCTTCGCTGCGTGGGCAATTGCAACGATCGTACATCGAGCTTCCTGTGCCGTGAAGGCATTACGCAATTCAGGAGAGGCACATGCAATTGGTGGCGACCGAGCTATTGGCAACCTATCGAGCCGTCGAACCATTTCGATTGCCCTTTCACAGCGGCAGCATGCTTCGCGGGGTTTTGGGGCGAGCATTGCGAGCGGTCGGGTGTGGCAATATCGACGCTGTGTGCTCGGGGGAATGCGAGCGGCCGAGAGCTTGTACGTATGCGCGGCTTTTCGATCCGCCGGTGCCGGATCCAGTGCCGCATCGGTTCTTGAAGGGGCAAACTCGGGCGCCGCAGCCACTGATTCCGATATTTCCTCCGGCGGGACAGAAGGAACTGCGAGCGGGAGAAACGTTCTCGTTTGCGATTCGATTGCTCGGACCACTGCGGGACGGGGAGCTGGAAACGCTATTCGTCGCGCTGGAAAGAGTGCGCGATTTTGACTTGGGGCAAGATGGCGGTAAACTCGCATTCGTTCAGGCAACGATGCAGGGGCGGCGAGAAGCGCCTATCGATGTGGGTGGCGAATCCGAGGTGGAGCGAATCGAGGTGGTATTCGAAACGCCTGCGTGGCTGGAACAAGCCGGCCGATTGATGGAACGTATGACGTTTCAATCGTTTTTCCGAACGATTTATCGGCGGCTCACGGTCTTGTGTGCGCTTTATGGCGAGGGAGCGGAAATTGCGGATGCCGACTTCCCACGGCTCGATGCTTGGGCACAAAAGGTCGAAGTGTTGCGACACGAGGTGACGGTGCTCGAAGAATGGAATCGGCGGTCGCTTGCGCGTGAGCGTGAGCATCGAATGCAAGGAGTGCTGGGGCGCGTGGTTTTTGTGGGGAACGAATTGGGCGCATTCGTGCCGATGCTGCGTTTGGCGGAGAAAACCCATGTCGGGAAAGCGACGAGCTTTGGGCTGGGAAGGATTCGTTTGACCGTGGGGCGATGAAGCTCGAAGCGCGAGCGGGGAAGCTTGTCGGACGTTCGGGAAGCTTGTCGGCATGTCACAAGGCGCACCGATCGACTCGATGAAGCCTTTGCATCACGCAACAAGCGTGATGGTGTGTACACGAGGCGAAGTCGAAGGCGCTACAGCGCGATCGGGATCACGATCCGGGCATCAGAGTGTGTGGGGGAGGCTTCAAGAGCAGGTGGGTAGGCGATGGAAGTCGCCCGACAAGCTTCTCGAGCGCCCGACAAGCTTCACGGACGCCCGATAGCGCTTCCCGAACGCCCGACAAAGCTTCATGGCTCGCTTTGAGCGGGCGTGCCCGATGCGGGTTTCCATTTTCGCGCTTGCCGCCAACCTCATGGCCTTGTCTCAATGCCCTTTGAGCGGGCGTGCCCGATGCTACCACGAAAACTCGCGCATGGAGACTCGCGT
>CAZETM010001470.1:0-2069 GCA_964514885.1 uncultured Polyangium sp. | reverse complement strand
GCCGTGAGAAGGCCATGGGCGCCACGAATGATGTCGTCGTGTCGGTCGTCAACGTCGGTTTGTTCTTTGATGATTTGAAAAAGGCGTGGATTGAGCCCAATCGGTTGCGCCGACGTAACAAGATCTTGGTGCGCGACCTGGAGCCGCGTCATCGTTGGAGCAAGGTCGCTCGAGGCGAGAATGGCGCCGTGCGCGGGCGACTCAGGATCGAGCCATTCACCGGAAAGGTGAATCATCTCGGCGGTGGAGAGGCGTTTTCGGGACATGACAAAAGCCTTTACGGGTTGGTGGACTGAAAAGGAGATAAAAACCACAGCTTGGCTGCTCGGGTCAAGCTCAAAAGATGGATGAGCGACGGAATTGCTTGCACCCTCCAAGTGGTTGGCAACTTTTCAACGTTGGAGCGGTCGTCATACGCCGCGCATGCGAACACCGTCGGCCTGCGGATGGAGGTGAGCCTATACGACGAACTGTCGCAGTCTGCACGTGTGGAAATGCTTCACGGCCAAACTTCTTTCGCCACCCACCACGGATGCAGCTCGACCGCCAATTGCCCCGCTTTGATTGCCGGGTCGGTATCAATCACGGTTTGCGCTTCTTCCGCCGTCTTTGTGTCGATCACGAAAAGCTCGCGCAGGTCGCCCGCGCCTTCGAAAGGACCCGCCGCAACGAATGTTTTCGCATCGAGCAAACGCCGCACATTCCACAAATGCTCGAGCTGCAGCTTTTCTTTTTCCGCAGCGGTCCCCTGGTCTGCTTTCGGCCCTTTCGTGACCAGCGCGAGGAAATACTGCGTCATGGTCATTTTGATGCTCGGGTCTTTACGATACTCCTCATTGAGCTTCGCCCCGATGAGCTTCGGCCCGTGCCATTGATGCAAATCGAGCACCAATCGGCCTGCTTGTATCGTCGGATCTTCAGCCGCCATCGCCTGCGCTTCTTGGGTCGAGGCTTTGAATAAGAAAATCCCCCGCAACTGACCATCGTCACCCATCGGCCCAGCGGCCAGGAGTTTCCCGGATTGGCTCATCTTATGAATGGTCGCCATGTGTCCGGCCTGCATTGTTTCGCGCTCTTCCGGCGTCCCGGTCCCGTGGTTCGGCCCTTTGCGCAGCAGACCGAATTGGTAGTCCTCCCATTCGAACTGCGGAGCTTTCACGTTGGAGGTGAAAGCCGGAGGCTTTTGCGCCTGATCAGTACAGGATACGCAAGAAAAACCCATCCACAGGACGAGCGGCAGCCAAAGAAACGTTCTCGAGTTCATAACTGCCGCCCGTTGTATCACACCCGTCCGCTCGATCCCATTTCCGTACGCAAGTTTCCGCCACCGCCACATCGCCTTCCGAACAGCGCGCTGCGATTTATGTCTGAACGCTGTCGGACATATTCGTTGACAGACGTCACGTAAACGCGTCGAATAGCTTCTTTCAACAATTTCAGTCGGGAAGTGTGCCATGTCCGCCATCGTGAGTTCTGTTGCCCCACTCCCTCTGGGGCTCCGCATCCTCAACCGTGTCGGCCAGGGTCTGAACTCCGTGGGGCTGGGCCGGATAAGTCTCGACCCGGACCAGTTGACCTTGGGCGCGCAAAAAAAGACGGGGCTCAGCGACTTCGGCCCTGATTCAAATTGGCGCGAGGGACTGGAGCAGCTCGTCGCATCGTACGAGCAGGAGGCGGGCCTGACCACCCTGGGACGGCTGGCAATACATTCGTTTCTGAACCGTCTGCTCGAACAGCGCCTGAAGCTCTTCGAAGTGCTCCGCGAGCATCCTGAGATTCACGCAATCCCGATTGAGCGGCCGATCTTTATACTAGGCTTTCATCGCACGGGCACCACGGTATTGCAAAGCCTCCTGCACCTGGCACCTGCCTGCCGCGCGCCACTGCTGTGGCAGCTCATGTACCCCTGCCCGCCCCCGGATCCAGCGACAGAGGCCAACAATGCAATTCTCGACGAATGCGTCACCTCATTGAAGCAGTTCACACGCGTCGTGCCCGAGATGATGACCATGCACCCGCTGGAGGCCGAGGCCCCGGACGAGTGTGAGCATTTCATGGCGCTGAGCTTT
>CAZETM010001469.1:0-2069 GCA_964514885.1 uncultured Polyangium sp. | reverse complement strand
ACGTATTTGGCCACGAGCGCTTCGGCGGCTGGTTTGTCTCCCGCGGCTTTGATGTGCGCCGCAATGCCCAGGAGTTTTTTGCTCGCGGCGGGAAAAGCTTCGAGCTTGACGGAAAAACAACCCGTATCGGTTCCATTTTGCGCTTTTTCCGTGGCATTCCAATTCAAGACGCCCTCGTCGATCAAGAAGCCCATTTGAATGGCAGCAAGCTGGCTATAGGGCTTGGAGTGTTTTTCTCGGTCGTACATACCTTGCGAAATGTGCCCGAATGACCAGGCAATATCGCGCACGTGAGCTTGTTTTGCAGTTTCGCCATCGATGACTTTGCGGTCCGCGAGCCAATCGGTGAAGAAGAGCGCGGCCGATTGCGCTTTGAATTCTTCGAGCATGCTGGCCAATGGTCCGCCGAAAACTTCGCCGTCGATTTTGCCATTTACGGCATATTGATGCGACGGCCCCAAGTTATGCGCCGCCTCGTGCAGTACGGTGCTCATGAGTTGCGGTCCCGGGTTGTCGGTGTACGTTGCCATCGTTGGTGCGCAAAACAATGACGAAACTTGTCGACGCGCAGCCGCTACGCTGTCCGGATCGGTATAGAAATTGGTCATCGCCACTGTGCGACCGCGATTCTCATTCGCCACGGGACCGAAGTTCGGCAAACTTTGACCCATTGTCGCGCCAAACGCCGCACGCGATCCTCCCGCATTAAAGATCACTTTGATGAAGTCCGGCAATTGGAACTTCGCTGTCGCCGCGACATACGGCGGACCCGCCCGCTCTGCAATAGCGTTTTCCATGTCCTGCTTGAGCGGTTCAAGCTTGGTTTTCCATTCGAGCGACCCGGGATCGATACGCGCAAAGCTGACATGAAAGCCGGCCTTTTCATTACAAGGCTCGAAATATGTTTCGTCGGGGCCAATACGCAAATACCAACGCGAATTGTCCGAATTCATGCGCGACCACGCCTCGTCCGCTTCGAACCAGGTCCCATCTCGAAACGCTTTCGCCGTCGCACGAAGATACGCTTTGAATGATGCTTCGCCTGCAGACGTAATGGCCGCGGCTGCCGCATCGATTTCTTTCGCCGCCGCTTCGAGGTCGTCTTTGAAGGCTTGATGATATGGAATCGGCTTCAACGCATTGGGCTCGCCCGCCACGACGACGAACGGATCCAAAAGCACCCGGGCATCGTTTCGTTCGGCAAGCTTTTTGCAAAAATCAGGCTGCGCGACGAGGTGCGCGGGATATAGCCCCGAGCTTTGCTCCACGGCGTTTGGTATCGCGCGACAATCCGGATCGTCCGACGTGCTCGGCGCTTCGCATTGCGGTCCCTGATTGCGATAAAAAAGCCGGCGACTGGCACTGTCGTCCGCGGGCACTTGACTCGCCATTGTCGCGACGCCGGCCTGTACTTGATAAACGCGTTCGACGATTTTTGCGGCCGCGAGAATGTGCCCCACAATCGCTTTGTCCTCGGCGCTGGCATCGTGAAAATCGGAAAAGACCAGCGTCGTGCGACCCGCATCGAGCTCGCGCAACACTGCTTTGCGCCGTTTGGCGTCGGCATTCGAATCCGCAAAGCCCGACCCAGATTGCTGATGCCGAACGATGGACGCGTAGGCCGTGCGGAAATATCCCGTAAGCACGCCGTCGTGCATCCAGTGGCGCTCGTCCGTCGTGCCCCCTTCGAGCACCGCGAGCTCGTTCGGATCGAGTTCTCCGTCGCCATCACGATCCTCGGACCAAAACAAAGGCAGGTCGAGCCTCACGGCGACGCGGTTGAAATCCGCTCGGCTGACTGCGTTGAACGATGCACGCCAAGGTTCGTCCGGTGAAACGGCGGCAGGAGTACTGCCACAAGCGGAAACAAACGCGGTAAACAACACGGCGGCGACTGGGAGCCCGGAAAAACGCATGCCCGCTTTTTAACACGACGAGGTGATGAGTGGTCTAGCTGAATCAACGTGACGTCCCGCGATTCCAAACCAACCATCAAGGCGCTTCGACTCAAGCCAACGAAAATGTCGAAGTCACGCGCCCGTGACACTGTCATGCCCGCGTGACAATCA
>CAZETM010001468.1:0-2069 GCA_964514885.1 uncultured Polyangium sp. | reverse complement strand
AGACCCAGACTGGTTTTCCACAACGCAATGCCCGGCGTGGCCGACGACCGAATTCCCCGCGGAGGGGATTGAGACGCATCGAATGACCCCAGCGCGACCACGGTGACCTCCCGGCCGACGACCGAATTCCCCGCGGAGGGGATTGAGACGGCGAGTCGGGTAGGCCTAGTAGGTCGCGAAGGAGGCCGACGACCGAATTCCCCGCGGAGGGGATTGAGACAAGCACAAGTCAACCGTGCGCCCACCTCTATACGGCCGAGGCCGACGACCGAATTCCCCGCGGAGGGGATTGAGACTGCCAGCCAAACCCGGCCATATTCGTCGGTCCTGGCCGACGACCGAATTCCCCGCGGAGGGGATTGAGACGCATCGCCAGATCGTGCAGGACCGCTTCTGTATGGCCGACGACCGAATTCCCCGCGGAGGGGATTGAGACTGGGAACCCCCTGAAATCAGTCGGGTCCAATAAAGCTGGCCGACGACCGAATTCCCCGCGGAGGGGATTGAGACGTGGAATGCAAGACTTCTCTTTGCTTCCTCTAGTTGAGGCCGACGACCGAATTCCCCGCGGAGGGGATTGAGACGTTGCATGGATTGGGTAGTTAGCCCGGATTATTCATGAAATCACGGCCATAAGTCAAGCGAAAAGCCCAAGGGGGTGCTAGAACGGCTCTGCAAGAAGGCGTTTCCAACACCCCGCAAGGACTTTTCATGACGAGCCGTATCCGACAGTCTGTTCTTTTTCCAGACCTACTCAGCAAGCCGCTGCAGGTCATCTTCGACGAGCCGTCGACGACCTCCGACGGCGGTGCGATGCTGCTCAAGGCAGTCGACCGGAGGCTTGGGCTGACCGAGGTGATCGCCAACTGCATTCTCGACATGCGGCAGGAGGCGAAGGTGAAGCACACCTGGCTTGAGATGTTCACCCAACGGACGTTCGGTCTCGCCCTGGGGTACTTCGATGCCAACGATGCCGGGCGGTTGGGCGGCGACCCGATGATGCGGATGTTGATTGGGCGTGATCCGTCGACGGGAGCCGAGCTGGCCTCGCAGTCGACGATATCCCGATTTGAGAATGCCGCGACCAACCAGGACCTCTACCGGATCGGGATGAAGTTGGCGGAATCGGTGGTGGATTACCATCGCAAGCGGCTGGGCAAACGAGTCAGGCAGATCACCATCGACATGGACCCGACCGATCTGCCCAATTATGGCCAGCAGCAAGAGCTGAGTTTCTTCAACGGACACTACGACAACTACTGCTATCTACCGATGCTTGGCTTTCTCACCTTCAACGACGAGCCCGACCAGTACCTGTTTGCGAGCGTGCTGCGTTCGGGCAAAGCGCCTGCCAAGCAGGGCAGCCGCGGCATCCTGCGGCGGATTCTGAAGCTGCTGCGGGCGAGTTTTCCCAAGGCGCGGATCATGGTTCGGCTGGACGGCGGTTTCGCTGGCCCGGAGATCTTCGATTTCCTCGACCGGGAGGGGGTTGATTATCTGGTTGGGATGCCGGGAAACAAGGTCCTGGCGCGGCGTTCCAAGCGTCGGATGGGCACGGCACGGCGTCTGTCGCGCGAGAGCGGCAAGAGCCATGCGCTGTTTGGCGAGACCCGTTATGCGGCCGGCAGCTGGGCGAGCAAGCGCCGCGTGATCTACAAAGCCGAGGTGGTCCGGCTGGAGGGTCGTGACCCGCGTGACAACTGCCGTTTGGTCGTGACGAATCTGCTGCAAACGCCAGAGGCCGTCTACGACATCTACCGGATGCGTGGCGAGAGCGAGAACCGGATCAAGGAGTTGCAGCACGGACTTAGGCTTGACTTGACCAGCTGCATGAGTTTTCGCGGCAATCAGATGCGAGTCTTCATCACCGCGGCAGCCTACGTTCTGATACAAACCATGCGATGTCAGCTCCAGGGCACCTCGCTGGCTCGCAAGCAAGTCGACTCACTGCGCTTGATGCTGTTCAAGATCGGGGGGAAAGTGACGCGCTCGGTTCGCCGGTTCGTCATTCACCTGGCTGAGAACCATCCGTGGCGCAGCGAGTGGCTCGAAGCCGCTCAGGCCTGCGG
>CAZETM010001467.1:0-2070 GCA_964514885.1 uncultured Polyangium sp. | reverse complement strand
CCTGCTCGGCCCTTTACCTCAATGAAGCGCACAGCGCTGAACGTCTTCGGGTCTTCGCGGTGCGGCTTGCGCGAGATAAAATCAAACCCCTTGTTCTCGCTCTCGACGTTCTCCACGAGCCAGCCGCGCTCCGCCTCGTACCGGATGGCTTCGGCCACCGCAATGCGCTCGATCTCCTCGTCGCGCACCATCGGCGCTATCGTCGGCGAGCTGCGCTCTGGATGCGGCAGCACCCACGCTCGGCCTAGGCGATCCATATCGCCGATCAACAGTTGTTGCTCCATCGCGAGTTCCGCTCGACGCCCCTCCAGACGAGCGTTCAAATCGTCCAAATGCGCCTCCGCCTGCGCGATATCTCCCTCCAGCCCCTGCACGTTCGCCCCCTCGATCCGCCGGTTCAATAGCTCGCCCAGCGAAAGGTTGGCCCGATGGATCAGCTCCCCCAGCGAAATCTCCAAGTGACGAGCGACCACCGAAAGCTCGCGCGTCCGCCCGGCTGCGATCTCGCGGAGGTACGGGCTAAGCGCCTGCTCGATCAGCGCGTGCTCAACACCGTTGCGATCGGGCAGCGCGGCGTCTTCAGGCACGGGCGTCCCGGAAGGAGCGGGCGCGAGATCAAGCAGATACGTCGGTTGCCGGACCGTCAACGCCCCGCTCATCGTGGACTGCACGACAAACAGCCGTCGGCTCACATCGATCCCTCGCCCGTCTTTGATCGACGTCGCATACACGTCGAGCCGCAGCGGCTCGGTCGCCTGCAAATCGAAGAACACGGCGCCTCGCTTGAGATCGTCCTCGACGCGCGTGAGCACGTCCTCACGAACCGCCTCAAAGAGCGGATGCCCCGGCGTCACCCATTCCAGCGTCGGGTCAGCCACGAGCAGTTCTTTATCGAACGCGATCTTCGGGTAGTCGCGCCCCAGTTTACCGAACCGAGGCTCCGACTGCGCCGCGATCGCATGCAGCGGCCCCGGCACCTTTCCGATGCGGTAGGCTCGTCCATCGCGCTGAATTGGCTTGGCGTTCACTCCCGCGATTGGCCCGGCCGCAAGGAAGAAGCCCTCGATCACCTCGGGGATCAAGCGTCGCTCACGCGCCTCGGCACTTCGACCGACGATAGAGTGCAGGTTCAGCTCACGCTTCGCCAGCCCTTCGAGCGTCGACGACGTAATGCGCCGGAAGCGCTCTGGATCCACGTCACGCACGATCCGCGCCTCGATGTTGGGCAGATCCATCCGCCGGGCGTACATCTCCCGGAGCAGCTTTTCGAGCAAATTGGAGGGGAACACCTCGCCAATCACATCGAAAACCTGATCGGTCCCGAGCGCCGTTCGAATCTCGCGCAAACGCTCGAGCAGCTTGGAGAGCACTCGACCCTCGCGCGTATTCGTCGCGACGAAATTGAAAATCAGGCAATCATGCTCCTGCCCATAACGGTGGATGCGGCCCATCCGCTGCTCCAGGCGCACTGGGTTCCAGGGTATATCGTAGTTCACCATGAACCAGCAGAACTGAAGGTTAATCCCCTCGCCGGCCGCCTCGGTCGCCACGAGCACTTGCGTATTGCCGCGAAACTCCGTCTCCGCGTGAATACGAGAGTTTGGCGTGTCTCGATCGCCAATCTTCATTCCGCCGTGAATCTGCGTTGTCGAGAGCCCCCACGAGCGCAGCTTACCCAGCGGGCGATCATCTTTTCCGTCCCCGGCGAGGTAATCGAGCGTCTCTTTATGCTCGGTGAAGATCAGCAGTTTCATTGCCGGGTTATCGAAGATATGATGCTCCTTCAGCACCTTCTTCAACTTCACCAGCTTCGATTCCACCTCACGCTGTTCGAGCTGCTTCGCCTGTTCAATCAGGCGACCGAGCACCTCGATATCCTGGCGGAGTGCGACAGGATCGACCGTGGGCACCACGCCCTCTAGCTCGGCGGTGATGCCGGCCTGTTCATCCTCGGGGAGTTCGTCGAAATCGTCGGGCAGCTTGGCCGTCATCAGCTCATTGCGGTGGGCCTCGGGGTTCTTCAGGATCTTCGCTCGCTTATCGCGCATGCGCTCCAGGCTCCGGCGCACA
>CAZETM010001466.1:0-2074 GCA_964514885.1 uncultured Polyangium sp. | reverse complement strand
TATTGCTCGATCAGCTTCGCGATGTCTGCCTCGCCAATCGCGGCGCGGTGCACGTCGATCTTCATCGCCCGTTTCGCCTCGCCAAACTCGTCGTCCTCGCGCCGCGCTCGTTGTAATTGCTCGATCAAGCGCTTGCGTGCTCGATATTCGACGAACAGCTTGGGGGCTTTCCCGTGGAACGATTGCGCATCGAGCGCTCGAAATTTTTGCAGCAGTTCGTCGCGACCTTCCTCGGAAAACCGCAACGTTTCCCCCTCGCCCGGTTGCCCCTCGCCCACGCCCATCCGCCACGTGAAATCGATGAGCCACTGCACGTCACTCGATTGCCGCAACACCGCGTGCACTTCCGGCAAAAAGCGCCGCAAATCTTCCAAATGCGACCACGTCGGGTTCGGCACGCACGCCGCCGCGCCCGCCCACCACAACAAAGCTCGGTCGATCGCCGCTTCGTCCGTGTCCACCCGCGCAGGTTTGTCCTGGAATACGCCCGCCCTTCGTCGGCTCGCGAGCATCGTCGCACACGCGATGAGCCCCGCTTTCGTCAGTGGATACCGCGGCAAACGCTGAGTGATGCGCGCAAGCAGCCGCGCCACTTCGCCTCGGCGTTCGCTCTCGCCGTGCGGATTCAAATCGATCCAGGCGCGCTCCGGCCACGGATCGAGCTGCCTGAGCCACGCCATTTTCCCTCGAATGTCCTGCGGCATCGCCATGCGCGAAAACACGAGCAGCGGCAAACCCTCGGAGCGCCGACCGAGTTTGTCGATCGAGAGGCGACGTTGGTCCGAGCCCGCTTCCAACATCGTCGGACGTTGACGATAATTGTACCGGACGAACGGTACGCCGAGTCGTTTCCACCGCGCGAGCAGCTCTTCCACCCCGTCCAGAAACGGATGTGCGCCTTCCTCGACGTCCACCCACACCAGCACTTCGTCGCGATGACCTCCCTGCGCGAAAACGGGTTTTACGCGACCACCCGCTTCGATCGTCGCGTCGATCGTGCGTGGTACGTCCAAATCGAACCCTGGGTCTTGCCGCGCCAAACGCCCGAGCAGCGTCGCCGCATCGTCTGTGGCCGACGCATCGAGCGGAAGGAAGCGATCCACCTGGTAAAGCGCGCCCAGGGCTTTCGTTTTGCCAATCACGGCTTCACGTGCAGCCTCCGCTCGGCGCTTTGCTTCTTCGCGATCCTGGGCATACGCGCGATCGACAAAAAACCAACACAATGCAACCAGGCCAAACCCCAGCGAGAACAACCCCAACACCGCGATCAACCACCAAGGTCCAGGCGGCGCATCGAGAGGCTCACCGTCGACGAGCGAAGGCCCCGTAACAAGCTCGACCGTGGGCGCTTGGTTCTCGCACGTCGGCGGAGGAGCATTCTCACATTCCGGCCAGGGCAAACATCGAGGCGCCGAACTGATGGGCGCGACCGTCGGCGTCTCGACGAGCGACGGACGAACCGATGCCACGACTCGCTCGACGACTGTTGGAGCATAGAGGGCAATGGCCACCACGACCGCTGCGAGCAGAGCGACCCACACCCGTCCGCTCCACAGTCGCCCCACGCGTCGGGCGAATGCGGTCAAACGCGTTTCCGGTGGCGGCGCCCAATTCAGCAGCGGTGCGAGCTCCTGCGGAGGGTTCGTCGTCGTGTCCTGGTTTGGCGCCACGAACGTTGGCGGACGTGGCCGATGTTCACCCAGGAACGACCTTAGAAAATGGTCGCGAATTTTATGATAATGGTCGTCGTCTTTCGCCAGCAGCGACGCCACGCTGTTGGCGATCTCGTACGGATCTCGCACGCCTCGCACGCGCAAACCGCGCAGGAGCTTTTCCACGACAATCGCCGTCCGAGCGCTCGGGACGATCAGCCGAAGCTGGGCCAGTTCGTCCAGCCAATCCGCGGCGGTTTTTCCGCTATTGAGCACGGCCCCCCGCACCCACCGCTTCCAGGTCCTCGTTCATCTTCAGCAACACGGGCAAACCTGGGAGCCCGGACCAGTCCACTTCTTGTTTCGCGCGCAGGGCATCCGCATCAGCGACGTCGAAGCCTCCATCCGTCGATCTATCGATG
>CAZETM010001465.1:0-2075 GCA_964514885.1 uncultured Polyangium sp. | reverse complement strand
ATCTGGAACTGCACGCGACGGTTGTTTTGACGGCCTTCTTCGGTCTCGTTCGAGTCGACGGGCGTGCCTTGGCCATAACCCTTCGCGACCATCCGCTGAGCCTTGATGCCACGCTTGACCATCGCTTGGAGCACGGCTTTCGCGCGGTTGTCCGATAGCGTCTGGTTCAGCTTCTCCTTGCCTTGATTGTCCGTGTGCCCTTGCACTTCGACCTTCTTCAGCTCGGGGTGATCCTTCAAGAACTTCGCGATCTTGTCGAGCAGCGGATCGCTGGCCTTCAGGATCTTCGCATTGCCCGTCTCGAACTCGATGCGGTCGAGGATGATGACTTCGGTCTTGGTGATGCGAATTTCCGGACAGCCGTTCTTCTTCGGGTCGCGCGAGGCTACGCCCGGCTCGGTCGGACATGCATCCTTGTCGTCGCGGAAGCTATCGGCGTCGGTATCGCCGGGGCAACCGTTTGTCGCGGGATCGCTCGTCTTGAGACCCGCGATGTCGATGCACGCGTCGTCTTTGTCGAGAACGCTGTCATTGTCCTTGTCGGGCGGGCAGCCATTCTTCTTGGCATCCGGATTGGCCACGCCAGCGACGTCGATACACGCATCGACCGCGTCGATGATGCCGTCAGCGTCCTTGTCGGGCGGAGGCGGACAGCCGTTCTTCGTCGCATCGGCGTTGGGATTGCCAGCGACGTCCGGACACGCGTCGACCGCGTCGAGAATCGTGTCGTTGTCCCGATCGGGCGGAGGCGGACAGCCATTCTTCTTCGGGTCCGCGTCCTTGATGCCCGCTACTTCGGGACACGCGTCTTCATCATCGAAGAAGCTGTCCTTGTCCTTGTCGGTGCGAGGCGGCGGCGGCTTTACCTGTTCGGGCGTGTACGAGATCATGCCGAGCACGCGGAAGGCCGGCGTGCCGATTCCATTCGCAAAGCCTGGACCAGCGGCCACGCCAGCCTCGAAGTTCTTCAAGAATCGATACCGCACGTTGCCGAGCATCTCGGCGTTCAGCGTGTTGGTGGCCAGATCGTTGGGGATGATCGATCCGGAAAACTCGAGGCCGACTTGGCCTTCTTTTTGCGGTCCGAGGAGCAACGCCGCGCCAATACCGGCGTTGAACGAGGTACCCTTCGTGATGCCGTTTTCTATAGACGTCGAACGGATTTCAGCACCGAAGTTACCGGACCACACGAACGCGTCGGTGCGTCCGCCGATGATCGCCATCGGCATGGGGCGAACTTCGCCGTCGCTCAGGTACAAGTTGTCAGCGGAGGCGCCCGTCGGGAGGAACACATACCCTGCGACCGCAAGCTGAAAAGCGTCGAAGTAGCCACCAAAAACGTTGACACGAGCGCCGAGGCGGATATCGCCGAGCTGCGCACCGGTCGGGGACGTGTACCCCGTGGGGTTGTCGCCTGCTTGTTGGAGCGAGAAGGGCAGGTCGAGGTTCAACGCGAACCGATTCGACACAGCAAAATTGACGTTGGCGTGCAAGAGGAACTGACTGGAGACGACCGCGTTGACAGTCTCGCCATCCTGACGCAACACGAGCGGGTTATGAGCGTAGTTGGCTAGCAACATCGCATGCAGTGTGCGATCTCCGGCTGCGTATGGAGACTGCACTCCAAACATTCGGTCGCCTGCAGGGGCGGGCTGGAAGCGCTGAAGTGCAACGTTTTCTTCCGCCGCAACTGGCTGGGCGGCGACGATCGATGCCGCTACAGCGGCGGCGACGCCGTAAAACCATCGTGATCGAGTCGGGGATCGCATGAAGCTGGTTCTTTCGATTGGTTGAAAGGATCTGGCGCTCGCGTTCAACAAGTTCCGTGCCAAACTCTGGGTTTGGGCAAATAGCGCAGTCCGTGCTGGATGTAAATGCTGTAAACGATCCATTTTGATCCACTGGGGTGATCCATTGATCGAGTCCTTCAAGTCGTGTCAACGGAGCTGATGTACCGTGTGCAGCCGTCGTGTCCTCGGGGCATGGGGCGAGAAGGAAACCGAGAAGGGCCATGCCCACCCGGGCACCCACCTTCCTGATCATCAAGAAGGGCCATGCCCACTCGGGCACCCACC